>JBKHXN010000044.1:0-77767 GCA_046565985.1 Gammaproteobacteria bacterium
GACGGCAAGGTCTATCTCTCCTGCGACCGCCCACTGCGGCCAGGGCAGATCGTGCGCGCACGCGTGATCCAGAGCGACGATTACGACCTCAACGCCGAGGTCCTGCCGGACTGAGGCCGCCACCCCGCGGGGCGATGCAACCTTTTGGCCCGCACGGACGTGTAAGCCGTATGGCCCTCCTTGCATTCCGACGCCCGCAGTCAGCCGTCCGCGACGGGCTGTTCGAAGCGCTGCTGCAACCTCACCTGCCACGCCTGTTCCAGCTGGCCTGCCGCCTGACCGGAGACCGCCCCAGCGCCGAGGACCTGGTGCAGGATGTCTGTCTCAAGTTCATCCCCGATCTCAGTGCCCTGCAGAAACTCGAAGACCCCGGCTCCTGGCTGGCACGCTGCCTGTACCGCACCTTCGTGGACGACTACCGGCACCAGACCCGCAGCCCGGTGGACTACACCGACGAGCTGCCGGAACTGGCATCCCCCGAACCGGGCCCGGAGACGCAGGCCATCGCCAGCGCCAGCCTGGCGCAGATCGAGCAGGCGCTGTCGCGCATGAGCCCGGAGGCCCGCGCGGTGGTGGTCTGGCACGACGTGGAAGGCTACACGCTCGACGAACTCGCCCGGCAGCTGGAGACGCCGCTGGGCACGCTCAAGTCACGCCTGCACCGCGCGCGGCTGCAGTTGCGCGGTCTGCTCATGCAACCTTTTGCCGCGCCCGGACGTGTTAGCTGACAAGAGGCTCGCCATGAACTGTACTGACTTCCACCAGCAACTGATGCGCACCACTGGCACGCTCGACGAGGCCCTGGCGGCGCACGCCGCCGGCTGTGCTGGCTGCCAGGCGCTGCTGCAGGCGGAAACCGCGCTGCGCAGCCGCCTGCGCGAACTGCCGCCGCTGCGGCCCACACCCGCCTTCGAGGTACGGCTGGCACAGGCCTTTGCCCACCGCCGGGCGCCTCTGCGTCGCCCGGCGGTGGCCTACGCCCTGGCGGCGAGCCTGATGGCCGCGGCGCTGATCCCGGCGCTGTGGCTGGGCACCCCGGCGCCGGTTCCGCAGGACACGGACGTGACCACGGCGGCCACCGCCCCCGTCATCACCCGGACCGTACGCCTGGCCTTCAAGGCACCACGCGATCTGGAGGGAGTGCAGATACGCATCGAACTGCCCGAGGGCGTGACGCTCAGTGATCGCCCCGGCACACGCACGCTGGCGTGGACCACTGATCTGAACCAGGGCAACAACCTGCTGGAGTTCGCCGTCAGCGGGACCAGCGCCGAGCCGATCGTCGCCACGCTCCACTACCGCAATTCGCAGCGCCGCTTCGTGGCGGCACTGCCTGCCCCATCCGGTCGCGCCGGATAGTTTGTTCCACCCGCAAGGAGGTATTCACATGCGTTACCTGAAACTGACATCCCTGACCCTGGCCGCCATGCTGGCCATGTCCGCCGCCCACGCGCAGGAAGCCGACGATCTCGACGGCATGGAGATGGACGTGGTGGAGAATGGCGAAACCCCTGAGCAGCTGAGCCAGCGCCTGGCCCTGCCCGACGAGGCGAGCGACGAAGGCAAGGCCAATTCCAGCTTCGGCCTGGATACCGCCAACGCCGCGCGCGAAGGCCGTGCCGAGTTCGGCCGCGAGACCGCCGAGCAGTCCCGCGAGCGTCGCGGCCGTCCGGAAGGCGTCCCCAGTGGCGCCCCGGCAGGCACGCCCACGGGTGCGCCGGAAGGTGTACCGGGCCGCTGATTCATGCACGCATGCGTTTCCTGAAACGGGCCGGACCGCCAAGGTCCGGACCCGCTGAAGGCACCAAGGCCGGGGGCCCCTCCCCCCGGCCTTTGGTGTTTGCTGCGTTATGTTCCCGAAATTAACAATGGACAAAAGAATGATCCCCAAGCCCACGAGGGATTCCCAGCACCAGCGGCCGGCCCTGTTCCTGCTGCTCTGCGGTGCACTGCTGCTGGGCCACATGCCGGCACAGGCCCAGCCCTCCGGCAGCCCGTATGAGCAGGGGGTGCAGGCCTACCGCGCGGGAGACGCGCGTGCGGCGCTGTCCCACTTCCAGGCCGCGGAGCGGCGCGACGGGCCCTCGCCCGCACTGCATTACAACCTCGGCCTCTGCCACTACCGCCTGAAGCAGGATGATGAAGCACGTCGTTACTTCCGCCTGGCACGGCAGAGTCCGGCCTTTGCCGGCCTTGCCGACTATCACCTGGCGCTGATCGAACACCGCTCCGGCAACACCGCGCAGGCGCTGCGCCTGCTCGATGCCGCCGAGCGCCAGCAGCCGGGCCTGCGCGAACGGATTCGTCAGGCGCGCAGCCGGATGACGGATGTCGCGCCGGCGCCGCGCACCTCGTTCTACCTGTCCGTGGCGGGTGGGCTGGACAGCAATGCCAACCTCGCCAACGACGCCGGCAGCGGCACGGCCGCCGACGAGAGCCTGTTTCTGGAGAGCCTGGGCCTGGCCCGCCATGAGCGTTCGGCGCTGGACCTGCAGGCACGGCTCTACGTGCGCGACGTGATGGAAGACAGCCGCTACGACCAGCTCGGCGCCGATCTGGAAGCGCTCGCCCGCTGGCGTCTCGGCGGCTGGCGTGCGGCGGCCGGGCCGGCGCTGGCCACCATCCGCTACGGCGGCGAGACCTTTGCCGACCAGTACGGGCTGCGTCTCAATCTGCAGCGCGGCGGCGGCAGGCTGGTCCAGCGCATCCAGTACGAGGGCGACCGGATCGAGGCCGGGGCGCTGTACCGCGAGTTCACCGGCCAGCGCCACCGCCTGCGCTGGCTGGCGGCCGGTGCACGCTTTGGCGGCGGCTATGCACTGGAATGGAACGACCGGCGCGATCTGACGCGCGGCGATGAATTTTTCAGCCAGTCGCCGATCCGCCATTCCCTGCTCGGCTCCTGGGCGCTGGGCCGTCGCGGTGAGGCGCGCCTGAACGCCGCCGGACTGCTGCGCTATAGCCACTTCCAGGATGCCGACCGCTTCCTGGTGGACGGCCAGCTCAACCAGCGCGAGCGGCGCGAGACCCTGCTCAGCGCCTCGCTCAACGCCCAATTCGCTGCGCGCGGCGGCCTGCGCCCGTTTGCCGAGGCGGCGCTCTCGCTCAACCAGGCCAATCTCGACTACCTGGACTACGAGCGGGTGGAACTGCTGTTCGGAGTGGAGTGGTTCTGAGTCCGTGCCCCCGGCCCTGAGGCCGGGGCACGCTTCTTGCTGCGCCGGGTCCATGACCCGGTCCAGCCCCGTACGGCGCAGCTCATGCGCGTAATGCTCGTGGACGACGACGAGCGGCGCGCCACGCTCCTCGCGCAGACCCTGTGCGCCGCCGGCCACCAGCTGGTGGCGCGGGTATCCACCCGCGACGCGCTGCTGGCCGAGGTGGCCGCGCATCAGCCCGACATCGTGCTGATCGACGTGGATGCGCCCAGCCGCGACACGCTGGAGTCCCTCAGTGCCATCAGCCGCGAACGGCCGCGGCCCATCGTGCTGTTCGCCAATACCGGCGACGCGCAGACCATCCGCCGCGCCCTGCGCGCCGGCGTGAGCGCCTATGTGGTGGACGGCCTGTCGGCGGCGCGCCTGCAGCCGGTGATCGAGGTGGCGATCGCCCGCTTCGAGGAATTCCAGTCCCTGCGTCACGAGCTGGAGGATGCGCGGCTCAAGCTCGCGGATCGCCGCGACGTGGAAAAGGCCAAGGGTCTGCTGATGAAACGCCGCGGCCTGGACGAGCCCGCGGCCCATGAACTGCTGCGGCGCATGGCGATGGATCGCAACCTGCGCATCGGCGACGCGGCGCGCGCGCTGCTGGCCGCAGCCGAGCTGCTGTAGAGGTGAGCATGCACCCCACACTGGAAAAGACCCGCCTGCGTCTGGGCATGATCCCGCTGCTCGACGCCGCGCCGCTGGTGGTGGCGCGCGAGCGTGGATTCTTCGCCCGCCACGGGCTGGACGTGGCGCTGTCGGTGGAAGGATCCTGGGCGACGCTGCGCGACAAGCTCGCCGCCGGTGCGCTCGACGCCGCGCACCTGCTCGCCCCGATTCCGCTGGCGGCGGAGCTGGGGCTGGACGGGATTGGCGTGCCCATGCTCACCGGACTGTCGCTGAACCTCAACGGCAATACGCTCACGGTTTCCGCATCGCTGCACGCGGCACTGGAACTCGGTGACTCCCCCGGCCCGGCCGCGGCCGGCGCGGCCTTGCAGCGGGTGCTGCGCACGGACCGCGCGCAGGGGCGGCGCAAGCGCGTATTCGCCCACGTCTTTCCATACTCGGCCCACCATTACCAATTGCGCTACTGGCTCGCCGCCTGCGGCATGGATCCGGACCACGACGTGGAGCTGGTGGTGGTGCCACCACCGCTGATGGTGCAGAGCCTGCGTGCCGGCGAGATCGACGGCTACTGCGTCGGCGCCCCCTGGGGCGACGTGGCCGAGCGGGCCGGGCTGGGCCGGCAGCTGCTCAGCGGGCATCAGATCTGGAACCATGGCCCGGAGAAAATCCTCGGCGTGACCCAGGCCTGGGCGGCCGCGCATCCGGCCACCCATCTCGCGCTGATCGCCAGCCTGATCGAGGCGGCGCGCTGGCTCGATGCACCGCCGCACCGTGTCGAGGCAGCGCGGCTGCTGCACGCCGGGCATTATCTGGATGCCACACCGGAGGCGCTGCTGGCCGGACTCCAGGCTCCTGCCAGCGCCGATGCCCCGGGCGCCGGGCTGGTGTTCCACGCCGGTGCGGCGGGGTTTCCCTGGCGCTCGCACGCGCAGTGGTTCCTGCGCCAGATGCAGCGCTGGGGCCAGGCCACGGAGACCCTGGACGTGGCGGCCGTGGCCGCCCGCGTGTACCGGCCGGATCTCTACCGGCAGGCCGCTGCAAGCCTGGGCGAGCCCTGTCCGCAGACCGATCACAAGGAGGAAGGGCGGCACGGCCAAGCCTGGCTGCTGGACACCCCCGGCGGCGTGATCACCATGGGGGCCGATCGCTTCTTCGACGGGCGCGTGTACCCGGCCTGACCCGCGGCGCACTGGCACGCTGTTTGCAGGCCGTGTGTGGCTGGCACCGCCCGCGGACCAATGAAGGTCCGCGGCGCCAGGCAACAGACATCACCGGGCATAGGCGCCCTCCACGGCCAGACCGTGGAGGGCGCTTTTTTATGCCCGCCCGCCTACATCTTCAGGGAGCAGGTTCATGACATATCGCCACCCCCACTGGGTCACCGGCCTGATACTGGCCGTCTGCAGCGCCCAGCTTCACGCCGCCACGCTGGCCGAGGCCATTGCCGGCGGCACCGTACAGCTGAACAGCCGCCTGCGCTACGAAAACGCGCAGCAGGACCATCTTGCGCGCGAGGCCAACGCCCTCACCCTGCGCACCCGGCTGGCCTACACCACCGCAGCGTGGTCGGGGTTCGACGCGCAACTGGAATTCGAGGGCACTTCCGTCCTCGGGGACGACGATTACAACAGCGGCGACAACGGCCGCACGCAGTTTCCGGTGATCGCCGACCCCAAGGGCAGCGAGTTCAACCAGGCCTGGATCCGCTACACCGGCCTGCCGCAGACCACGCTCAGGCTCGGACGCCAGCGTCTGATCCTGGACAACGCGCGTTTCATCGGCAACGTCGGCTGGCGCCAGAACGAGCAGACCTTTGATGCACTGTGGCTCGGCACCCGCGCCATCCCCGGGCTGTATCTGCAGTACGCCTACCTGGACAACGTCAACATGTTCCGCAGCTTTCCGATCAACGGCGCGAATGACAATGACCTGGCGATCGGCGCGCACCTGCTCAACGGCGCCGTGCAGGTGGTGGAGCGGGCCTTGCATGTGAGTACCTACGCCTACCTGCTGGACTTCGACGCCATACCGGCCCCGGCGCTGGCGCGGCAGGACACGCGTACCCTGGGCCTGCGTGCCACCGGCGCGCAGACCCTGCGCGGGCTGCAACTGGACTACGCGCTGGAGTACGCCGACCAGCGCGCCTACCAGGATGCGCCCGACGACGTGCACGCCAGCTACCAGCTGGCAGAACTGGCGCTGGGCGGTGGCGGGGTGAAGGGCACGCTGGGCTACGAGCGGCTCTCCGGTGACGGCGGCTACAGCTTCCAGACGCCGCTGGCGACCCTGCACGCCTTCCAGGGCTGGGCCGACATTTTTCTGGTCACGCCCGCGGCCGGAATCCGTGACCGCTACTTGAGCCTGGGTGCCCGCCTGGGCCGGCTGTCGCTGCTGGCGGCCCATCACGATTACCGCGCCGATGCCGGCGACGCCGACTACGGCACCGAGCTGAACCTGCAGGCCACACATCCGCTGGCGCGGCGGCTCAACGGCGGCATCAAGTACGCGCACTACCGGGCCGACAGCTTCCCCGTCTCGGGCGGGGAGACCTTCGACACCCGGCGGCTCTGGGTCTGGGCCGAATACGCGTTCTGATGCGCGCGCCGCCCCGTCACGGTGCCGGCACGCTCTGTCCCGGTGCATCACTCCGCCGCGAGTGGCCTGCGCGGGCCGCGTCGGACCTGGCACGCTCCATGCTAGCTCCAGGCTGACAGGCAACCAACGGCGGTTGCCCGGCGATGCCGCCCACGCGGGCGGCAGCATGCGGAACTCGGACAACGGCGTCCATGCGCGATCGCGAGATCGTCCATGGACGCTTTTTTTTGCCAACAGGAACACCATGAACAAGCGACTCAATCCATACCCGCACCTGGCCGCCGTGCTGCTGGCCGTGGGTGCTGCGCTGGGGCTGCCCGCACAGGCCGCCAAGCTGGAGAAGGACGAACTCAAACTGGGCTTCATCAAGCTCACCGACATGGTGCCGCTGGCGATCGCCTACGAGAAACGCTACTTCGAGGACGAGGGGCTCTACGTCACGCTGGAAGCCCAGGCTAACTGGAAGGTACTGCTCGACCGCGTGATCTCCGGCGAGCTGGACGGCGCCCACATGCTGGCAGGCCAGCCACTGGCTGCGACCATCGGCTTCGGGACCAAGGCGCCGGTGATCACGGCCTTCGGCATGGGCCTCAACGGCAACGCCATCACCCTGGCCAACGGCATCTGGGAACAGGTGAAAGCACAGGTGCCGGTACAGGACGGCCAGTTGCAGCGGCCGGTCCGGGCGGGGGCGCTCAAGCCGGTGATCCAGGCCTACAAGGCACGCGGCGAGTCATTCCGGCTCGGCATGGTCTTTCCGGTCTCCACCCACAACTACGAGCTGCGCTACTGGCTCGCGGCCGACGGCATCCACCCCGGTTACTACGCGCCGAACCGGGGCGACGTGAGCGGACAGCTCCAGGCCGACGTGCTGATCTCGGTGACCCCGCCGCCGCAGATGCCGGCGACGCTGGAGGCGGGCACCATCCACGGCTACTGCGTGGGCGAGCCGTGGAACCAGCAGGCGGTGTTCAAGGGCATCGGCGTGCCGGTGATCACCGACTACGAGATCTGGCAGAACAATCCGGAAAAAGTCTTCGGCGTGCGCGAGGACTGGGCGCGTCAGCACCCCAACACCCACAAGGCCGTGCTCAAGGCCCTGATCCGCGCCGCGTACTGGCTGGACCAGGACCAGAACCGCAACC
This sequence comes from Gammaproteobacteria bacterium, assembly GCA_046565985.1. Taxonomy (GTDB): domain Bacteria; phylum Pseudomonadota; class Gammaproteobacteria; order Nevskiales; family Nevskiaceae; genus Polycyclovorans. Next base: position 7,574 of record JBKHXN010000044.1, read on the forward strand.
GCATGGAGGCGGTGAGGATCATCTCGCGTCCCCACTACGTGGGCGCGGATGAAAAGGTGATCGCCAATTCCATGACCGGCACCTTCGAGTACGAGAAGGGCGAGAAGCGGGCGATCCCCGACTTCAACGTGTTTTTCCGCCACCACGCGTCCTACCCCTACTACTCCGACGCCATCTGGTATCTGACCCAGATGCGCCGCTGGGGGCAGATTGCCGAGTCGCGCCCGGACGCCTGGTATCTGGAAACCGCCCGGCAGGTCTACCGTCCGGACCTCTACGCGGCGGCGGCGAAGGAGCTGATCGCCGAGGGCCGCATCCCGGCCGAGGCCTTCCCGGACTTTGCGCGCGAAAGCGGCTTCAAGCCCGAGACGCGCGCCTTCATAGACGGCATCCCCTACGACGGGCGCCAGCCCAACGCCTACCTGGAGCGCCTGAAGATCGGCCTCAAGCGTGGCGAACAACCCTGAGGCCAGCCCGCGATGAGCCTGCCGACACCCTCCGTCTCCCTGCCGCAACCGGCACGCGGCCCGCAGTTCATGGCCCGCCTGCTGAGCCGGGCCGGCAACCAGCTGCAGGCGCTGATCCTGCCGCTCGCCGGCATCCTGCTGCTGCTGCTGCTGTGGGAAGTCTCGGCCCGCCAGGTGCAGACCTCGCTGGGCACGCTGCCCGGCCCGACCCAGGTCTGGGTGCAGGCCGGCAATCTGCTGGACGAGCACCGCGCCGAGCGCGCCAAGGCCGTGGCCTTTGATGAACGCCAGCGCCAGCGCCACGCCGAACGGCTGGCCAGCGAGCCCGACGCCACGCTGCGGCTGCGGCCTTACCCGGGCAAGCCCACCTTCATCGACCAGATCGTCACCAGCCTCACCACGGTGATGGCCGGGTTCCTGTTGGCCTCGCTCGTGGCCATCCCGCTGGGCATCGCCATCGGCCTCTCGCCCAGCCTGTACGCGATGCTCAATCCCGCGATCCAGGTCTTCCGTCCGGTCTCGCCGCTGGCCTGGCTGCCGATCGTGACCCTGATCGTGAGTGCGGTCTATGTCAGTGACAACCCGGCCGTCTCGAAGTCCTTCCTGGTCTCGATGCTGTGCGTGATGCTGTGCTCGATCTGGCCGACGCTGATCAATACCTCGGTCGGCGCCTCGGGCGTCTCGCCGGATCTGGTCAATGTCTCCCGCGTGCTGCGGCTGAACCCGTTCAGCCATGTGCTGCGGGTGGTGCTGCCGGCCTCGGTTCCCATGATCTTTGCCGGCCTGCGGACCTCCCTGGGCGTGGCGTGGATGGTGCTGATCGCATCCGAGATGCTGGCGCAGAACCCGGGGCTGGGGAAATTCGTGTGGGATGAATTCCAGAACGGCTCGTCCGCTTCGCTGGGCCGGATCATGGTGGCGGTGGTCAGCATCGGCTGCATCGGCTTCCTGCTGGACCGCGGCATGTTGTGGCTGCAGCGGAGCGTGTCCTGGGACAAGACCGCGGTACTGCGTTAACCCCATCCACCTGCCGAGCCCGCCATGAAACCCCATCTCGAACTCTCCGACATCCATATGGATTTCCACACGCCGCAGGGCGTGTTCAACGCGCTCGCCGGCATCCAGCTGAAGGTTGGCAAGGGCGAGATCATCTCGCTCATCGGCCACTCCGGCTGCGGCAAGTCCACGGTGCTGAATATCGTCGCCGGCCTGCTGCAGGCGAGCCGCGGCGGCGTGATCGTGGACGGCCGGGAGGTCAACAGCCCGGGCCCGGACCGCGCGATGGTCTTCCAGAATCACTCGCTGCTGCCCTGGCTCACGGTCTACGGCAACGTGGCGCTGGCCGTTCGCCAGGTCTTTGGTCACCGCAAGACGCGCGCCGAGCAGCGCGAGTGGATCGAGCACAACCTGGAACTGGTGAGCATGCTCCACGCGCGTGACAAGCGTCCGCACGAGATCTCCGGGGGCATGAAGCAGCGCGTGGGGATCGCCCGCGCGCTGGCAATGCAGCCGCAGATCCTGCTCATGGACGAGCCCTTCGGCGCGCTCGACGCCCTGACCCGCGCCCAGCTGCAGGATGCGCTGATGGAGATCCAGGCCCAGCTCGGCAACACCGTGCTGATGGTCACGCACGACGTGGACGAGGCGGTGCTGCTGTCAGACCGGGTGGTGATGCTCAACGTCGGACCCGGCGCGACCATCGGCCAGGTACTGGAGGTGGATCTGCCGCGCCCCCGCAACCGCCTGGCGCTGGCCGAGCACCCGGATTACCACCACTGCCGGGCACAGATCCTGCGCTTCCTCCACCAGCGCCATGCGGAACCGGCACCCGTGGCCGCCGGCCGGTCCGAGCGTTCCATGCTGCGCCTGCTGCCCAAGCGGGTGGCCCATGGCTAGACCCATCGAGATACTGCTGGTGGGGCACGGCATGGTCGGCCAGCGCTTCCTGGAGCAGCTGGCAGAATCGGGCATGCCCTGCACGGTCACCGTACTGTGCGAGGAACCGCGCCCTGCCTACGACCGGGTCCAGCTGTCGGCCTACTTCAGCGGCAGGACAGCGGCGGAGCTCTCCCTCACGCCTGCGGATTTCTTCGAGCGCAACGGCTACACGCTGCGCCTGGGCGATCGCGCCGTGAGCGTCGACCGCGCCCAGCGCACGGTGCTGACCGCGCGCGGCGACACGCTGCGCTACGACGTGCTGGTGCTGGCCACCGGCTCCTATCCCTTCGTGCCGCCGCTGCCGGGCAAGGACCGTCCGGCCTGCCTGGTGTACCGCACGATCGAGGATCTGGACGCCATCCGCAGCGCCGCCAACGGCGCGCGCACCGGCGCCGTGGTCGGCGGCGGCCTGCTCGGTCTGGAGGCGGCAAAGGCCCTGCAGGATCTGGGCCTGACCACCCACGTGGTCGAGTTTGCGCCGCGGCTGATGGCGGTGCAGATCGACGACCTCGGCGGCCGCCTGCTGCAACGCAAGATCGAGGCGATCGGTGTGCAGGTGCATACGCAGAAGAACACGCTGGCGATCGTGGATGGAGAGTCTGCGCGCCATCGCATGACCTTCGCGGACGGCAGTCACCTGGAGACCGATCTGGTGCTGTTCTCGGCCGGTATCCGCCCGCGCGACGAGCTGGCGCGTGGCTGCCAGCTGGAAGTGGGTCCGCGCGGCGGTATCGTCATCGGTGACGACTGCCGCACCGGCGATCCGGCGATCTACGCCATCGGCGAATGCGCGCTGTGGAACGGGCGGATCTTCGGCCTGGTCGCGCCCGGCTACGACATGGCGCGGGTGGCGGCGGCACAGATCGCCGCCAGCAGCGGGCACGCTGCCGCGCCGCCGGTCTTCACCGGCGCCGACATGAGCACCAAGCTCAAGCTGCTGGGCGTGGACGTCGCCTCCATCGGCGATGCGCACGGCAGCACACCGGGCAGCCTGCATTATCTGTTCAGCGACGAGGTGGCCGGGCTCTACAAGAAGCTGGTGGTGAGCGCCGACCGCCAGAGGCTGCTCGGCGCGGTGCTGGTCGGCGACACCCAGGATTACGGCAACCTGCTGCAGCTCGCGCTCAACGGCATCACCCTGCCGGCGCATCCGGAAGATCTGATCCTGCCGGCGCGCGAGGGTGCGCCCAAGTCCGGTCTGGGCGTGGACCTGCTGCCCGAGACCGCCACCATCTGCTCCTGCAACAACGTCAGCAAGGGTGCGCTGTGCGCCGCCATCGGAGAGGGGCAGACCTCGCTGGGTGCGCTCAAGAAATGCACCAAGGCCGCCAGCACCTGCGGCGGCTGTGCGCCCCTGGTCAAGCAGATCCTCGACGCCGAGCTGCGGCGGCGCGGGGAGACCGTGCTCAATCATCTCTGCGAACATTTTCCGCACTCACGGCAGGAGCTCTTCCATCTGGTCAAGCTGGGGCAGCTCAAGACCTATGACGAGATCCTGGTCCGCCACGGCCAGGGGCGCGGCTGCGACGTCTGCAAGCCGGCGCTGGCAAGCATCCTGGCCAGTGCCTGGAACGAGCACGTGCTCAAGCCACGCCACGCCAGCATCCAGGACACCAACGACTATTACCTCGCCAACCTGCAGAAGGACGGCAGCTACTCGGTGGTGCCGCGCATACCCGGCGGCGAGATCACGCCGGAAAAGCTCATCGTGATCGGCCGCGTGGCGCAGCGCTTCGGGCTCTACACCAAGATCACCGGAGGCCAGCGCATTGACCTGTTCGGCGCGCGCGTCGAGCAGCTGCCGCTGATCTGGAAGGATCTGGTGGACGCCGGCTTCGAATCCGGCCATGCCTACGGCAAGGCCATGCGCACGGTGAAATCCTGCGTCGGCTCCACCTGGTGCCGCTACGGCGTGCAGGACTCGGTGGCCATGGCCATCCGCATCGAGCAGCGCTATCGCGGGCTGCGCTCCCCGCACAAGATCAAGCTCGCCGTCTCGGGCTGCACCCGCGAGTGTGCCGAGGCGCAGGGCAAGGACGTGGGCGTGATCGCCACCGAAAAGGGCTGGAATCTCTACGTCGGCGGCAACGGCGGGATGAAGCCGCGCCACGCCGAGCTGCTGGCCACGGATCTCGATGACGCCACCCTGATCCGCTACATAGACCGCTTCCTGATGTTCTACATCCGCACCGCCGACCGGCTGCAGCGCACCTCGGTGTGGATGGAGAACATCGAAGGCGGACTGGCCTACGTGCAGCAGGTGGTGTGCGCCGACTCGCTGGGCATCGGCGCCGAACTGGAAGCCGAGATGCAGACCCTCGTGGACCGCTACGAGTGCGAGTGGAAGAAAGCGATCGAGGATCCGGCCACGCTGCGGCGCTTCCGCCACTTCGTCAATTCGCAGGAACCGGATCCGGCGATCCAGTTCGTGGACGAGCGCGGCCAGATCCGCCCGGCCCGCGCCAGCGAGCGGGTGCCCGTGAGCGAGGAGGGCTGAGATGACCCAGTCCGCGCGTTGGACCTATGTCTGCCGCCTGCACGAGATCGTGCCCAATACCGGCGTCTGCGCCAGGGTGGGCAAGACCCAGGTGGCGGTCTTCCGCCTGGTCTCGCCGCAGGGCGAGGAGGAGGGTGTGCACGCCATTGCCAACCATGACCCGCAGGCCAGTGCCAATGTGCTGTCGCGCGGCCTGGTCGGGGATCTGGGCGGCGAGCGGGTGGTGGCTTCCCCGGTCTACAAGCATCACTACAGCCTGCTCAGCGGCCGCTGCCTGGAGGATGAGCATCTGCGCGTCGCGGTCTATCCCGTGCGGCTCAGCGAGGACGGGCTGATCCTGGTATGCGTGCCGTGAAACCACGGCGGCTGGTGGTGGTGGGCAACGGCATGGCCGCCGTGCGCACCCTGGAAGAACTCCTGCGCGTGGCGCCCGGACAGTTTCATATCAGCGTGCTCGGCGCCGAGGCGCACGGGCATTACAACCGCATCGGCCTCACGCCGGTGCTCGCCGGCGAGAAATCCTTTGCCGACATCCTGACTCACGACCATGACTGGTACGCCGCACAGGGCATCACGCTGTACGCCGGCGACCCCGCCGTGGCGATCGACCGCCAGCGGCGTGAGGTCCATTCCCGTCAGGGCCGGGTCCTGCCCTACGACCGGCTGCTGATCGCCACCGGTTCCACCCCCTTCGTCCCGGCGCTCCCCGGGCATGACCTGCCCGGCGTGCTGTGCTTCCGGGACATCGAGGACGTGGAACACATGCTGGCGGCGGGACGCCAGGGGGGGCGCCGCGCCGTGGTCGTGGGTGGCGGCCTGCTGGGCCTGGAAGCCGCCTGTGGCCTGCTGCATCGGGGTATGCAGGTCAGCGTGGTGCACGTGCACGCGCAGCTCATGGAGCGCCAGCTCGACCCCTACGCCGCCGCGCTGCTGCAGGCCGCGCTGGAGCGGCGCGGCCTGCGCTTCATCCTGCCCGCGCGTACCCTGGCCATCCTCGGCGACCGCCAGGCCCGGGGCCTGCGCCTGGAAGACGGGCGCGAGTGCGCCGCCGAGCTGGTGGTGATGGCCACCGGCGTGCGCCCCAACATCGCCCTGGCGCAGCAGGCTGGGTTGTACTGCGAGCGCGCGCTGGTGGTGGACGACACCCTGCAGACCCTGACTGACCCGCGCATCTACGCCGTGGGCGAATGCGTGCAGCACCGCCAGACCACCTACGGTCTGGTCGCCCCGCTGTACGAACAGGCACGGGTCTGCGCCCAGCACCTCGCCGGTCTGGGCACGGGCCGCTACAGCGGATCGCAGACCGGCACGCGCCTCAAGGTAACGGGGATCGATCTGTTCTCGGCCGGCGAGCACGCCGGCGGCCCGGGAACCCAGGACCTCTATTACCGGGACCCCGCGCAGGGCGTGTACAAGCGTCTGGCGCTGCGCAACGGCCGCCTCACCGGCGTGCTGCTGATGGGTGATGTGCGTGACAGCGCTTGGTACTTCGACCTGCTGCAACGCGGCGTGGACGTTGGCCCTTGGCGTGATCGGCTGCTGTTCGGCCGCGCCCGCTGCGAACCGCTGGCGCAGGCCGCCTGAGGATGGACGGGCACGGCCCGCTCACGGTCAAGACCACCTGCCCCTACTGCGGGACGGGCTGCGGCGTGGACGCGCAGCTCAGCGGCGGCCAGGTCACGATCCGCGGCGACGCCCAGCACCCGGGCAATGCCGGGCGCCTGTGCGTGAAGGGGGCGGCGCTCGGAGAGACGCTCCATCACGCCGGCCGCCTGCTCTACCCGCAGCTGCGCGCCGACCGGCAGGCGCCTTTCCAGCGCGGCAGCTGGGATCAGGCGCTGGACCGTGTGGCCGGCACCTTCCGCAGGTTGATCGATACCCACGGACCCGGTGCGGTGGCCTGGTATGTCTCCGGCCAGCTGCTGACCGAGGACTACTACGTGGCCAACAAGCTGGTGAAGGGCTTTGTCGGCAGCGCCAACATCGACACCAACTCGCGCCTGTGCATGTCCTCTGCCGCTGCCGGTCACAAGCGCGCGTTCGGCGAGGATATCGTGCCGGTGTCCTACGCCGATCTGGAGCAGGCTGACCTGGTGGTGCTGGTGGGCAGCAATACCGCCTGGTGTCATCCAATCCTGTTCCAGCGCCTGCTCAAGGCGCGCGAGCGCCGCCCGGAGCTGCGGCTGGTGGTGGTGGACCCGCGCCGCACCGCGACCAGCGACATGGCCGATCTGCACCTGCCTCTGCGCGGCGGCAGCGACGTGTGGCTGTTCAACGGCCTGCTGCACCATCTGCACCAGCACGGCGCGCTGGATACGGCCTTCGTGGCACAGCACACCCGGGGCGCGGAAGATGCCCTGCGCGTGGCGGCGCAGAGCAGCGGCGATCCGGCCGAAGTCGCCCGTCGCTGTGGGCTGATGCCGGATCAGCTGGCCGATTTCTACGCTCTTTTCACCCGCAGCTCGCGCGTGGTCACGGCCTTCTCCATGGGCGTGAACCAGTCGTCCGCCGGGACCGACAAGGTCAACAGCATCATCAACTGCCACCTGCTGACCGGGCGCATCGGCAAGCCGGGCGCCGGCCCGTTCTCCCTCACCGGCCAGCCCAACGCCATGGGCGGGCGTGAGGTCGGCGGCCTGTCCAACATGCTCGCCGCGCACCTGGACCTGGAACAGCCCACGCACCGCGAGCTCGTGCAGGGCTTCTGGAACAGTCCGCGGATCGCCGACAGCCCGGGCCTGCGCGCGGTGGAACTGTTTGACGCCATCGACAACGGCGAGGTCAAGGCGGTATGGATCATGGCGACCAACCCGGTGGTGAGCCTGCCGGACGCCGACCGCGTGCGCCGTGCGCTGGCGCGCTGCGAGCTGGTGGTGGTCTCCGACGTGATGGCGCAGACCGATACCACGGCGCAGGCCCACGTCCTGCTGCCCGCGCTGGGCTGGGGCGAGAAAGACGGAACCGTGACCAATTCCGAGCGCTGCATCTCACGCCAGCGCGCCTTTCTGCCGGCACCCGGCGAGGCACGGCCGGACTGGTGGGCGCTCAGCGAGATCGCGCGGCGCTGGGGCTACGCCGCGCAGTTTGCCTATCGGCACCCCGCCGAGATCTTCGACGAGCATGCGCGGCTGAGCCAGTACCGCAACCACGCGGCCGGTGGCGTGCCGCGCTATTTCAATCTCTCGGGGCTGGCCGGCCTGGACGCGGCGCAGTATGACCGTCTGGCTCCGCAGCGCTGGCCGGTGCTCAGCCCGGACAACCCGGAGAGCCGCCAGCCGGTGTTTGCCGACGGCCGCTTCTACCACCCGGACGGCCGCGCGCGGCTGGTGCCGGTGATCCCGCGCGAGCCGGTCAGCGCCCCCACAACGGACTGGCCGCTGGTGCTCAACACCGGCCGCGTGCGCGACCACTGGCACACCATGACCCGCACCGGCCTCTCACCCCGCCTGGCCACGCACTGCGTGGAACCCTATGTGGACCTGCACCCAGAGGATGCCGCGCGCTGCCAGGTACGGGAGCGGGAACTGGCGCGCGTGAGTTCGCGCTGGGGCAGCTGCGTGGTGCGGGTGCGCCTCAGCGGCGAGATGCAGCCGGGCAGCGTCTTCGTGCCGATTCACTGGAACGGACAGTTCGCCTCGTCCGCACGCGTCGGAAGCCTGGTCAACCCGGTGGTGGATCCGCTATCGGGCGAGCCCGAATTCAAGCACACGCCGGTGCGCGTGGAACCCTGCGTGGTGGCCTGGTATGGCTTCCTGTTGCTGCGCCAGGACACGGCGAAAGACCCTGCCGGGCTGCAGGAACGGCTCGCAGCGCTGGCGTGGTGGACGCGCGTGACCGGCGAGCACTACACCCGCTTCGAGCTGGCCGGCACCCAGCCGGCCGCCGGCGCCATGGCCCTGCTGCTGCAGGACCTGCAGGGAACGGACATCGAATGGCTGGACTACCAGGATGCCGCCGCCGGCATCCATCGCCGCATCGCCCTGCGCGACGGCCGGCTGGAGGCCGCCCTGTTCCTGTCAGCCGGCCCCGATCTTCCGGCGCGCAACTGGCTGGGCGGGCTGTTCAGTGCGTCCGGACTCGACACTGCCACCCGCGCCGCGTTGCTCGGCGGCGAGCCGCCCGCGCAGGGCGAGGAGACGGGTCCGCTGGTGTGCGCCTGCTTCGGCGTCGGCCGCAACACCCTGCTGCAGGCCATCCGTACCCGGGGCCTGCGCACACCGGCCGCGCTCGGGCAGGCCCTGCGCTGCGGCACCAACTGCGGCTCCTGCATACCCGAGCTGAAGCGGCTCATCGACCACGCCGGGAGCAAGGTCTGATGGCGCCGGACATGCTATGGCTGCTGGTCCTCGGCGTGTTGGTGGTGGCCTTTCTCTATGCCTCGGTCGGCCATGCCGGGGCGTCGGGCTACATCGCGGTGATGTCGCTGCTGAGCATGGCGCCGGAGACGATCAAGCCCGCCGCGCTCTCGCTCAATATCCTGGTGGCGTCCATCGGCACCTGGCAGTTCTGGCGCGCCGGCCATTTCCGCTGGCATCTGTTCTGGCCGTTTGTGCTGCTCTCGGCGCCGCTGGCGTTTGTGGGCGGCTACCTCAACCTGCCATCACCGCTATTTCATCTGCTACTGGGCACGGTGCTGCTCTATGCCGCGGCGCAATTCATGCTGCCCGTGCGTGTGGAGCCGGTGCCGCGCGAGGCGCCCACGCTGCTGGGCGTGGCCTCCGGCGGCGGCATCGGGCTGCTGTCGGGCCTCACCGGCACCGGCGGCGGGATCTTCCTCACTCCGCTGATGCTGTTCATGCGCTGGTCGGGCATCAAGGCGGCGGCGGCGGTCTCGGCGCTGTTCATCCTGGTGAACTCCACTGCCGGGCTGCTGGGCAACCTGAGCAGCACCCAGCAGTTTCCCGCGTTCACCCTCGGGCTGGTGGCAGCGGCGGGGCTGGGCGGCGCCATCGGCGCGCACTGCGGCAGCCGGCGCTTTGATCCGGCAGTGATCCGGCGCTGCCTGGCGCTGGTGCTGACCATCGCCGGACTCAAGCTGATCCTCAGCTAGGATCCGGAATCAGGGCAGCAGCGCGTTCCACGCCGGGACAGTCAGCAGCGAGAGCAGGATGCCCGCGCCCAGCACGGTATTGGCCAACTGCGGTTCCAGGCGGTGCTGGTCGGCCAGGATGGCGGCGGAGATCATCGGCGCCATCGCCGCCTGCAGTACCCCGATGCTCATCACGGCCCCGCCGATACCGGCCAGCAGCGCCAGGCCATACACCGCCAGCGGCGCCGCGAGCAGTTTCCAGCCCAGGCCCAGACCCAGCGGCACGGCCTGGCGGTCCCCGAACTGCAGGCGGAAACGCAGGCCCACCGAGAACAGCGCCAGCGGAGTGAGCGTGGCCCCGAGGCGTCCGAACAGCGATTCCAGCGGCGGCGGCCAACCGCCGAAGTAGCCCGCGGCCACGCCGGCCAGCAGCGCCAGAAAGGCCGGGAACAGCAGGACCCGGCGCGCCACCTCGCGCGGCGCGGCCACCGCACCGGAATAGACGCTGGTGACCATCACCCCGCCGATGGCGAGCAGCGGAAAGCAGCCCAGCTGGTCCGCCACCACGGCCAGCGACAGGCCGTCGCGCCCCCGCAGGGCCTCGATCAGCGGATAGCCCATGAACGAGGTATTGCCCAGACCACAGACCAGGATCAGTGCACCGATGCGCGCGCGCGACCAGCCCAGCCGCCGCCCCAGCGGCGCGAACAGCAGCCAGGCGCCGCCAAAGACCAGCCACTGCGAGGCGATCAGGAACCACAGCTGCGGATCGAAGTGCAGACGCGGGACCAGGTCCAGCACCAGCGCCGGCAGCGCAATCTGGATCACCCACCAGTTGAGCCCCTGCGCCAGCCCCAGCGGCGGCTGCGCGCAGCGCGCCACGGCGATCCCCAGGGCCAGACAGCCCACCAGCAGCAGGAAGGCGGTCATGCCGGAACTATTCCACCGTCACCGACTTGGCGAGGTTGCGCGGCTGGTCCACGTCGGTGCCCTTGAGCACCGCCACGTGGTAGGCCAGCAGCTGCAACGGAATGGTGTAGATGATGGGGTCGGTGAGTTCGGCGCCGTGCGGCATGTTGAACACGGTGACGCCCGGCTCGTCGGCAAACCCGGAATCGGCGTCGGCGAAGACGATCAGCTCGCCCCCGCGGGCGCGGACTTCCTGCAGGTTGGACTTGACCTTGTCCATCAGCTCGCTGCGCGGGGCCACGGCGATCACCGGCATGTGCTCGTCCACCAGCGCCAGCGGGCCGTGCTTGAGCTCGCCGGCGGCGTAGGCCTCGGCGTGGATGTAGCTGATCTCCTTGAGCTTGAGCGCACCTTCCATGGCGACCGGCCACATCGGGCCACGGCCCAGGAACAGGGCGTGCTGCTTGTGCATCAGCCGCTCGGCCAGGGCCCGCAGGGCGTCGTCCTGCGCCAGTACGGCTTCGATCAGGCGCGGGGCGGCTTCGAGCTGGGCAAGCAGCGCCGCCTCACGGTGGCTGTCCACCGCGCCGCTGCGGCGGCCCAGCAGGAGCATGACCAGGGCCAGCGCGGCGAGCTGGGTGGTAAAGGCCTTGGTGGAAGCGACGCTGCGCTCGGGCCCGGCGTGGGTCATGAGGGCGATGTCGGACTCGCGCACCAGTGACGACTCCGGCGCGTTGCAGATCACCAGGCTGGCGACCAGGTGGGGGCTCTGGCGCGCGTGGCGCAGGGCTTCGAGCGTATCGGCCGTCTCGCCACTCTGCGAGATGGTGATGAACAGGGTGCCGGGGGCGATCACCGGATCGCGGTAACGGAACTCGCTCGCCAGCTCCACCTGACAGGGCAGCCGCGCAATCTGTTCAAACCAGTAGCGCGCGACCATGCCGGCATGCGAGGAGGTGCCGCAGGCGGCGATGTGCACGCAGCGCACCTCGTCCAGCAGGGTTGCGGCCTGCGGGCCCAGGCAGCCTTCGAGCACGCGGCCGCCGGCGATGCGGCCCTGCAGGGTCTGCGCCAGCGCCACCGGCTGCTCGAAGATCTCCTTGCTCATGAAGTGCCGGTAGGGGCCCTTGTCCACCGCCGTGGCGGAGAGGCTGGAGGTTCGCACCGGACGCTCGACCGTGCGTCCCTCGACGGTGAACACGCGATAGCCGCTGGCGCTGATCTCGGCGAGATCACCCTCCTCCAGGTACACGAAGCGGTGGGTGACCGGCAGCAGCGCCAGCGCATCGCTGGCGGCGAAGTGCTCGCCGATCCCCACGCCGATGACCAGCGGGCTGCCCTTGCGCGCCACCACCAGATGGTTCGGGTGTTCGGCGTCGATCACCGCCAGCGCATAGGCGCCGTGCAGGCGCGGGACGGCCTGGCGCAGCGCCTCGGACAGGCTCAGGCCGCCATCCACCAGCCGCTGCAGCAGATGGGCCACGACCTCGGTGTCGGTTTCCGAATGAAAACTGAATCCGGCCGCCTGCAGCTCGGCACGCAGCGCGGCGTGATTCTCGATGATGCCGTTATGGACTACCGCCAGGCTGCGCGAGGCGTGCGGGTGCGAATTGCGCTCGGCCGGCACGCCGTGCGTGGCCCAGCGGGTGTGGGCGATGCCGAGCAGGCCGGGCATGGGCTGCTCGAGCAGCTGCGTTTCCAGCGCCGAGACCTTGCCGACCGCGCGCTGGCGCAACAGCCGGCCGTCCGACACCAGGGCGACACCGGCGGAGTCATAACCACGGTATTCCAGGCGCCGCAGTCCTTCGAGCAGGATGGGGGTGACATTGCGCTGCGCCACCGCGCCGACGATGCCGCACATGGGTCAGTCCTTTGCCGGCTTGCCGCCGGCCTTGACCGGGCGCTTCCAGCCCGTGACGGTGATCTGCTTGCCGCGTGCCACGGTGAGCTGCCCGGCGGGGGCATCCTTGGTGAGCGTGCTGCCGGCGCCGACGGTGGCCCCGGCGCCGATCTCCAGCGGCGCCACCAGGGCGCTGTTGGAGCCGATGAAGGCCCGGTCGCCGATACGGGTCTGATGCTTGTTGGCGCCGTCGTAGTTGCAGGTGATGGTGCCGGCGCCCACGTTGACGTCCTGGCCCAGCTCGGCATCACCGATATAGCTCAGGTGGTTGACCTTGCTGCCGCGCCCGATGCGCGCCTGCTTGGTCTCCACGAAATTGCCGATGCGGGCCTGGTCGGCCAGCTCGGTGCCGGGCCGCAGGCGGGCGAACGGGCCGATGTGCACGCCGGCCCCGGCGTTCACGCCGTCGAGCACGCTGTGGGCCTCCACCACGCTGCCCGGGCCCAGGCGCACGTTGCGCAGCAGGCAGTAGGGCCCGATCCGCACGCCATCCGCGAGTTGCACCTGACCTTCGAGCACGGTGCCGACATCGAACTGCACATCCCGGCCGCAGGCCAGCGTGCCGCGCAGGTCGAAGCGCGCCGGATCGGCGATCTGCACGCCCTCGCGCAGCAGGCGCTCCGCCTGGGCGCGCTGGTAGTGGCGTTCGGCGCGCGCCAGCTGTACGCGGTCGTTGACGCCCTCGACCTCCTCGGCGCTGGCGGCCATCACCGCCACCACCGGATGCCCGGCCGCCGCCGCCAGGGCCACGGTGTCGGTCAGGTAGTACTCGCCCTTGGCATTGTGATTGCCCACGCGCGCCAGCCAGCCCTTGAGCTGGGCCGCGGGCGCACTCATCAGCCCGGTGTTGATTTCGTTGATCTGTTTCTGCTCGGCACTGGCATCGTTCTCCTCGACGATGCCGCGTATCTCGCCATCGGCGCCGCGCAGGATGCGGCCATAGCCGCGCGGATCGGCCAGGCGCACCGTCACCAGTGCCAGGCTGCCTGCGCCCGCGCGCTGCAGGGCCTGCAGCGTCGTGGCGCCGATCAAGGGCACATCGCCGTAGAGGATCATCACCTGGGCGGCGTCCGGTATGCCGGGCAGGGCCTGGATCACGGCGTGCGCGGTCCCCAGCTGCTCAGCCTGCAGCACCCAGTGCACAGCACCGGCGGCCGGCTGAGCGGCGTGCCAGTCGCGCACGGCCTGCGCGCCGTGGCCGTGCACCACGTGGCAGGCACTGGCGCCGAGCGCCTGCGCGGCCTCCAGCACGTGCGCCAGCATCGGCTTGCCGCCTACCGGATGCAGGACCTTGGGCAGCGCACTCTTCATCCGCGTGCCCTGCCCGGCGGCAAGCACGATGACGTGCAACGGTGGTGTGGCGGCGGACATAGTGCGGCTCCCCTTCAGGCTGCCAGTTTACGGCGAGCCAACGCAAAAGGGGCCGGCTGGCCGGCCCCTCTCGAATACTCCTGCGGCGTGCGCGCTTGCGGCCAACCGGCGTTCAGCGGGTCTTCTTGAGATTCTGTACAAACTGCAGACGGGCGGCGGCCTCGATCAGCTCGGCCTGGGCGCGTGCCACGTCGATATCGCTCTTGGCGTTGGCCAGCGCGTCCTCGGCCGCTTCCTTGGCCTTGGCGGCGGCGGCTTCGTCGGCATCCTTGGCGCGCAGGGCGGTATCGGCGAGCACCGTGACCAGGTGCGGCTGGATCTCCAGGATGCCGCCGCCGACGAAGAACTTCAGCTCCTCGCCACCGGCCTGCTGCACGCGCACCGTGCCGGGTTTGAGCCGGGTCAGCAGGGGCGCGTGGCGCGGCGCGATGCCGACTTCACCCATCTCTGCCGGCGCAAAGACCATGGTGGCCTCACCCGTGTGGATGTGGCCTTCGGCAGACACGATGTCGACATGCAGAGCGGTCATGGGCAATTCTCCTGACGCCGGCCTCAGAGCTTCTTGGCCTTCTCGACGGCCTCGTCAATCGAGCCGACCATGTAGAAGGCCTGCTCGGGCAGGTGATCGTACTCGCCGTCCACGATACCGCGGAAGCCACGAATGGTGTCCTTGAGCGAGACGTACTTGCCGGGGCTGCCGGTGAAGACTTCGGCCACGAAGAACGGCTGGCTCAGGAAGCGCTGAATCTTGCGGGCGCGCGCCACCACGCGCTTGTCGTCCTCCGACAGTTCATCCATGCCCAGAATGGCGATGATGTCCTTGAGTTCCTTGTAGCGCTGCAGCACGCCCTGTACGTCGCGGGCGGTGTTGTAGTGGTCGGCGCCGATCACGTTCGGATCGAGCTGGCGGCTGGTGGAATCCAGGGGATCCACGGCCGGGTAGATACCGAGGCTCGCGATGTCACGCGACAGCACCACGGTGGCGTCCAAGTGGGCAAAGGTGGTGGCCGGAGACGGATCGGTAAGATCGTCGGCGGGCACGTACACGGCCTGGATGGAGGTGATCGAGCCGGTCTTGGTGGAGGTGATGCGCTCCTGCAGCACGCCCATTTCCTCGGCCAGCGTCGGCTGGTAGCCCACGGCGGAGGGCATGCGGCCGAGCAGCGCCGAGACTTCCGTACCGGCCAGGGTGTAGCGGTAGATGTTGTCAACGAAGAACAACACATCGCGGCCTTCATCGCGGAAGAACTCGGCCATGGTCAGCCCGGTCAGCGCCACGCGCAGACGGTTGCCCGGCGGCTCGTTCATCTGGCCGTACACCAGGGCCACCTTGTCGAGCACGTTGGAGTCCTTCATCTCGTGGTAGAAGTCGTTGCCCTCGCGGGTACGCTCGCCCACGCCGGCAAACACCGAGTAACCGCTGTGCTCGATGGCGATGTTGCGGATCAGCTCCATCATGTTGACGGTCTTGCCCACGCCAGCGCCGCCGAACAGACCCACCTTGCCGCCCTTGGCGAACGGACACAGCAGGTCAATGACCTTGATGCCGGTTTCCAGCAGCTCGGTGGAGCCCGCCTGGTCTTCATAGCTGGGCGCCGCGCGGTGGATCGCCCACTTGGATTCCGACTTGACCGCGCCGGCATCGTCGATGGGGCGGCCGAGCACATCCATGATGCGGCCGAGCGTGGCCTTGCCCACCGGCACGGAAATGGGGTTGCCGCTGTTCTGGCACACCAGCCCGCGCTTGAGGCCTTCCGAGGAGCCGAGCGCGATGGCGCGGACCACGCCGTCGCCGAGCTGCTGCTGCACTTCGAGCGTGAGCTCGGTGCCATCGACGGTGAGCGCATCGTAAATCTTGGGGATGGCGTCGCGCGGGAATTCCACGTCCACCACCGCGCCGATGATCTGAACAATCTTGCCGGAGCTCATCGCTGTTCCTCTTTCAATAATGAAGTAATGGCGGCTTAAACGGCCGCCGCGCCGCCCACGATTTCCGCCAGTTCCTTGGTGATGTTGGCCTGGCGGGCCTTGTTGTAGGCGAGCTGCAACTGGTTGATGATCTTGCCCGCATTGTCGGTGGCGGATTTCATCGCCACCATGCGCGCGGACATTTCGCAGGCCACGTTCTCGATCACGGCCTGGTACACCTGTGATTCCACGTAACGCTGGACGACGGTATCGAGCAGCTGGTCGGCGCTGGGCTCGTACAGGTAATCCCAGCTGGACAGCAGACCTTCGTCCTTTTCGGCCGGCACCACCGGCACCAGCTGGCGGATCTGCGGCCGCTGGGTCATGGTGTTCACAAATTCGGAAGACACGAGATAGACGCGGTCCACCTCGCCTTCGAGATAGGCGTCGGTCAGCACCTTGATGGTGCCGAGCAGGGCCTCCAGGTGGGGCCGGTCACCCAGGTGTGTGGCCTGGGCCAGCACCCGGCCACCGACGCGCTTGAAGAACGCCACGCCCTTGCTGCCGATCACAGCAAACTCGGCCTGCACGCCCTGTTCCTTCCATTCGCGGATGGCGCGCACCGTGGAACGGAAGGTATTGATGTTGAGACCGCCGCACAGGCCGCGGTCGGTGGAGACCACCAGGTACACCACCTTCTTGACCTCGCGCGGGCTCAGGAAGGGGTGCTTGACCTCGGTGTTGGCCACCGCCAGATGGCCGAGCGTGCGGCGGATGCGCTCCGCGTAAGGGCGGGCGGCAGCCATGCGTTCCTGCGCCTTGCGCATTTTCGACATGGCGACTTTTTCCATCGCGCGCGTGATCTTCTGCGTGTTCTTGACGCTCTTGATCTTGGTGCGGATTTCTTTGGCGCCGGCCACGGCTGCTCCTGGTTAGGGTCGGTGACGGATCAGAGCGCGGACTGCTTGACGTAGGCTTCGAGCGCGGCCTTCATGCCGGCTTCCAGCTCGTCGTTCCAGTCGCCCTTCTCGTTGAGCTTGGCCACCAGGGCCGCGTGGCTGCTGGCCATGAACTGATGCAGGCCGGCTTCCCAGGCCTGGATCCTGTCCACCGGCACCTTGTCCAGATAACCCTTCTCGGCGGCGTACAGCGAGGACGCCATCAGGCCCACCGACAGCGGGGCATACTGCTTCTGCTTCATCAGCTCGGTCACGCGCTGGCCGCGCTCCAGCTGCTTGCGGGTGGCTTCGTCGAGATCAGACGCAAACTGGGCGAAGGCCGCCAGTTCGCGATACTGCGCCAGCGCAATGCGGATGCCGCCGGAGAGCTTCTTGATCACCTTGGTCTGGGCCGCGCCACCCACACGCGAGACCGAGATGCCGGCGTTGACCGCCGGGCGAATGCCGGCATTGAACAGGTCGGTTTCCAGGAAGATCTGGCCGTCGGTGATGGAGATGACGTTGGTCGGCACGAAGGCGGAGACGTCACCGGCCTGGGTTTCGATGATCGGCAGCGCGGTCAGCGAGCCGGTCTTGCCCTTGACCTTGCCGTTGGTGATCTTTTCCACGTAGTCGGCGTTGACGCGCGCGGCACGCTCCAGCAGGCGGGAGTGGAGATAGAACACGTCGCCCGGATAGGCTTCGCGGCCCGGCGGACGCTTGAGCAGCAGCGACACCTGGCGGTAGGCCACGGCCTGCTTGGAGAGATCGTCGTAGATGATCAGCGCGTCTTCGCCCTTGTCGCGGAAGTACTCGCCCATCGAGCAGCCGGAATACGGCGCGATGAACTGCAGCGCGGCGGACTCCGAAGCGCTGGCGGCGACCACGATGGTGTGGGCGAGCGCGCCGTGCTCTTCGAGCTTGCGGACCACGTTGGCGATCGAGCTGGCCTTCTGGCCGATGGCAACGTACACGCACTTAATGCCGCTGCCCTTCTGGTTGATGATGGCGTCGATGGCGAGCGCCGTCTTGCCGGTCTGGCGGTCGCCGATGATCAGTTCGCGCTGGCCGCGGCCGATCGGGATCATCGAGTCCACCGACTTGTAGCCGGTCTGCACCGGCTGGTCCACGGACTTGCGCGCGATCACGCCGGGCGCCACTTTCTCGATCGGCGAGAAGCCGGTGGCCTTGATCTCACCCTTGCCGTCGATCGGCTGACCCAGCGCGTTGACCACGCGGCCCAGCAGCGCCTCGCCCACCGGCACTTCGAGGATGCGGCCCGTGGTTTTCACGGTGTCGCCTTCCGCCAGGTGCTTGTAGTCGCCGAGAATCACCGCGCCGACGGAGTCGCGCTCGAGGTTCAGGGCCAGGCCGTAGGTCTGGCCGGGGAACTCGAGCATTTCACCCTGCAGTGCGTCCGACAGGCCGTGGATGCGGACGATGCCGTCCTGCAGCGACACGATGGTGCCGGTATTGCGCGCTTCGGTGACGCTTTCGAAATTCTTGATGCGGCTCTTGATGAGGTCGCTGATTTCCGAAGGGTTGAGTTGCATGTGAACCGTTCCTTAAAAATGTCTTCTGGCGACTTAGCGCGCCAGTGCCGCCTGCAGGCGTTCGAGCTCGCCACGCACGGAGCCGTCGATCACCAGGTCGTCGGCGCGGATCACCGCGCCACCCAGGATCGCCGGGTCTGCTTTCCAGCTGATTTCCACTTCCCGCTGCAACCGGCCGGCAATCGCCTGCGCCAGCAGCTTCTGCTGCGCGGCGGGCACTTCGACCGCCGCGGTGATTTCCACGTTGATACGCCGCTCGGCCTCGGCACGCAGCTGCTCGAACTGCTCGGCGAGTGCACCCGCCGCCTGCAGCCGCCGGTTTTCCACCAGCGTGCGCACCAGGTTGGCGCCCTCGGCGCTGAGGGCGGAACCCAGCCCCTCGATCAGCGCCCCGGACAATGCGTTGCGCGTGAGCGCCGGGTGCGTGATCAGCGTCGCCACCTCGGGCTGCGCCACGACGCCGGCGATCAGCCCGAGCTGAGCCGACCATTCCTTGAACTGGCCCGCATCACGGGCAAGCTCGAAGACTGCCTTGGCGTAGGGTCTCGCAAGTTGGTGATGACTGGCCATGCCGGCGCTCAGACCTTGCCGGCCAGGCCGGTGAGGATTTCCGCATGGGCCTTGGCGTCGATCTCACGCTTGAGGATCTGCTCGGCGCCCGCAACCGCCAGCTGGGCCACCTGCTGGCGCAGCGCGTCCCGCGCCTTGGCGATCTGGCGCTCGAGCTCGGCCTGCGCGTTGCCGACGATGCGCTCGCCTTCGGCGGTGGCATCGGCGCGGGCCTTCTCGACCATCTGCGTCGCCTGCTTGTTGGCGGCCGTCAGGATCTCCTGCGCCTGCGCGCGGGCCGCCTGCAGTTCTTCCTCGGACTTGGAGGAGGCCTGCTGCAGGGCCGTCGCCGCCTTTTCCGCGGCGGCGAGACCGTCGGCAATCTTCGCCTGACGCTCCTGCATCGCCTTGGTGATGGGCGGCCATACGAATTTCATCGTGAACCAGATGAAGATCGCGAAGACGATCATCTGGCCGACGATGGAGGGGATGCTAGCCTGCATCGCTACGCTCCGTTATGCCTGTGAGACAAGTGCTGATCAAGCCGGATCAGTTCGCAACGACGGACAGCAGGGGGTTGGCGAACATCATCAGCAGGCCCATGGCCACGCCGATGATCGACACGGCGTCGAGCAGGCCGGCGATGATGAACATCTTGGTCTGCAGCATGTTGGCCATTTCCGGCTGGCGCGCGGCGCCTTCCAGGAACTTGCCGCCGAGCAGGCCGAAGCCAATGGCGGTACCGAGCGCGGCCAGACCAAAAATGATGCCGATGGTCAGCGCCGTGTTGGCTTGGATTTGAGCGATCAGCTCCATGACAGTCTCCGTTTACGTCGTGAGGATGAAAAAGAATTCGAAATGAAAATCCGCGGGTGCTTCAGTGATGCTCGTACGCCATGCTCAGGTACACGATGGTCAGCGTCATGAAGATGAACGCCTGCAGGGTGACCACGAGGATGTGGAAGATCGCCCAGCCGAGACCGGGGATCAGCTGCGCCCACCAGGGCAGCAGGGCAATGAGGATGAAGATCAGCTCGCCGGCATAGAGGTTGCCGAACAGTCGCAGCGCCAGTGACAGCGGCTTGGCGAGCAGCTCGACCGTATTCAGCACCAGGTTGGCCGGGAACATCCAGGGGCCGAACGGATGGGTAAAGAATTCCTTGGCAAAGCCGCCCACGCCCTTGCCCTTGAGGGCGTAGAAGAGGATCAGCAGGAAGACCGAGAGTGAGAGCGCAAAGGTGGCGCTCATGTCGGCGGACGGCACCACGCGCAGGTATTCCAGGCCGAACACGTGCTTGCCCACCATCGGCAGCAGGTCCACCGGCACCAGGTCCATGCAGTTCCACAGGAAGACCCAGCAGAAGATCGTCAGCGCCAGCGGCGCGATGAACCCGCGCGGGCCGTGAAAGCTGTCCTTCACCGACTTGTCGGCGAACTCGACCATGATCTCGACAAAATTCTGCAGCTTGCCCGGCACGCCGGAGGTGGCGCGTACGGCGGCGATGCGGAACAGGGTGAGAAAGGCAATGCCGAGCACCGTGGAGAAGAACAGGGTGTCGATATGCCAGGCGGTCAGGCTGACAAAGGCATCGTCCTTGACTGAGGACCAGTGCTCAAGGTGATGCGTGACATATTCTGCTGGTGAGTGACCCGCTGCCATTTAGCTTTTCCAGAGCAAAGCAAACCAGTAAACCGTGAGTGTCCCGGCAAATGTCGTCGCCAAGGGCACGAAGTTATCCGCGAACAACCAGACCGCCAGACCGAAGAGCACCACTGCCAGCGCCCACTTGCGCGCCTCGGCCCGATAAAAATTCATGACCACCGCTTCCGGATCAGAACTGGCCGTTCCGAAAACCTTCAACGCTGCGTAGAACGTCAGCGTGGCACTGATGAGCCCCCCGCAGAACCCGGAGGCCGCGGAGCCCAGGCCCTCGGCAAACCCCCAGATCGCGGCGGCTATAACCGCCAGAAGCAGCTGATACAGCGCAATCCGCAGTGCAATTTTCATGCGCGTGTTGCGTGTCGGTGACGATGCGCTGCATCAAGCCCATCGATTATAGCGGGTAGGCCGGACCCCGATCAACAGCGCGGGGCCGGATCTGCCCCGCGCGGCGGAAGACGGGGCTAGCCCAGACGGCCCAGCAGGCGCTGCAGCTCGGCCTCGTCGCGGAAGCTGATGGTGAGGCGGCCCTGCCCGCGCGGCCCCTGCTGGAGCTTGACCGGCAGGCCGATGCGCTGGGTCAGCTGGCTGGCCAGGGGGTGAACCCGGGCGGGCGGCGTCTTGCCCCCGTCCGCGTCCGGGGCGTGAAGCAGGGCCTCGGTCTGGCGCACGGAGAGATGCTTCTGGCATACCAGGCGCGCCAGGCTGGTCTGCCGCGCGCCATTGACCCCGAGCAGGACCTTGGCGTGTCCCAGGGAGAGCTGGCGGTTGCGCACCAGTTGCTGCACGTCCGGATTGAGTTCCATCAGCCGCAGCAGGTTGGTGACCTGGGCGCGCGAGCGTCCGATCGCGCTGGCGCACTGATCGTGGGTCAGGCCGCATTCCTCGATCAGCTTGTGCAGGGCCTCGGCCTCTTCCAGCGGGTTGAGATCGGCACGCTGGATGTTTTCCACCAGCGCCGCGGCCATGGCGCCCCGCTCGTCCAGAGCCCTGACCACGGCGGGGATGCGCTTGAGCCCCGCCAGCTTGGCGGCACGCCAGCGGCGCTCGCCGGCGACGATCTCGTAACGGCCGGCGCCGGCCTGGCGCACCACGATCGGCTGCACCACCCCCTGCGCGCGGATGGAATCGGCGAGCTGGGTCAGCGCCTCGTCGTCAAAATGGCGACGGGGCTGATGCCTGCCGGGGCCCAGCTGCTCCAGCGGCAGGTCGCGCAGCTCGTCCTCGCTGCCCTCGGCAGTCGCCGGGCTGGCGCTGCTCAGCAGGGCGTCGAGTCCACGGCCCAGTCCTCGTTTCTTGTTGCTCATGCGTTCAGCCTCAACTGGCCACCGTCACGGCGGCGAAGTACCTCACCCGCCAGCGCCAGGTAGGCCTTGGCCCCGGAGGACAGGGGGTCGTAGGCCATCACCGGCAGTCCGTGGCTCGGCGCTTCGGCCAGGCGCACGTTGCGCGGGATGATGGTGCGATACACCTTGTCGCCAAAATGCTGGACAAGCTGGGCGGAGACGTCGTTGGCCAGATTGTTGCGCGGATCGAACATGGTGCGCAGCAGCCCTTCGATCTCCAGCGCGGGGTTGATCACCCTCTTGATCTTGTTCACCGTATCCATCAGTGCGGTCAGGCCTTCCAGCGCGTAGTACTCACACTGCATGGGGATCAGCACGCCGCTGGCCGCGACCAGGGCGTTGACGGTGAGCTTGGACAGCGCGGGCGGGCAGTCGAGGATGACGTAGTCGTACTCGGCGGCGACTTCCAGCAGGGCGCTCTTGAGGGCGAAATCACCCGCCGCGACTTCGCGCAGCTTGATCTCGGCCTCGGTCATGTCGCCGTTGGCAGGCATCAGCGAGATGCCGATCTGCGGCAGATGCTGGATGACGTCCGCTGCGTGCGCCTGCTCCAGCAGCACGTCGCGCGCGGTCTGCGTGACCTGGCTCTTGTCCACGCCCACGCCCATGGTGGCGTTGCCCTGGGCGTCGAGGTCAACCAGCAGCACGCGGCGCTTGGTCGCCCCCAGCGAGGCCGCAAGGTTGATCGAGGTGGTGGTCTTGCCCACCCCGCCTTTCTGATTGGCAACGGCGATGACGTACGTCATTGTCTGAGCGTGGCGATCACGAGGTGCCGGTCCTCCTGCAGACCCGGCACGGTGAGGCGATGCGTCTCCCTGATGGTGATGTCGGCCGGCAAGCCGGCGAGTTCCTGTGTTTCTAGTTTGCCCTTCATCGCCAGCCACTGGCCACCCGGCGCCAGCAGATGGCGGGTGAGCCGGCAGAAATCCCCCAGCGCGGCAAAGGCCCGGCTCACGATCACGTCGTGCGGCGAGTCCGGCAGGGCTTCCACCCGTCCTTCCAGGACCTCGACATTGCGCAGGCCCAGCTGCCGCACCGCATGCCGCATGAAGCGTGCCTTCTTGCCGTTGCTGTCGATCAGCCGCGCCTCCAGCTCCGGCCGGGCCAGTGCCAGCACCAGCCCGGGCAGTCCGGCGCCGGCGCCGACGTCCAGCAGCCGGCCGCGAACATAGGGCAAGACGGCCAGGGAATCCAGCAGATGGCGTGTCACCATCTGCTGCGGATCCCGCACGGCGGTCAGATTGTAAGCCGCATTCCAGCGCACCAGCTCGTCCAGATAGGCCAGCAGGGGCGCGGCCAGGCCGGCCGGCAGCCCCAGCTGCGCCAGCCCGCGGTCCAGCGCGGCGGCGGCCGGCCGGCTCAAGGGCGCGGCGCCCGCGGCTGGCGGCCGGGACGCGGTCGGTGGCGGTGGTTCACATCAGGCCCGGGTAGTCCAGCGGGCGGGCATTATAGGTCAGCGCTTGCGCAGGGAACCGAGCAGCCCGCGCAGCAGCTGGCGGCCCACTTCGCGGCCGAGCGTGGACCCGACGCTGCGCACCGCCGATTTCATCGCCGCCTCGCCGAGGGTCTGGCGCGCCGCGGGGCGGCTGCGGGCGCGCTGGGGGCTGCCCAGGTCGGCGTCCACCTGATCGCGCCAGCTGCCCGCCGGCGGGCCGGCGGCCGGGGCCGTCTGGGCCGCGCGCTGGGCCAGCCGCTCGTAGGCCGATTCGCGGTCCACCGCCTGTTCGTAACGCCCCGCCACCGGGCTGCGGGCCATGACCTGGCGGCGCTCCTCAGGGCTGAGCACGCCCATGCGGCTGCGCGGTGGACGTACCAGGGTCCTCTCCACCACGCCCGGGGCGCCGCCGGCCTGCAGGGTGGAGACCAGGGCCTCACCCACGCCCAGGGTGGTGATCGCCTCCACCACGTTCAGGCGTGGATTGCTGCGGAAGGTTTCCGCCGCCGCGCGCACCGCCTTCTGGTCGCGCGGAGTGAACGCCCGCAGCGCGTGCTGCACCCGGTTGCCCAGCTGGCCGAGCACGGTCTCCGGCAGGTCCAGCGGATTCTGGGTGACGAAGTACACCCCCACGCCCTTGGAACGGATCAGGCGCACGACCTGCTCGACTTTTTCCACCAGCGCCCGCGGTGCATCCTGGAACAGCAGGTGGGCCTCGTCGAAGAACAGCACCAGCAGCGGCTTTTCGGCGTCGCCGCGCTCGGGCAGGCGCTCGAACAGCTCGGCCAGCAGCCAGAGCAGGAAGGTGGCGTACAGACGGGGGCGCAGGTAGAGACGGTCCGCCGCCAGGATATGGACGATGCCGCGACCGGTGAGGTCGGTACGCAGCAGCTCGCCCAGGTCCAGCGCCGGCTCGCCGAAGAACTGCTCGGCGCCATCGGCTTCCAGCTGCAGCAGCGCGCGCTGGATGGCGCCCAGCGAGGCACTGCTGACCAGGCCGTAATCCGGCCCCAGCTCGCGGGCGTGCTCCCCCACGTACTGCAGGGTGGCGCGCAGGTCCTTGAGGTCGAGCAGCAGCAGACCCTGGTCGTCGGCGTACCTGAAGACCAGGCCGAGCACGGCCTCCTGCACCTCGCTCAGCTGCAGGAGGCGGCCCAGCAGCAGCGGGCCCAGATCGGAGAGGGTGGCGCGGACCGGGTGGCCGCTGACCCCGAAGACATCCCAGAACACCGTCGGGAAGCCCTGCGGCAAGTACGGGTGCAGGCCCACCTGCGCGGCGCGCTCGGCGAGCTTGGGCTTGAGCTCCCCGGGCTGGCTGATGCCGGCCAGGTCGCCCTTGACGTCCACCGCGAACACCGGCACGCCGAGGTCCGAGAATCCCTCCGCCAGGATCTGCAGGGTGATGGTCTTGCCGGTGCCCGTGGCGCCCGCCACCAGTCCGTGACGGTTGGCATAGGCGGCGAGCAGATGCTGGGGGCTGTCTTCGCCCTTGCCGATCAGCAGGGTCTGGGTCATGAGGTCTGGGCTTGCGGGAGTGTGAGCGCCAAGATGACGCAAAAAAAATGGGCCGGCAATGCCGGCCCGGAAACGCGACTCGGGCAGCTTCAGGCGACGCGGGCGCGCGCCTCGGCCAGGTCCACCACTTCCGCGCGGCCGGCCGTGTAGTCGCCGGCGATGTATTCGGGGCGGAAGTCGTCGGTCAGGATCACGTCGAAGCGGATGCGGTCGTACTCCTCGGCCTGCGCGGCTTCCTGGGGCGTCAGCAGGTTGCGGCTCACCGCATCCTTGAGCCTGTCGGCCACGCTGTCGCCGGCCAGCTCGCCCCTGGCGGCCAGGCGGTAAAACTTGGCGTAGGCCTCCTCGCAGCGCTGCGAGACTTCCCAGGCGTGCTCCATCCTGCCTACCGCTTCCTGCGGCCCGCCGTTGGCGAACACCAGCGCGGTGATGCGCTCGCGCACGTCGGAGGGTTCGAGAATCAGATCGGCGACGCGGGCATTGAGTCTGTCGCTCACCGGGCGCCAGCGGTTGCCCAGCGGGAACACCACGGCGCGCATCACCCCGCGCGCCCAGCCGACCGGGAAGTTGCGGATGAATTCTTCGAACGCGCGGGCGGTCTCGTACAGGCAGTGGTCCAGCGCCCAGCGGGCGTGGGCCAGCTCGGCCTCGCTGCGCGAGCCTTCCAGGTAGTACTTGGCCACGGCCGAGGCGATGTAGAGCTGCGACAGCACATCGCCCAGGCGGGCCGACAGGCGTTCCTTGAACTTGAGCTGGCCGCCCAGCACGCCCATGGTCAGGTCGGAGACAAACGCCAGACTGGCGGAGAAGCGCTCCAGATGACGGAAGTAAGGCGCCATCTCGCCGCTTACCGGCGAGCGCGCCAGGCGCGCGCCGCTGAGCGCCAGGGTGAACGAACGCACGGCACGGTTGATGGAGAAGCCGATATGCCCGAACAGCAGCCTGTCGAATGCCGGCAGATCATCCTCGCGCGCCGCTTCCATTTCCGGGAAGACGTATTCGTGGCAGCGGATCGCCCCCTGCCCGAAGATCATCAGATTACGGGTGAGGATGTTGGCGCCTTCCACGGTGATCGCCACCGGGGTGGCCTTGTAGCCGGTGGCCATGAAGTTGCGCGGCCCCTGCTGGATGGCGCGGCCGGCCATCACGTCCATGCCGTCGATGACGATCTTCCGCATCAGCTCGGTCATGTGGTACTTGGCCATGGCGGTGACCACGCTGGGGGCACAGTGATCCACCGCCGAAGCGGTGAGCACGCGCATGGCTTCCAGCGTGTAGGCGTAGCCGCCGATCCGGCCGGTGGCCTCCTGCACGCCCTCGAACCTGCCGATCGCCACCTTGAACTGGCGGCGCATGCGGCAGTACACGCCGGTCATGCGGTAGGCCACCTGCCCTGCCGCGGCGGCCAGCGCCGGCAACGAGATGCCGCGGCCGGCGGACAGGCATTCCACCAGCATGCGCCAGCCCTTGCCGGCCATGGCCGGGCCGCCGATGATCCAGTCCACCGGGATGAAGACGTCGCGGCCGAAAATGGTGCCGTTATGGAAGGCAGCGCCCGGATAATGACGGCGGCCGATCTCCACGCCCGGATGGCCGGCCGGGATCAGCGCGCAGGTAATGCCGTAATCGCTCTTGCTGCGGTCGCCGAGCAGGCCGTCCGGGTCGCGCAGCTTGAAGGCCAGTCCCACCACCGTGGCCACCGGCGCCAGGGTGATGTAGCGCTTGGAGAAGTTCAGGCGGATGCCGAGCACCTTCTTGCCCTCATGCTCGCCGTAGCAGACCACCCCGTTGTCGGGCATGGCGGTGGCGTCGGAGCCAACCTCGGGGCCGGTCAGGCCGAAGCAGGGCAGCTCCTTGCCGGAGACCAGCCCGGGCAGCCACTGCTTTTTCTGCGCGTCGGTGCCGTAGTGCATGAGCAGCTCGCCCGGGCCCAGCGAGTTGGGCACCATCACCGTCACCGCCATGGCGATGGACTTGGTGGCGAGCTTGGTCACCACCGCCGACTGGGCGACGGCCGAGAACCCCAGGCCACCGTATTCCTTCTTGATGAGCATGGCGAGAAAGCCCTTCTCGCGGATGTACTGCCAGACTTCCGGCGGCAGATCGCGGTCCTCGAACTCGATCTTCCAGTCATCGGCGAGCTTGCACAGCTCCTCGCATTCGTGGTCAAGAAAGCGCTGTTCCTCGGGCGTGAGGCGGGTGTACTGGAAGTCCAGCAGCTTCGACCAGTCGGGCCGGCCGCGGAACATCTCGGCCTCCCACCACACGTCGCCGGCTTCCAGCGCCTCGCGCTCGGTGGAGGACATTTCGGGCAATACTTTCTTGAACCCGGCGAAGATCGGCCGCGTCAGCACCGCACGCCGCAGCGGGCGCAGGTTGAGCAGCAGGGCCAGCGGCAGGAACACGGCCGCGGCGATCAGCGTGCCGGCGCTGCCGAGCCAGCCGGCCGCAGACAGTGCCGCCAGGACCAGGCCCACCACGCCGGTCCAGACGATCAGGGGGGCGCCGACGAAGGCCAGCGTCCAGGCTGCCGCCAGGGCGAGCAGCAACAGGCTGAGGGTCAGCATGAGACGTTCTCCGGTGAGTCGGGGGGCTCCGCCGCGCGGTGCAGGGGCACCACGTGCGGATGGGGGTCTGCGCCGGGCGCCGCGCTCCCGCGCGGGATCAGCGTCTTGATCATGAGCTTGAGGTAATCGTTGAACTGCGCGCCCTTGGGCATGGCGTCCGGCGTGTCGCGGCGGATCTGCAGGTTGCCCATGAAGGTGGCGTAGGCAAACCGCGCCCAGTGCTGGGCCTGGGCCTCCTCGAAGCCCAGGGCGCGATAGCAGCTCTGCAGGTACTGCATGCGCCGCTCGGAAACCCGCGAGACGCAGGCAGCGATCAGGGGGTGATCCTCGGCGGCGGCGATGGCCAGGTACAGCCGCCCGGCGCGGTAGCTGGCGTTGGCCGACTTGAACAGCTTGACGATGCGCTCGTAGGGATCGGGTTCGGGGCCGACCCGGGCGAGGATGTCATCGGTCTCGGCTTTCTCCCAGCGGGCCAGGGCGGCGCGCAGCAGCGCCTCGCGGTTGGGGAAGTGCCAGTAGAAACTGCCCTTGGTCACGCCCAGGCGGCGCGCCAGCGGCTCCACGGCCAGCGCGTCCAGCCCGCCGGCGGCGATCGCCTCCAGGGCGGCGTCGGCCCAGTCGTCGGCGCTGAGGCTGTGCCGGGACTCGGTCGCAGGAGCGGAAGTGGGGCGGGCGTCCGGCATGATCCATACGGTTGCGTATTGGGCTCAGGATTGAACCATACGCAACCGTATGTTGCAAGACAGCAGACCGCCGCCCTCAGTCGGCGGACGGCGCCTGCGCCGCTGGCCGGGTGGTGTAGTGACGGATGAAGGCCAGGGCATCGGCGGCCTCGTCGATCGCCTTGGACAGCGGCTTGCCCGCCCCGTGGCCGGCCTTGACGTCCACCCGGATCAGCACCGGCGCCTCGCCGGCCTGGGCGTGCTGCAGCGCGGCCGTGTACTTGTAGGAATGGCCGGGCACGACCCGGTCGTCGTGATCGGCGGTGGTCACCAGCACCGCCGGGTAGCGGGTCCCGGGCCTGATGTTGTGATACGGCGAATAGGCCGAGAGATAGCGGAAGCCCTCCGGGTCATCAGAGGAACCGTAGTCGCCGGTCCAGGCCCAGCCGATGGTGAATTTGTGGAAGCGCAGCATGTCCATCACCCCCACCGCCGGCAGCGCGGCGGCGAACAGCTCGGGGTGCTGGTTGAGCGTGGCGCCGACCAGCAGGCCGCCGTTGGAGCGGCCGCTGATCGCCAGCTGCGCGGGGCGGGTCCAGCCCTGGGCGATCAGGTATTGCGCGGCGGCGGCAAAATCGTCGAACACGTTCTGCTTGCGCTCCTTGGTGCCGGCCTCGTGCCACTCGCGGCCGTACTCGCCGCCACCGCGCAGGTTGGCCTGGGCGTAGACGCCGCCGGCCTCCATCCACACCAGATTGCTCACCGAGAAGCCCGGGGTGAGCGAGATGTCGAATCCGCCATAGCCGTAGAGCAGCGTGGGCGCGGGGCCCTTGCGGCGCGGTTTTTTCTTGTAGCTGATGAACATCGGCACGCGGGTGCCATCCTTGGAGCGGTAGAACACCTGCTCGGTGACGTAATCCGCCGGATTGAAGCGCAGCTTGAGCGGCTGCAGGGGGCTGACCTTGCCGCGGCGCAGGTCCAGCTGGTAGTTGCTGGCGGGCTGATTGAAGGAGGCGTAGCCGAAATACACGGTGTCATCGCCCGGCTTGCCAGAGAAGCCGGTGATGGACCCCAGCCCCGGCAGCTTGACCGCCCTGAGCGCCTTGCCGTCCAGGCTGTAACGCCGCAGCCGGTGGCTGGCGTCCTTGAGGCTGAGCGTGACCAGCTGGTTGCCGGCGTGCGTCGCGCCGACCAGGGTCTCGTCCGACTGCGGGATCAGCGCCAGCGGCGTAGCCGGCTCGGCGGCGGCCAGATCCAGTGCGATGACCTGCCCGCGCGGCGCATCCCGCGTGGTCTGCACGAACAGCCGCGGCCCGACGTTGCCCACCACCTGGTACTGGGCGCTGAACTCGTCCACCAGCTTGATCACCGGGGCGCTGAAATCCGGCGCCTCGCCCTCGCCCAGCGGCTTGACGTACAGCGCGTTCTGGCTGCTCGCCCCCTGCCAGACGTGGATGAACAGATAGCGGCCGTCCTCACTGGCCTCCGCGCCAAACCCCCACTTGGGCTGGTCGGGGCGCTCATAGACCAGCGCATCGGCACTCTGCGGGGTTCCCAGGCGGTGGTAGTACAGCTTCTGGTTGGCCAGATCGTCGAACACGCCGGGCTGGGCCTTCTTGGGCGGCTGCGGGTAGCGCGAGTAGAAGAAACCCTGCGCGTCGCGGCTCCAGCTGATGCCCGAGAACTTGATCCGCTCCAGCACCTGCGGCTGGTCACGGCCGCTGGCGATCTCGCGCACGCGGAACTCGTTCCAGTCGGAACCCGCGGCGGCCAGACCATAGGCCAGCCAGCGGCCGTCGGGCGAGACTTCCCACTGGGTCAGCGCCACGGTGCCGTCGGCGGCCAGGGTGTTGGGGTCGAGCAGCACGCGCGGCGCGGCGGCGGCATCTTCCTGCACGTACAGCACCGGCTGGTTCTGCAGGCCGTCGTTGCGGGTATAGAACAGCTTGCCGGCGATGCGCTGCGGCACACCGTAGCGTTCAAAGTTCCACAGGTCGGTCAGGCGCGCGTGCAGCGCCTCGCGCTCCGGCAGGGCAGCCAGGAAGGGCTGCGACAGCTGGTTCTGCGCCGCCACCCAGGCGCGGGTCTGCGGGGCATCCACATCCTCCAGCCAGCGGTAGGGATCGGCGACCTGGCTGCCATGGTAGTTGTCCACGGTCTTGCCCCGCGGCGCGGCGGGGTAATCGAAGCCCTGGGCCATCAAGGGCAGGAGCAGGCTGGCGCAGGCAAGGGGCAGGTAACGCATGGGCACTCCAGACTAGGGGTGAGTGACAGATCGGATGGCTGATTGTCGGCGAGGCGCCGGCGGCGGGACATGGTGGAATATACCCAGTGGACCCGCATCAGCCGTCGCCGGCAGCCGTGGGCTGGAGCAGCTTGTCGCGCTGCTCGCCGAGCTGCTGCAGGGCATGCTCGTAGCCGCGCTGGCAGACCTCGTCGAGCTTTTTCCAGTCGAACAGCGCGATGCCGCTGACCGGCATGCGCAGATAGACATCCGCGCGCTGGGCGCGCGCCGCCACCTGGGTTTCGCTGGTGATGGTGGCGGTGCGGAACATGATGTTGAACAGACCCGGGCGCTTGCCCAGCGCCTTCCACTTGAACAGGCCCTCGGGGTCGGGACCCTCGATGCCCGGCGCCTGCAGGCCGCCGGCGGTGGAGACGTCCGAGGCCAGGATCGGCCCGCGCTGCAGGCGCTGCATCACGTCGGTGGGCAGGCTGTTGACCAGCGCGCCGTCCACCAGCAGCTCCCCCTTGTAGACGATCGGCGGCGCCACCCCGGGGACCGCCATGCTGGCCGCCAGCCAGATCGCCAGCGGGCCACGGTCGTGCACCATCTCGGTGCCGCGGGTGAGGTTGCTGGAAATGCAGAAGAACGGGGTGCGCAGATGCTCGATCTGGCGCTCGCCGAAGATGTCCTTCAGCCGGCCCACGAACTTGCGCCCGCGCAGCAGCGCCACCGAGGGAAACAGGTAATCGTTGAGGTAGTTGTGCGTGACGAAGGTCTCGCGGGCGATGTGCAGGATCTCGTGGTGCGAATATCCGGCGCCGACCAGCGCGGCGAAAAATGCGCCCATGCTGCTGCCGCCGGCCACGTCGACCGGGATCTTCAGCTCGGCCATCGCGCGCAGCAGGCCGATGTGGGCAAAGCCACGGGCGCCGCCGCCGCCCAGCACCAGGCCCACGCCGCGTCCGGTGAGGCTGCGCGCCAGACTGGCCGCGTCGCCGGCGTGCTGCGGGCGCAGGTAGAAGTGCGCTTCCGCGCCGGTCTGTTCGCGCCAGCTGTCCACTTCGCCAGGGCCTTCACTCTCGGCGCGCAGCAGCAGCAGCCTGATCGCGGCCCGGCTGCCCGACTGGCGCAGCTCGTCCACCATGGCCGTGGCCAGGGGCCGGGTCTGGACCGGGGCGCAGACCAGTATCTCGTCGGCCTGACGCATGCAGCGCCGCGCCCAGGCGTCGGCGTCGTCTCCGGCGCAATAGATCAGGTAACGAAACTCGGCTTCCTGGGCATTGAGCCAGGTGACCAGCCGCTCATTGGCGGCGCCGTCCTCAAAGCGGGCCTGCGCCGCACCCGCCCCCAGCGCGGCGTCCACGGTGGCGATGTCGAGCACGCGCACCGTCCCGTAGCGTCCCAGCTCCTCGGCCATGTCCTGGGCCAGAGCCTTCAACGACGGGCGGGGCACCAGCGGAATCAGCGCGATGGCGCGCTGGGCGCGCACCGATTCCAGGCGGCGCACGCCGTGGTGCACCCGCAGGCGCTGGATGATCACGCGCGTGGCGTCGAGCAGGGCCTGCGGATACTGCTGGATCAGTTCGGCCAGTACCTCGCGCGTGATCTTCAGCAGCAGCGAGTCACGCACTGCAAAGACCGTGGTGGCACGGTGCTCGATGGCCAGCAGATCCACTTCGCCGAAGGCCTCGGCACGGCCGATGTCGCCCGCCGGCTGGCCGCTGGGAAAGATCGCGCGCAGCCTGCCGGAGCCGACGACATAAACCGCGTCGGCCGCGTCGCCGTGGCGATAGAGGACCGAGCCACCGCGGATCTCGAACAGCGCCGCCCGCGCCGCGAGGGCGGTGAGGGCTTCCCGCGTGAGCCCGGCGAACAGCCGGGTTTCGGAAAGCACCTCGACCGCGTTCATGCCGGCCTCATCGGATCGTGGCGGGCGCTCAGCGCTGGCCGGCGATCCAGCCGTCCACCACGCGCTCCAGGATACTCAGCGGCATGGAGCCGTTCTGCAGCACCAGGTTGTGGAACTGGCGGATGTCGAAACGCTCGCCGAGCTGTTCCTGCGCGCGAGTGCGCAGCTCCAGCAGCTTGAGCATGCCGATCTTGTACGCGAGCGCCTGGCCGGGGATCACCAGGTAGCGCTCGATCTCGGCGACCACGTCGGTCTGCGGCATGCCGGTCTTTTCCTGCATGTAGGCGATGGCCTGTTCGCGCGTCCAGCGCTTGGCGTGCAGGCCGGTATCCACCACCAGCCGCACGGAGCGGAACATCTCCGCCTGCAGGCGGCCGAGGTCGTCATAGGGGTCCTGCAGATAGCCCAGTTCCTTGGCCAGCCGCTCGGCATACAGCGCCCAGCCCTCGACATAGGCGGTCTGGTAGGTCACGCGGCGGAAGGTGGGCACGCCGCTGAGCTCCTGGGCGATGGCGATCTGGAAGTGGTGCCCGGGAATCGCCTCGTGATAGGCCAGCGTACGCATGCCGAACTTGGCCACTTCCTTGACGTTGCGCAGGTTCATGTAAAAGATGCCGGGCCGCGAGCCGTCCAGCGCCGGCGGGTTGTAGTAGGCGCCCGGGGATCCCTGTTCCTTGAAGGGCGGAATGCGCTCGACTTTCACCCCCATGCGCGGGCGCACGTCGAAGACCGGATCGAGCCCGGCGCTGATGTCGTCGATCAGCGTCTGGAAGTCCGCCAGGATCGCCGCGCGGCCCTCGTCGGTATCCGGATAGAGGAAGCGCTCGTCCTCGCCCAGCGCGGTCATGCGCTCGCCCACGCTGCCACGGGTGTGGCCCTGGCTGCGCAGCAGGGCGTCCATCTCCGCCTCCACCCGTGCCACTTCCGCGAGCCCAATGGCGTGCACCTCGTCCGGCGTCAGTTGCGTGGTGGTGTGGTGGCGTACGGCATGGCGGTAGTAGGCGTCGCCGTCGGGCAGCTTCCACACGCCGTAATTCTCGGTCACGCGCGGCAGCAGCGCCTCGAAGTAGGCGATCAGCCCCGCGTAGGCGGGATAGACGGTCTGCGTGATGGCCGCCTCGCCCTGCGCCAGCAGCGCCTGGCGCGCACCGTCGTCGAGCGTTTCGAGCCCTTCCACGCCCTTGCGCAGGCTGACGTAGAGAATGTTCTCGGTCGCCGGCGTGGCGATGAAGCCGCGCATCTCCGCCAGGACTTTCTCGATGACGAACCGCGGCGGCAGGATGCCGCGCGATTCGCGCAGGCGCAGACCTTCCATGAGCTGGTCAAACTTCCAGCCAAAGCGCTCCAGACGGGCGATGTAGTCGCGCGCCTCGTCGGCATCACCAATGGCGTGTACGGTGGCCATGAACGTCGGCAGGCCGTTCTGCACGCCGAACAGCTGGTTCACCGGGTAGTTGTGGTACTGCCAGGGCTCGCCGTCCACGCTGTCCACCAGGGCGGCTTCCATCAGGTCATAGGACAGCTGATCCTCGGCGGAGAGCCGGCTACGCTCATAGCGGCGCAGGGTCTCCAGCGCGGTGCGTGCGTGCTCGGCCTTTATTTGTTGGTGAGCCGGCGAGATCGGGGTCAGATCGTCACGGTGGAAGGTGATGCCGTACTGCTCCAGCACCCGCAGCTGGGACAGGGCCTCGGGGTCGTCCATGACCGACTGCACCAGCGTGCGCTCGAAGAACAGGCCCAGCGTGAGCGGCTTGAAATACCAGGTATGCAGGCCCAGCGCGACGGCGCCCAGCACCGCCAGCAGCAGCACCGAGCCTGTGATCTTGAAGAAGGTTTTCATCTGGATGTTCCGATTGCGTTGAACGGTCCGAGGCTGCGGACAGCCCGGGAAGAATCGAGTGACGGGTAGAGCCTAGTGTTGCAGACGGGTCTGCGGACTAGCAAAAAAGCGGCGCAGTTGCCTGCGCCGCCCAGTCCTCCCTGCCCGCTTCCCCCATTATTCCGTGTCGCTACCGCCGTGCCTCATTGAACCCCGGGGCGGCCCTCCCTGGCCGCCCGCTCGCGGGAGCGGATGTCCACTGGACATCCTGCCGCACCGCTTGAATGCACTCCTTCCTCGCCATCCATGGCGCCGCCGCCGTGCCTCATTGAACCCCGGGGCGGCCCTCCCTGGCCGCCCGCTCGCGGGAGCGGATGTCCACTGGACATCCGCTTAGTTCCCGCTCGCCCAGCCGCAGCTCTTGCCCTGGTTCTGGGTCTTCAGGTAAGCGCGCAGCGGAGCGAAGTAGTCCACCAGCGCGGTGGCGTCCATCTGCCGCTGGCCGGTGATTTTCTCCATCGCCACCGGCCAGGGCTGGCTGGCGCCCAGGGCCAGCATCTCGCGCAGTTTCTTGCCAGCTTCGGCGTTGCCGTAGATGTCGCACTCGTGCAGCGGGCCCCGGTGGCCGGCGGCCTCGCACAGCGCCTTCTGGAACTGGAACTGCAGGACGAAAGCGAGGAAGTAGCGCGTATACGGCGTGTTGCCGGGGATGTGGTACTTGGCGCCGGGATCAAAATCGGTCTCGCTGCGCCCCAGCGGCGGCGCCACGCCCTGGTATTGCGCACGCAGGTCCCACCAGCCCTGGTTGTACTGATCCGGGCCCAGCTCGCCGGAAAACACTTTCCAGCGCCACTGATCCACCAGCTTGCCCCAGGGCAGGAAGGTGATCTTGTCCAGCGCCAGCTTCATCTGCTGGTTGATGACCGCCTGCTCGTCGGTCTTGACGTCCTTGACCAGCCCGATCTTCTGCAGGTGCGCCGGGGTGAGCGACAGGGTGATGGTGTCGCCGATCGCCTCGTGGAAGCCGTCGTGCGCGCCGGTCTGGAACATCGGCGGCAGATGGTTGTACATCAGGTAGTAGTAGATGTGGCCGAGCTCGTGATGGATGGTGGTGAGCTGATCCTCGTCCGGCTCGATGCACTGCTTGATCCGCACATCTCCCTTGTAATTCAGGTCCCAGGCGCTGGCGTGGCAGACCACGTCGCGGTCGCGCGGCTGCACCAGCAGGGATTTCTCGTAGAAGCTCTCCGGCAGCTTGGGGAAACCCAGCGAGGTGTAGAAGTCCTCGCTGAGCTCGGTCATCTTCACCGCCACGGCGCGGTCTGCCTGGTATTCGATCTCGGCCAGCTGGCGCGCGTCGGGCTTGCCGGCCGCGGCCAGCCGCTCACGGTACTCGGCTTCGCGCAGGGCGCGCAGGCTGCGGCTCACGTCCAGATCGCCGACGCCCTTGTACGGCTCCATCAGCGGGTAGAGGTTGCCCCACTGCTGCGCCCACATGTTGCCCAGCAGATGCGCCGGGATCAGGCCCTCGCGCGGCACGACCTCGTTGCCGTAGCGGGCATTGAGCCGCTCGCGCACATGGCAGTGCAGCTCCTCGTAGAGCGGCTCCACCTGGCTCCACAGCCGCTCGACCTCCGCCTCGAACTCGGCAGGGCTCATGTCATAGCCGCCGCGCCAGACTTCGCCGGTGTTGGCAAAGCCCATCTCGCGGGCGCCGGTGTTCACCAGCTCCACGAAGCGCTGGTAATCGGCACGGATCGGCTTGGCCGTGGCGTGCCAGCCGGCCCAGGCCTCGGCGATCTGTTCCGGCGTGTAGCGGAACTCGGTGTTGTTGATGATCTTCTCGATCTCCTGCAGCGTCATGCAGGGCTTGCCTTCCGGGCACCACTTGCCCGAGCCGTAATTGGCCTCCATCTTGGCCATCAGGGTGGCGAGCTCGCCCTGCAGCGCCGGATCCGAAGGTGCCGGGGCCGAGACATTCTTCAGCAGCATCAGGCTGCGCGCGGTCTCTGGCGCCAGGCCCTGCACGCCGTTGAAGCGCTTGGATTCCTCCACCTTGCGCGCGGAATACTCCAGCAGCTCGGCGGTGGCGGTGGAGGACAGCAGCTGGCTGTCATCATTGATGTAGGTCGCGCCGATCCAGAACGCGGCGTTGAGTCGCGCGGCATTGTCGAGCTGGAACTGGTTGATGCCGGCGATGAAGGCATCGGCTTCCTGCGGCGTGGGTGCGGAGGTTTCAGGCGCCCGCGAACAGGCGGCCAGGCTCAGCGCGGCGAGCGCCAGGATCAGACGTTTCGGCATGGTCAGGCTCCGGTCTGGAGAAATGGAAAATTTCATTTGGCGTCGCCGATCAGCTGGCGGATGGGGCGGATCAGGAGCGCCATCAGCACCCCGGCTCCGCCGACGAACAGTACGATGGTGAGCAGCCGCGCCGGCATCTGCTCCACGGCCTCTTCGCCGAAATGCCCGGCGATCAGCCCGCCGATGAGATTACCCAGCGCCGCGCCCATGAACCAGGTGCCCATCATCTGGCCCAGATAGCGGCGCGGCGCCAGCTTGGTCACCGCCGACAGGCCCACGGGCGACAGGCACAGCTCGCCGGTGGTGTGCAGCAGATAGGTCAGGATCAGCCAGGTCGGCAGCACTTTCTCGCCGGTGACGACGATCAGCGCGGCGAAATACAGCACCGCAAAACCCAGCGCGAGCTGGATCAGACCCAGCGCGAACTTGGCGGGGATGGACGGATCGAGCTGGCGCCGGCCCAGGTTCACCCACAGCGCGGCAAACAGCGGCGCAAACAGGATGATGAACAGCGGATTGACCGCCTGCAGCCAGCTGGCGGGAATCTCCCAGCCGAACACCACGCGGTCGGTATAGCGCTCCGCGAACAGGTTGAACGAGGAGCCGGCCTGCTCGAAGCCGCTCCAGAACACGGCGGCCGCGATGAAAAATACGGCGATCACGCCGACGCGCCGCTTCTCCGCGGTTTCCAGCCCGCCAAACAGCAGCACGTAGCCGAAGAACAGCGCCGCGCCACCGACAATGACGTAGACCGTGTTCTGCGCCACGGCCACGGCATTGATCGTCAGCAGGCCGGTCAGCGCCGCGGCGGCGACCAGACCCATGAGCGCCACCGCCAGCCACACGCCCAGCGCACCGGCGCGGCGGAAAGCGGGGGTGGAGGCAGACGGGTGCTTGCCCGCCTCCCCCAGATGATGGGCGGTGAGCCGGTACTGGATGAGCCCCAGCACCATGAACACGCCGGCGGCGCCAAAGCCCCAGTGCCAGCCGACCCGTTCGCCCAGATAGCCGCAGATGATCTGGCCGACGAAGGCGCCGATGTTGATGCCCATGTAGAAGATGGAGAACCCGGCGTCGCGGCGCGCGCCGCCCTCCGGATACAGCTCGCCGACGATGGTGCTGATGTTGGGCTTGAGCAGCCCGGTGCCGATCACGATCAGCAGCATGCCGACGAAGAACGTCGGCGTCTGCGGGACGGCCATGGTGAAGTGGCCCAGGGCGATGGTGATGCCGCCGTACCAGACCGCCTTCTGCTGGCCGATCAGACGGTCGGCGATCCAGCCGCCCGGAACCGCCAGCAGGTACACCGCCGCAGTGTAGATGCCGTACACCGCGGTGGCGGTACGGTCATCCAGACCCAGCCCGCCGGTCTCGACGCCGGCCACCATCGCCAGCACCAGGATGGCGCGCATGCCGTAATAGCTGAATCGCTCCCACATCTCGGTAAAAAAGAGTGTGGCGAGGCCGCGCGGCTGCCCGGCCCAGGTTGCCTGCTGCATCTTGATCTGAACCCTGTCTGTGGTGCGCGGCGCCGCGCACAATGGGCGGAATCTGCGTGAAGATCGGCGCAGCGTCAATGCTGCATCGCAATAAGCGGACGTGCGCGGCGACGCCAAGAATGCGGATGGCTTCGAGTACACTCTGCGCCCAATAAATCCAGTGCGCCCGGCCAGGGTGCCGCTACAGGGATATCTGCATGCGCTCGCTATTGCTCAGCATGTCGTACGGTCTGGCGTGGTGGCTGTTCCGGCCCTTCAGCCGGCTGATCCGCTACAAGACCGCGCCCGGCGCGCTGCGCGAGAGCCTGGGCCTGGACCCGTCCAAACCGGTGGTCTTCGTGCTCGCCACCCGCGACTGGAGCGATCTGTTCGTGCTCGAGCGCCTGTGCCGCGACCTGCAGCTGCCGCGCCCCAGCCGCACCGGCCTGAATTTTCCCAGCGTGGACCGCGCCGGCGTGGTGTACCTGCCGGCCCTGCTGGAGACACGGGTGCGCCGCACCGAGCTGACCGGGCTCATGGAGACGGCGATCGCCACGCGCGACTACGAGGCACAGATCGTGCCCGTCTCGATCTTCTGGGGGCGTGATCCGGGCTCCGAGACCAGCCTGTTCAAGCTGCTGTTTGCCGACAGCGTGCAGGCCGGCCGCCTGCGCAAGCTGTTCATCATGCTGGTCAACGGGCGCAACGTGCTGGCGCACTTCGGCCTGCCGTTCTCCTTCCGCGAGTACGTGGACAAGAGTCCGGACGCGGCCACCGCCATCCGCAAGATCACGCGCGTGATGCACTTCCACTTCCTGCGTGCGCGCACCGCGGCGCTGGGCCCGACCCTGCTGCGGCGCCAGGTGGTGATCGACGGCCTGCTGCAGACCCCGGGCGTGCGCGAGGCCTGCCAGAAACAGGCCGCCGAGCAGGGCGGCACGCCGGAGGCGGCGATGCGGCACGCCCGCCGCTGCGCCGAGGAAATCGCCGCCGACTACTCCTCGACCAGCATCAATTTTCTGGAGCGCTTCCTGGCCACCGTGGTGTGGAAGCGCGTGTTCCGCGATATTGACGTGCGCGGCCTGGAGCGTGTCCGCGAGCTGGCGCAGGGGCATGAAATCATCTACATGCCCTCGCACCGCAGCCACGCCGACTATCTGCTGGTGTCCTACTCGCTGTACCACGCCGGCCTGGTGCCGCCGCACATCGCCGCCGGCGTCAATCTCAACTTCTGGCCGGTGGGCGGGCTGCTGCGCCGCTGCGGTGCTTTCTACATGCGCCGCAGCTTCAGCGGCGACCGCGTCTATACCGCCGTGTTCCGCGCCTACGTGGAAGCGCTGATCAGCCGCGGCTATTCCATCGAGTTCTTCCCCGAAGGCGGGCGCAGCCGCACCGGCCGCCTGCTGGCGCCCAAGACCGGCCTGCTGTCCATGGTCGCCGAGGCCGGGCTCAAGCAGCGCGCGCGCAAGATCGCCATGGTCCCGGTCTTCATCGGTTACGACAAATGCTGGGAAGTCGCCAGCTATTCCAAGGAGCTGCGCGGCGCGGCCAAGACCAAGGAATCGGCCGAGGGCCTGCTCAAGGCCGGCAAGATCCTCGGCAAGAGCTATGGCAAGGCCTACATCAATTTTGGCGAGCCACTGCTCTTGCAGGAATACGCCGACCAGCACCTGCCCGGCTGGCGTGAGCAGTTCCAGCCCGATTCGGACCAGCGCCCGGACCACTTCCAGCCCTTCATCAACGAGCTGGCGCTGGAAAACGCGCGGCGCATCAATGCCGCGGCGGTAGCCAACCCCACGGGACTGGCGGCGGTGGCGCTGCTGTCCAGTCCGCAGCGGGCGGTGAGCCGGGAAGAGTTCGTCGAACAGGTCGGCCACCTGATCTGGCTGCTCAAGGGACGCCCGGCGGGCCCCTACCAGGTGATCCCGGAAACCTCACCGCGCGCGGTGGTGGAGTGGACGGCGCCGATCTCCCGCATCGCCCAGATCGGCCATCCCTGGGGCGAGGTCTACGCCATCACCGGCCGGGACGCGGCCAGTCTCACCTACAACCGCAACAACGTGCAGCACCTGTTCGCGCTGCCGGGGCTGATCGCCAACTTCTTCCGCACCCGTCTGCTGCTCAGCGAAGACCTGGTCCTGATGGGTGTGCGCGCCCTGTATCCGTTCCTGCGCAACGAATTCTTCCTGCAATGGCCGCCCGATGCGATCGAGCCGGTGGCGCGCGAGTGGCTGGCGGTGATGATCGGGCTGGGCCTGATCGAGCGCGCCGACGACGGCCGGCTGCGCCGCCCGGAAGTCACCAGCCCCACCTATTCCAGCCTGGCCATGCTCGGACGCGTCATGGGGGAGACCCTGGAACGCTACTGCATGACCGCGCTGCTGCTGGCACACGAGCGCAAGACCCAGCAGCGCCTGCCGCGCGAGCAGTTCGAGGAAGACTGCCGCCTGATGGCCGAGCGCATCGCCATGCTGACCGGGCGCAATGCCCCGGAATTCTTCGACAAGACGCTGTTCCGCGGCTATCTCAATACGCTGATCGAGATCGGCATGGTCAGCGAGACCGGGGAGAAGACCCTGGTGGTGGATGCTCGGATCGAGCGCATCGCCGAACGCTCGCTGGAACTGCTCTCCGACGAGGCGCGGCAGACCCTGCTGCAGGTGCTCTCGCGCCGCAAACCCGGGGCAGAGACCGAGGCGGCGGTTTCGCTATAATCGCCGGGCCGTTCCGCACTCCGGCTGCATACACCCACATTCCGGCGTTCTGCCTTTTTCAGGATTTCCTCATGCTCAAGCCTCTTCGTTTTCTGCCGGCCGTGCTGGTCGCCGGCCTCCTCGGTGCCTGTGCCCAGTCCGGTGATTCGGGCAGCTCCACGGCCGATCTCAAGACCGACGCCCAGAAGTTTGGCTACGCCATCGGCGTGGACCTGGGCCAGTCCCTGCAGCCGGTGAAGGACGACGTGGACGTCGCCGCGCTCAAGGCCGGCCTGGACGATGCCTTCAACGGCAAGACCCTGCGGCTGGATGAAGCCGCGCGCGACGAGGTGAAGGACACCGTCTCCGCCCGCATGCAGCAGCGTCAGGCTGAAGAGCGCAGCGCGCAGGCCAGCAAGGCGCTGGAAGAAGGCACCAAGTTCCTGGCCGAGAACGGCAAGCGCGAGGGCGTGAAGACCACTGCCTCGGGCCTGCAGTACGAGGTGCTGGCCGAGGGCAAGGGCGCCAAACCCACCGCCGCCGACACCGTCACCGTCCACTATCGCGGCACGCTGATCAACGGCGAGGAGTTCGACAGTTCGCACTCGCGCGGCGAGCCGGCCACCTTCCCGCTGGCCAACGTGATCAGCGGCT
Source organism: Gammaproteobacteria bacterium (assembly GCA_046565985.1). Classification (GTDB taxonomy): domain Bacteria; phylum Pseudomonadota; class Gammaproteobacteria; order Nevskiales; family Nevskiaceae; genus Polycyclovorans. The sequence continues at coordinate 48,899 of JBKHXN010000044.1, forward strand.
GGACCGAGGGCGTGCAGCTGATGTCCCCGGGCGCCAAGTACAAGTTCTACATCCCGTCCGCCCTGGCCTATGGCGAGCGCGGCGCCGGCGTACGCATCAGCCCCAACTCCACGCTGATCTTTGAAGTGGAGCTGCTGTCGGTGGAAAAAGCCGGCAAGTAAGCCCGCAGCGCGGTTCCAGAACGGCCGGGTCTCCCCGGCCGTTTTTCATGGAGCCGGAGCCGTGCAGTGTTCGGCGATGGTTTGCTGCGCCTGAGTCTTGCGCCGCTCGTGCTCGGCCTCGGTCATGCGGGTGATGCCCCCTTGCGCATCCTCGATGCGGATCCGGCTGGGCGGGCGCTGCTCCAGCTTTTCCAGCTCGGCGCGAGCCTGCTCGCAGCGGGCCTGCGCCTGCTGGCGGGTCTCGGCCGCCTGGCCCTGCTCGGCCGCCTTGCGTTCACGGGCGGCCTGCAACTGCTCGGCGTAGCTCTGCAGGCGCTGCGCGCCGTCCTCGTCGGCCACGCCGGCACCGTGTGCCGGCATTCTTTCCGCGCGCTGCCCCGGTGGCGGGACTTGCCCATAATGGACCTGGCCGCTGGCATCCACCCAGCGATAGATTTCCGTCGCCTGGGCGGCGGCGCAGCAGAGCAGCAGTGCCAGGAGCAGGATATGGCGCATGACAGGCAGTGTAGAGCGCTTGCAGGCCGCGCGGTCATGATCTGGGTCACGGCTTGCGGTGTCTGCCTGCTGGCGGCCGGGTGCAGCGAGACCCCGGTGGGCCTGCTGGGCGATTACGAGCAGCGCGTGGCCCGCGTCACCGCCCAGCCACCCCCGCCCGCCGTGCGGTACGACACCCCCGCCTACCCGCGCCTCCGCGAGCGCAGCGTGCCGGCCCCGGAGGTCCGGGTCCGCTTGCTGGAACTGTTCGACTTCGAGTTCTGTGACCTCAGCCAGCTGATCGCCGAACGCAACAGCATCCTCGACCGTTATGCCCCGGCCTCACGCAGGCTGGATTACGAGTGGCGCTTCGCCCACCGCCTGGGCCGCTGCCGCGAGTGGCTGGGGCAGGACCGCGACCCGGCGCGCGATGAACTGCGCGCGCGGCTGGACGAGATTGCCGCGATCAAGCGCGAGGCGCTGGGCCCGGCCTGGTGGGCGACGACCTACGGCAGCGCCGAGTTCGAGCGCCACCTGTCGCTGGCCACGCCGCCCTTGCCATCCGACGTGTCGAGCGCGCCGCCGCTCGCGGCGCTGGATGCGCTGCTGGCCCTCGAGGCAGGGCAGGCGTCGCCACCCGACGGGCTCGATCTGCCGGCGCTGGAAGCGCAGTTGCAGCAGCTCGGCGCCAGCGCCTGGGGCGGCGCCTGGCTGCACGCCGCCGTGGCCCTGGGCACCACGCTCGACGGGACCGCCGCACTGCTGGAACAGGCCGCCGCCCGCCCCTATTGCCGCCAAGGCCGGCCCACGCCGGAGGCGCGCATCCTGCAGACCGTGTTCTGGAAGTTCTACGCCGGGCGGGTCCAGCCCTATCTGTCGCAGGTCCACCGCCAGGGCGAGGCCTGGCTGCAACGCCACACGGCGCTGCTGGCCAGCCAGCGCGTGACGCCACCGCCCGCCTTTGCCGACTACGCCGCGCGGGCGCTGGGTACCGGCGAGGGCTCGGTGTGGCAGCGCCTGGGGGCGGCACGCGAACGCCACACCCGCGCCTGGCAGGAACTGCTGGGGCAATGCGGCCTGATGCCGGACGCCGGACAAAGAAAAGGGGAGCCCGAGGGCTCCCCTGGATGAAACCGGCAGTCGTCTAGCGCGAGGCCTGCTTCTGCACGTTGCTCGGATCAAAGTACTTGATGTCGAACGTGGTCTCGTAGGTTTCCTCGTCCTCGTTGTTCATCGCCTGGGCGAGGTAACGGTTGTTCTGCATGTCGTACACCGTTTCCAGGATCGGCAGTGCGAAGGGCTTGTCGTAGGCCTGGATCGGGTGGGCTTCCTGCCAGCGCCACAGCTGGCCGCGACGGTCGTAGATGTCCACCAGCGAGATCTGCCAGGTGTCCTCGTCGATGTAGAACACGCGCTTGGCGTAGATGTGGCTGGTGCTGGGCTTGACCGTACCTTCCACCACCCAGACGCGGTGCAGCTCGTAGCGCGCCAGGTCCTGGTTGATATGGCCTTTCTTGATGATGTCGGTGTACTTGTACTTGTCGCTGTGGATCTCGTAGGCGTTGTAGGGGATGTACATCTCCTTCTTGCCCACGAACTTCCAGGTGTAACGGTCGGTGGCACCGTTGAAGGTGTCGGTCTGGTCGTTGGTGCGCAGGCCATCGGCACCGGTGCCCGGGTTGTCGTAGCCCACGTTCGGCGCGCGGCGCAGACGGCGCTGGCCCGGGTTGTACTGCCAGGCGCGGCGTGCTTCCTTGATCTGGTCCATGGTCTCGTGGACCAGGGTGATGGTGCCAGCCAGGCGCGGCGGGCCGAATACCACCTGCAGAAAGTAGATGGAGACGTTGTTCAGCTGCTCCGGCGTGATGCCCTTGCGGCTGTAGGAGAACAGTACGTCTTCACGGATCTTCACCAGGTTGAAGTCACCACCCGGGGTCACCGCGGTCTGGTTGTTCCAGCGTACCGCGCCCTCGCCGCGATAGCGCAGCTTGTGATTCCACACCGGCTCCAGGCCGGACTTGGGGATCGGGAACGGGATGCCGACCACCGCACCGGACACACCCTCGCCGTTGGAGATCAGCTGGGCACTGGTGGCGTTCTTGAAGGTCGCGTCGTAGACAAAGTCCGGGAACGCCGCCGTGCGGCGCGTCTGATAGACGTTCATCTTGTAGCTGTCGGGGAAACGCTTGAACGTCTCGATCTGCCCGGCTGACAGCTTGGTCTGGTACTGCTGATAGTTCTGCGCGGTGATGGTGAAGACCGGACGGTCTTCCGGGAACGGATCACAGTAACGCGTGCGCTCGCCCTTGTAGCAGGGCGGAGACTGCGCCAGTCCGCCTTCCCAGGCCGGGATGCTGCCGTCTGCATTGCCTGCACGCTCGCCGCCCAGCGGCATCAGCTTGGTTTTGAGCAGGGCAGCCTCTTCAGGACTGACCTTGGCCGCCACGGGGAGCGACATTGCGAGCGCCATGAGGGCTGCAACCGACGCGATTTGAATCTTCATGTTTCCTCCAACCAGATTGATATTGTGCGCAGACCGAAAACTAGCAGACTGAACCTTAAGACAGACTGAACCTTAAGGCAGATTCAGCGCCCGCGCCACCGCGCAGGCCGCCGCTCAGGGCGCTGTACCCAGCGGTTTGCTCAACCGCAGCCCGTCAGCGCCGTCGTCGTAATAACCCGGCAACGACCGCTCCACAGCGTATCCCAAATCCGCGTAGAGGGCTCTGGCCGCGGCGTTGTCCGCCCGCACCTCCAGCACCAGCATGCGCAGACCGGCCTGCACGGCCAGCGCCTCGGCCTGCCGGACCAGCCGGGCACCGAGCCCCTGGCCACGGGCCGCCGGGGCCACCACCAGCGAATACAGACGGCCGCGCCGGCTGCCTGCACGGGTGAGCAGGATCAGCGCCCCGCAGATGGCCTGCTGCCGTTCCGCCACCCAGACACGGGCGCCGGGGGAGCGCAGAAAGCGGCGCAGGGCGGCGCGGCTCAGGCGGTCGGAAGGAAAATGCTGCTCCAGGGCCAGCAGGCCCGGCACGTCGCCCGGCCCGGCCGGGCGCAGGCGTGGCGTGACGCTCATGTGCGGGTACGCGCCTCGAGGCGGGCGATGAAATATTCCATGATGCGGCGGTACAGCGCCTCCTTGAGCACCAGGTCTTCCACCCCGAAGTCGATGTTGGGGTTGTCGTTGACCTCGATCACCTTGACCAGCCTGCCGAACTGCTTGAGGTCCACGCCGTACAGGCCCTGCCCCACGGCACGCGCCGCCTGCACGGCAATCTGCAGCACCTGCGGCGGCACGTCCTTCACGTCCAGGGTCTCGTGGTTGCCTTCGTGCTTGGCGCCCTTGTCGTCGCGCTTGACCACCTGCCAATGGTCCTTGGCCATGTAATAGCGGCAGGCGTACAGCGGCTGGCCGTTGAGCACGCCGACCCGCCAGTCGTACTCGGTGGGCTCGAAGCTCTGGGCGATGATCAGGTCGGAGCGCTCCAGCATGTCGCGCGTCAGGCGGCGCAGCTCGGTCTCGTCTTCCACCTTGATGACCCCGCGCGAGAACTGGGAGTCCGGCTGCTTGAGCACGCAGGGGAAGCCCAGCGTCTTCGCCACCTCGCCCACGTTCTTGCTGTGGATCAGCAGGGTGCGCGGCTGGGGGATGCGGTGACGTTCCATGAGCTGCGCCAGGAACACCTTGTTGGCGGCGCGCAGGATCGACAGCGGATCGTCCACTACCACCAAGCCTTCGCGTGCGGCGCGGCGGGCAAAGCGGTAGGTATGGTGGTTGACCGCGGTGGTCTCGCGGATGAACAGGGCGTCGAACTCGGCGACATGGCCGTAGTCGCCCTTGTCGAGAAATTCCACATCAAACCCCAGGTCCTCCGCCGCCTTCTCGAACTGCTTGAGCGCGCGCGGGTTGGACGGGGCTTCCTTGTCCTCGTCGTTGATGAGGATGGCGAGGTCGTAGCGCGAGGCCTCGCGCTTGGTGCGCGGCGCGCGCTTGAGCGTGAAGTAGTCGGCCGCCGCCTCGAACAGGAATTCGCGATGGCTCTCCGGCACTTCGCCGAGCGCAATGGGCGACAGCGAATCGGTGCGCCACTCGTCGCCACGCCAGACGAACTCCGCCTGCAGCAGCGGCGCGGGGAACAGATTGAACAGGGCGCGTGACAGGCGCTCGTGGCGCTTGGCCAGGCTGCGCCCGAAGTACACGTTCATCACGTAGCGTTCGGAGCCGATGCGCGACAGCGACTTCTGCAGCAGCTCCTCGATCTCGTCGTTGAGATAACGCGGGCTCTCGGCGAGCTTGAGATCCTGGATGGTGTCGATCTCGGGCAGCGGCTTGTGGCCGCGCGCGCCCGCCAGCAGCGAGACGTAGTAGCCCGTGCTCTGGTAGCTGAAGGAACGGCACAGGTTGTACAGGCGCGTGCGGCGGGCCCGCGTCAGGGTTTCATGGGTCAGATAATCCCAGGCGGTGACGACCTCGATGCCGGGGATGTTCACCGGCCAGTCGCTGCGCTGATCCACTACCACCAGGCCGCTCACGCGGCACCTGTCACTTCAGGCAAGGGGTCTGCTGGGTCTTCGGGCATGGGGGCAAGGGGTGGCGGGAATGGCCGCGCGCAAAATCCTAGCAGGATTGCAGCACGCCGGTGCATGGGAAATGATGCATGCCCACCCGCGCCACGCCGACCGATGTCCGCCACGCTGAGCGTCATCATCCCCACCCTGGACGAGGCCGAGACCCTGCCCGCCCTGCTGGCCGACCTGCACGCGCAGACCGGGCTGGTGCTGCAGATCATCGTCGCCGACGGCGGCTCCCGCGATGGCACCCCCGGTCTGGCGCTGGCCGCCGGCGCGCAGCTGCAGACCAGCCCACGCGGCCGGGCGCGGCAGATGAACGCCGGGCGGCGGCTGGCCACAGCCGCGCACCTGCTGTTCCTGCACGCCGATTCGCGCCTGCCCGATCCGCAGCTGCTGGCCCGCGCCCTGGCCAGCCTGCAGGCCTGCGCCGATCCGCGGGTGGCCGGGCACTTCGGCCTGCGCTTCATCCGCCACCAACCCGGGCGCGAGCGCTTCTACCGGTTTCTGGAAGCCAAGACCCGCAGCCAGCGCCCCGGCACCATCAACGGCGACCAGGGCCTGCTGCTGCGCGCCAGCTGGTTCGACCAGCTTGGCGGCTTCGACGAAAGCCTGCCCTACCTGGAAGACCAGCACTTCGCCGCGACGGTCTTCCGCTACGGCCGCTGGCTGCTGCTGCCGGGCGAGCTGCATACCTCGGCACGCCGCTTCGAGCAGGAGGGGCACGGACGCCGCTACGCCCTGATGGGCCTGATGAGCGCAATGCACACGCTGGGGCTACGCGCCTTCTTCGACGCAGCGCCGGGCATCTATGTGGCCCAGTCCGAGACCCACGAGCTGCGCCTGGGCCCCTACCTGCGGCTGGCCGCGCGGCTGATCGTCACCCGGCCCCGCTGCTGGTGGCCGCTGCTGCGCCTGGGCCTGGCCAACGCCTGGCAGCTGGGGCTGGCACTGCGCATCCGGCTGGGCCGCCACCCCGGCCGCTGAGCGCTGTACACTTGTACACTGAAACCCCCTCCCGAGACTGCCGGATGCCCGCTGCAAGCTTTGACCGTGCGCCCCCGAACTGGCCCGCGATCATCATGTTCACCCTGACCACCGTGCCGGTGCTCACCCTGTTTCCCTGGTACGCCTGGACCTACGGCTTCGACGGTTACGAGATTGGCTGGGCCATCGCGCTGATGTTTGCCACCGGCCTGTCCATCACCGCCGGGTATCACCGCCTGTGGGCACACCGCACCTACCAGGCCCACTGGAGCCTGCGCCTGGTGCTGATGCTGTTCGGCGCCATGAGCCTGCAGAACAGCATCCTGATCTGGGCCTCGATGCACCGCATCCACCACAAGCATGTGGACGACGAGGACCGCGACCCCTACTCCGCCCGCCGCGGCCTGTGGTTCTCGCACATCGGCTGGATGCTGCGCGATTACCCCAGCTCCGCGCTGGATTTCGAGAACGCCCGCGACCTCAAGGACGATCCGATCGTGATGTTCCAGCACCGCCACTATCTCAAGCTGGCGCTGGCCATGAACATCGGCCTGCCCGCGCTGCTGGGCTGGCTGCACGGCGACCTCTGGGGCAGCCTGCTGATGGCCGGCCTGCTGCGCCTGGTGGCGAGCCACCACGTGACGTTCTTCATCAACTCGCTGGCCCACTACTGGGGCCGCCAGCCCTACACCACCGCCAACACCGCGCGCGACAACGGGCTGCTGGCGCTGGTGACCTACGGCGAGGGCTACCACAACTACCACCACCTGTTTCAGTGGGATTACCGCAACGGCATCCGCTGGTGGCATTACGACCCCACCAAATGGCTGATCGCCGTCTGCAGCTGGCTGGGCCTGGCCCGCAACCTCAAGCGCGTCCCCCGCTTCACCGTGCGCCGCGCCATGTTGCAGCGCCAGTTCGAGCATGCCCGAGAAAAACTCGCCCGCAGCGCCCAGCCCGGCCGGATCAGCGAACTCCAGCACCTGCTGGAGCAGGAGTGGGAGCACTACACCCAGATCCTGGCGCAATGGTCACAGCTGCAGGCCGAGCGCTTCGAGGCCGCCCGGCAGCAGCTGGTGGACCAGTGGGAACACAGCGACGCCCGCAAACGCCTGCACGCCCTGGAAGAAGCGCTGCACCTGCAGTACCAGCGCGTGCGCCTGCTGCAACTGCAAGCCGCCTGAACCTTCGGGCGGCCCAACGACAAAGCCGCCCGAAGGCGGCTTTGTCGTTTGCGGCGATGGAGATCAGCCGTCGTCGCCCGGGGTGCGATATTCCATATCGCCCAGCCGCCGGAAGAAGGTGTAGCGCGCCGGCTCGATGACCAGCTTGCGGGCCGGTTCGCGGGGCAGCTCGCCCTGGATCACCGCCAGCGGCAGCGACACCACGAAGAAGCCCACGCCCAGGGTGGTGGCGACCAGACTCAGCGGACGGATCAGCACCAGATCGAACACCATGGCGCCCGCGGACGGGCTGTCGTCTATGCCTTCACGGTCCTGCGCCTGCAGGGCGCTGGCCGACACCATCAGCACCAGTGCGGCGGTCAAAGTCACTACTTTCATGGCTGTTCCTTCCCTTGCCTGTGATCGAGACTAGGCAGCGTTTCCCACGCTGTCAACGAAATCCTACACTGTTGCGGATGCCTGCCCTGTATCTTGCCGCCGATCCGATCGAAGCGCAGCTGCTCAAGGACTATCTGGGCGCGCACGATATCGCCGTGCAGATCCTCGGCTCAGAGGGCTGGGGCGCGCGCGGTGAAGTGCCGGTGGACCAGTATCCGCGCCTGTACCTGATGGAACCCGCCGACCAGCCGCGCGCGCTGGCGCTGCTGCGGCAGTATGAACAGCGCCGCCATGCGCACGGGGAATGGCGCTGCGACTGCGGCGAGTGCTCGCCGGTCACCTTCGAGGTCTGCTGGGCCTGCCAGGCGCCGCGGCCGGCATGATCCACGTGGCGCTCTACCAGCCGGAGATCCCGCCCAATACCGGCAACATCATCCGCCTGTGCGCCAACACCGGATCGGCGCTGCACCTGGTGCATCCGCTGGGGTTTCGCATGGACGACCGCGCCCTGCAGCGCGCCGGGCTGGACTACCACGAGTACGCGCAGGTGACCGAACACGCCAGCCTGCCGGAGCTGCGCGCGGCGCTGCCGGGCACCCGCCTGCTGGCGTTCAGCACGCGCGGCGAAACGCGCTACGACACGGTGCGCTACCAGCCCGGGGACGTGCTGCTGTTCGGCCCCGAAACCCGTGGACTGCCGGCGGCCGTGCTGGCCGGACTGCCGCCGGAGCAGCGCCTGCGCCTGCCGATGCGCGCGCGCAGCCGCAGCCTGAATCTGGCCAACGCGGTGGCCGTGGCGGTGTACGAGGCCTGGCGCCAGCTCGGCTTCGGGCCCGGCTGGGCCTGAGGCCCGCCTATTCCGGCCGTGGCGGCCGCGTGGCCAGCACGCGCACCGCTTCGATGGGGCTGATCTGGCCGGTCAGCACCCGGTTGACCGCCTCAGTGATCGGCATCTCCACCCCGTGACGCGCGGCCAGACGCAGAACCTCGGGCGCGGCCTTGATGCCCTCCACCACCTGGCGGATCTCGGCGGTGGCCTCGGCCACGCTGCGGCCCTGTGCCAGCAGCAGGCCCATGCGGCGGTTGCGCGACTGGTTGTCGGTACAGGTCAGCACCAGGTCACCCATGCCGGCGAGCCCCATCAGCGTCTCCGGGCGGGCGCCCAGGGCCTCGCCCAGGCGCATGATCTCGGCCAGGCCGCGCGTGATCAGCGCCGCGCGCGTGTTGGCGCCCAGGTTGAGGCCATCGGCAATGCCCACGCCGATGGCCATGACGTTCTTGGCGGCGCCGCCGATCTCCACCCCGGGCAGGTCATCGGCGGTATAGGCGCGAAACCCGTCGCCGTGCAGCGCGGTGGCCACCTTTTCGGCAAAGGCGCCGTCGGCGGAGGACACCGTGACGGCCGTGGGCAGGCCGATCCCCAGCTCCTTGGCAAACGTGGGGCCGGAGATGACGGCCAGGGGGTGCGTGCGGCCGACCACGTCCTCGATCACCTCGTGCACCAGAAGCCCGCTGCCCGGCTCCAGGCCCTTGCAGGCGCAGGCGATGCCCTGCCCCCTGCGCAGCAGGCCGCGGACGGCGAGCAGGGTGTCGCGCAGGGCGTGGCTGGGCGTGGCGATCAGCAGATCTTCCGACTGCCCCACCACCTCGGCAAGATCGGCGGTAGCCTTGAGCCGCAGCGGAAACGCACAGCCCGGCAGATAGGCGGCATTCTCGCGCGCCTCCTGCATCTGCTGGAGCCTGGCGGCGTCGCGGCCCCACAGCAGGGTGGCGCCGCCGCGGCGGGCGAGGTGGATGGCCAGCGCCGTGCCAAATGAACCGGCGCCGAGTACCCCCATGCGATGCAGCTCCGTGCTCATGCCCTTTCCCTCGCGCTGGCGCAACGCCTGCGCTTTGGCGAACCGCTGCTGCGCAGCTGTCGCGGGCTCCGGCGTGCCTTCGCCGTGCCAAATGAACCGGCACCGAGTACCCCCATGCGATGCAGCTCCGTGCTCATGCCCTTTCCCTCGCGCTGGCGCAACGCCTGCGCTTTGGCGAACCGCTGCTGCGCAGCGGCGGCGGATACAGGGCGTGGAGGGGGGTCACGGGCTCAGTGCTGGGTGGGGGCGGGGGCGGGCTGGGCGCGGGCCAGGTGCTGCTGGTAGAGGGCGTCGAAATTGACCGGCTGCAGCAGCAGCTGCGGAAAGCCGCCGCGCTGGACCAGCTCGGCGATCGCCTCGCGGGCAAACGGAAAGACCACACCGGGGCAGTAGGCACCCAGGGCGGCGGCCTTGTCCTGGGGGCTGCTGAAGCCCTTGAGGGTGAAGATGCCGCCCTGGTGGACCTCGGCGAGAAACGCCGTGTCCTCACCGAGCTTGGCGGTGACGGTGACGCGGAGCATCACCTGGTAGGCGTCGGCGGCCAGTTCGGTGGTATGGGTGTTGAGCTGCACATCCACCTGTGGCTGCCACTGGCGGGTGAAGACCTGCGGCGCGAGGGGGACTTCCAGCGAGGCGTCCTTGAGGTAGATTTTCTGCAGCAGCACCTGCGCAGCGGCGGGAGCGTCGGCCATGGCGCTAGCGGTCGAGCAGGGGGTCGAGTCCGCCGGCGCGCTCGAGGGCGAACAGGTCGTCGTAGCCGCCCACGTGGGTGTCGCCGATGAAGATCTGCGGCACGGTGCGCCGGCCGCTGATGCGCATCATGGTCTCACGCTGCTCGGGGCTTTCGTCCACGCGGATCTCCTCTATGTCCGCGCCTTTCTGTTGCAGCAGGCGCTTGGCCATCACGCAGAAGGGACAGATCCGGGTGGTGTACATGCGCACGGCTTTCATGGGGCTCACCGAGTGGTGACGGGCAGGTTGGCGGCCGCCCAGGCATTGAGTCCGCCGCGCAGGGGATAGACCTCGCTGAACCCGGCGGCGCGGATCTTCTCGGTGGCCGTCAGGCTGCTGCTGCCCAGCGCGCAGTAGACCAGCACCGGCTGCTGGCGATCCTTGCCCAGGCGCGGCAGGTGCTCATCGAGTTTGGCCAGCGGCGCGTTCACCGCGCCGAGCAGGTGCCCGCGCTTGTAGTCCACCGGGCTGCGCACGTCCACGATCACCGGGCTGCGGTCGTTGATCAGCCGTACCGCCTCCAGCGCGCTGAGGCGCTTGCCGCCGGTGAGGTTGCCGTGCACCTCGTTGGCCACCAGCAACAGCAGCACCGCCCCGAGGGCGAGGAACAGGAAGGGATGCTGATTGAAGAATTCCAGGAACTGATCCATCTCGTCGTCACGTCAAAACCTTTTATGATTATCGCATGTTCCGCGCCCTGCTCCTGCTGGCACTGCTGCTCCCGCTGCCGCCGGCCCTGGCGCAGGATGACGACCCGCGCCTTGCGCGCAACCAGGCCGAGCTGGAACGGGTCCGCAGCCGCATCGAGGCCCTGAGCCGCTCGCTGGAACGCGACCGCGGCCGCCAGGACGAGCTGCGCAAATCCCTGGAGGATACGGAGAAAAAGATCGCCTCCATCGCCGCCGACCTGCGCAGCCTGGGCCGTGATCTGGACCAGCAGAGCCGCAAGGTGCGCGCCACCCAGGAGGACCAGCGGCGCATCGAACAGCAGCTGGCCGCGCAGAAGCGCGGACTGGGCCGGCAGATCCGCTCGGCCTACGTCATGGGCGAAGGCGGACAGACCCAGCTGCTGCTCAGCCAGGAGCAGGCCGGGCCGCTGTCGCGGATGATGACCTACTACGACTATCTCAACCGCGCCCGGGCGCGGAAGATCCAGGGCATTCTCGAGCAGGTGGCGCAGCTGCAGGCGGTCACCGCCCGGCTGCTGGAAGAACGCCAGGCGCTGGAGCAGCTGCGCGCCCAGCGCGAGCGCACCCTCAAGGGTCTGGAAGCGGGCCGTGCCGAGCGCGCGCAGATGATCAGCCGCCTGGCCGCGCGCATCGCCGACGAACAGGCCGAGCTGCAACAGCTGCGGCAGAACGAGCAGGAAGTGCGCCGCCTGCTGGATTCCCTGCGCAATGCGCTGGCCGACATCCCGCTCGATATCGGCAGCGAAAAGCCCTTTGCCAAACAGCGCGGCAAGCTGCCCTGGCCGGCGCGGGGCCGGCTGCTGGCCAGCTTCGGCCAGCCCAAGGCCGGCAAGAACCTGCTGTGGAACGGCCTGTGGATCGCCGCGCCGCAGGGCAGCCCGGTACGGGCGGTGGCCGGCGGGCGCGTGGCCTACGTGGGCTGGATGCACCGCTACGGGCTGATCGTGGTGCTGGAACACGAGGGCGGTTATTTCACCCTCTACGGCCACAATGACAGCACGCTCAGGGGCGTGGGGGAATGGGTGGCCGCGGGGCAGCCGCTGGCCCAGGCCGGCGCCAGTGGCGGTCACGCACAGCCCGGAGTGTATTTCGAGGTGCGCAAGGGCAAGGAACCGCTCAACCCCCGGATCTGGCTGAGCCGCTGAGACGGCCCCGGGAGGCGCGGCCTCTTGTGCTATCTTCCTTTTCCCTCGTTTTCCTGCAGATTCCCATGTCTCTTTTCTCCCGCACCACCCTGGCACTCGGCCTCGGGGTCCTGATCGGCACCGGCGTCTCCCTCACCCACGGCGTGCTGGCAGAGAAACCCGGCGCCAGCGGCGAAGCCGTGCCGTTCCAGGAGCTCCAGTCCTTCGTGGAGATCCTCAACCGGGTCAAGAGCGAGTACGTGGAACCGGTGGAGGACAAGACCCTGTTCGAGAACGCCGTGCGCGGCATGATCGCGGGGCTGGATCCGCACTCGTCCTACCTCAATCGCGAGGAATTCAAGGACATCAACATCGCCACCAGCGGCAAGTTCGGTGGCCTGGGCATCGAGGTGCAGATGCAGAACGGCTTCGTCCGCGTGGTCTCCCCCATAGACGACACCCCGGCGGCCCGTGCCGGCGTACAGCCGGGCGATCTGATCATCCGCATCGACGATACGCCGGTCAAAGGCCTGTCGCTGGACGAGGCGGTGAAGATGATGCGCGGCGAGCCGGGCACCCGGATCAAGCTGGTGATCGCGCGCGAGAACGCCCCCGCGCCCATCACCCTGGAACTCAAGCGGGACGTGATCGCCGTGACCAGCGTGCGCGGCCGCCTGCTGGGCGACGGCCTGGGCTATCTGCGTATCAGCAGCTTCACCACCGAGACCGGCAGCTCGCTGAACAAGGAGCTGTCCAAGCTCGTCAAGAGCAGCGACCAGCCGCTCAAGGGTCTGGTGCTGGATCTGCGCAACAACCCGGGCGGCGTGCTCGACGCCGCGGTCCAGGTCAGCGACGCCTTCCTCGATACCGGCGCCATCGTCTCCATCCGTGGGCGCGACGCCGCGGAAAGCCGCGAATTCCGCGCCCAGCAGGGCGACCTGCTGCAGGGTGCCCCGGTGGTGGTGATGATCAACGGCGGCTCGGCGAGCGCCTCGGAAATCGTCGCCGGCGCGCTGCAGGACCAGAAGCGCGCGGTGCTGGTGGGCTCCAAGAGCTTCGGCAAGGGTTCGGTGCAGTCCATCATGCCGCTGTCCAATCAGTCGGCCATCAAGCTCACCACGGCGCGCTACTACACGCCCTCGGGCCGGAGCATCCAGGGGGAGGGCATTGAGCCCGACATCGTCATCCGCCCGCTGCGGCTTGCCGCCGAGCAGGATGCTCCGGCCTTTGAACCGACCAAGGAGGCTGACCTCAAGGGCAGCCTCAAGAACGAGAACGGCCAGACCCCTGCACCCAAGACCGGCGCTGCAACGGACGAGGAAGTGCAGAAACTGGCGGAGCAGGACTACGCGCTGTACGAGGCGCTGAACCTGCTCAAGGGCTTGGTCGTTACCCGCACACGTCTATAGCGGCAGCGGGCGCGGCGCTCAGGCGTCGCGCCACAGCAGCCACAGGCTCCAGGCAGCACCAAAGGCCAGTACGGCGCCGCCCGCCAGCGCCGGGCCGGCCGGCCAGACCAGCAGCAGGCTGCCGGCAATCACGCAGCCCAGCGCGGCCAGCATGCGCCGCGTGCGCTGGTGGGATTGGCGCACCTCATCGCGCAGGCGCTGGAACTCCAGCCGCTGCGCCGCGCTGCCAAAGCCCTCGCCCTTCTCCAGCTGTCGCAGCGCCTGGCTGGCGAGCTGCGGCAGGGTTTCAGCCAATATCGGCAGCTGCGCACGGGCGCGTTCCAGCATTGCCGTCGGACCCATGCGGTCCTTCATCCAGTTTTCCATGATCGGCTTGGCGGTCTTCCAGAGATCCAGCTCGTCATAGAGCTGGCGCCCCAGGCCCTCGATCTGCAGCAGGGTTTTCTGCAACAGCACCAGCTGCGGCTGCACCTGATAGTTGAAGCGCCGCGCAATCTGGAAAAGGCGCAGCAGGAAAAAGCCGAACGAGATGTCCTTGAGCGGTCGCTGGAAGATCGGCTCGCAGACCGTGCGGATCGCCGATTCGAATTCTTCCACGCGGGTATCGCCGGGGATCCAGCCGCTCTCGATGTGCAGCTCAGCCACCCGACGATAGTCGCGGTTGAAGAAGGCGAGGAAGTTTTCGGCCAGATAGCGCTGGTCGGCGGGCGTCAGGCTGCCGACGATCCCAAAGTCCACCGCCAGATAGCTGGGCTGCCGGGGGTTGGCGGCGTCCACAAAGATATTGCCGGGGTGCATGTCGGCGTGGAAGAAGTTGTCGCGGAAGGTCTGCTTGAAGAAGATCTCCACGCCGCGCTCGGCCAGTACCTGGAAATCCACGCCCATCTCGCGCAGCCGGGGCAGCTCGCGCATGCTGATGCCGTGGATGCGCTCCATGACCAGAACCTCGGGCCGGGTGTAATCCCAGAACACGATCGGGTGGTAGATCAGCTCGCTGCCCAGCCAGTTGCGCCGCAGCTGGCTGCAGTTGGCACCTTCGCGCATCAGGTCGAGTTCATCGAACAGGATTTTTTCGTATTCATCCACGATCGCGCGCGGGCGGATGCGGCGCGCCTGGGCAGAGAAGCGTTCGGCGAGCGCGGCCAGGCTGTGCAGCAGGCCCACGTCTTTCTGCATCTGCTCCAGCATGCCGGGGCGAATGACCTTGACCACGACCTGCATGCCCGAGTCCTGCGCGCCGGCAGGCTTCAGGCGCGCGGCGTGCACCTGCGCGACGGAGGCGGTGGCGAGCGGTGTCTCGTCGAATTCCGCAAACAGTTCCGTCACCGGCTTGCCGAGCGCGCGCTCGACGATGCCGCGCGCCACGGCGCCGGGAAACGGCCCCACCTGATCCTGCAGCTTGACCAGCTCCTCGGCGATGTCGGGCGGGATCAGATCCGGCCGGGTGGAGAGCGCCTGCCCCAGCTTGATGAACACCGGGCCCAGCTCCTCCAGCGCCAGCCGCAGGCGCAGGCCGCGCGGCCGCGGATCACGCGCCGGCCGGTCGTTGAGAAATTCGCGCAGGCCGTAGCGCCGGCTGACGCGGTGGATCTGCCACAGACGTATCCAGGATTTCATGCACGCTCCAGTCGTTGCAGCCGGGCCTCCAGGCGCGCCACGCCGTCGCGCAGGCGCTCCACGCCGTCCAGCCAGTCCGCCACATCCGCCGCGCGCGCCAGATCGCCGGTCTCTTCGCGCAGGTACTCGGCCGTATCCAGCGCCAGCGTGCCGGCGGCCTGGCGGCCCCAGCCGAACAGCTGCTGCGCCCACTGGCCCGCACGGTGCGCGGGCAGATCACCCAGATAGGGGACGAGCAGTTCCTCGAGGTCCACATCCACCTGGGCCAGCAGCTGGTTGAACTGGTGCAGCAGATCCACATCGCCTTCCACACGCAGGCCCTGTGGCAGGCTGGACTGCCCCTGCGCACGGCGCCAGGCCAGGCCGAGGAGCTGGCCCAGGCTGCCGGATACCGTGACCTGGGCCGGCAGGGCGTCGTCGCCCAGCACCCGCACGCCGGCGGGATGGAATTCCAGGATGAAGCACCAGTCGGGCGCGGTGCAGCGCAGGGCCATCACCCGGCCCGAGAGCGGCTGGCACAAGGCCAGCGCGGCGGGCTCCAGCGCCAGGGTACGGTTGAGCGCCACTTCCAGCGCGGCGCACAGCAGCGCGGGCGTGCTCATGGGAGCCGGTAGCCGCGGTGCACGGCGACAATGCCGCCGGTCAGGTTGTATACCTGCACGCGGCTCAGCCCGGCGCTTTCCATCATGCCCTTGAGCGTGGCCTGGTCCGGGTGCATGCGGATGGACTCGGCGAGATAGCGGTAGGACTCGGCATCGTTGGCCACCAGCCGGCCCATCAGCGGCAGCAGCTTGAAGGAATACTGGTCATAGACGCGCGACAGCGGCTCGCTCAGCGGGCGGGAGAATTCCAGCACCAGCAGGCGCCCGCCGGGCTTGAGGCAGCGGGTCATGGAGCGCAGCGCGGCGTCCTTGTCGGTGACGTTGCGCAGGCCGAAGCCGATGGTGATGCAGTCGAAGCTGGCCTCGGCAAACGGCAGCCTCTCGGCATTGGCCTGCGCCAGCGGCACGTTGACCACGCCCCGGTCGGCCAGCCGGGCGCGGCCCTCGCCCAGCATCGCGGCATTGATGTCGGAGAGGATCACCAGCCCCTGGTCGCCGGCCAGACGGGCAAATTCACGGGCGAGATCGCCGGTGCCCCCGGCCACGTCCAACACCCGTTCGCCGGGCCGCACGGCCGCGAGGTCGATGACGAAGCGCTTCCACAGGCGATGGATGCCGAGCGACATGAGATCGTTCATCACGTCGTACTTGCGCGCCACGGAGGTGAAAACGCCGGCCACGCGCTGCTGCTTCTCGGTGACCGGCACCTGCTGGAAGCCGAAGTGGGTATAACCGGGTTTTTCTGAAGCGGACATGGGCGGCACGCAACCGGACGGGCCCACATTGTAGCGGCAAGCCCCGCGGCCCCGCCCTGCCGCTCAGGACCGTGGAGCGGCCGGCTTGCCGAGCGCGGAGAGCGTCACCACGTCGCGGTCGCGCGACATGCCGGCCTCGGCCAGACGCTCCAGATAGCGGGCCCAGTTGCGCGCCTGGTGGCGGGCAAGCTCGTGGAGCACGTCCCAGGAATACAGGCCGGTATCGTGCCCGTCATCGAAGCACAGGCGCACCGCATAGTGGCCTACCGGTTCGATGCGGGCGATGTTGACGTTGCGCCGGCCGCCCACCAGCAAGGGCTCCGGCAGGCCGTGACCACGCAGCTCCGCGCTGGGGGAGAACACCCGCAGGTACTCGCAGGGCAGCTGCGCCTGGGTACCGTCGGCAAACTCCACGTCCAGCACCCGCGACTGGCAGTGCAGCCTGAGCGCGGTGACGGCCGTGCCGCTCACAGGATGTACCGGGCCAGATCCTCGTCGCCGGCCAGCTTGCTGAGCTTGCCGGTGACATAGGCGGCGTCGATCTGCAGCGTGGTGCCGGCGCGTTCCGGTGCGTCAAAGGCAATCTCTTCGAGCAGGCGTTCCAGCACGGTGTGCAGGCGGCGGGCGCCGATGTTCTCGGTGCGCTCGTTGACCTGGAAGGCCACCTCGGCGATGCGCTGCACGCCGTCGGGGCTGAACTCCACGGTCACGCCTTCGGTGGAGAGCAGGGCCTTGTACTGCTCGGTCAGCGAGTAGTGCGGCTCGGTGAGGATACGCACGAAATCGGCGGTTGCCAGCGCATCCAGCTCGACACGGATCGGCAGACGGCCCTGCAGTTCCGGGATCAGGTCCGAGGGCTTGGCCAGGTGAAAGGCGCCGCTGGCGATGAACAGGATGTGGTCGGTACGCACCATGCCGTACTTGGTGCTGATGGTGCTGCCTTCCACCAGCGGCAGCAGGTCGCGCTGCACGCCTTCGCGGGAGATGTCGCTGCCGGCAAATTCGCCGCGCTTGCAGACCTTGTCCAGCTCGTCGATGAAGACGATGCCGTTTTCCTCGGCATTCTTCAGCGCCTCGGCACGGATCGCTTCCTCGTCCACCAGGCGCGCGGCCTCCTCGTCGGCGAGCTGCTTGAGCGCGTCGGCGATCTTGATCTTGCGGCTGCGTGCCTTGCCGCCTCCCAGATTGGCGAACATGGACTGCAGCTGCTGGGTCATTTCCTCCATGCCCGGCGGGCCCATCAGCTCCACGCGCGGGCTGGGCGCGCTGAGCTTGATCTCGATCTCGCGGTCGTTGAGCTTGCCCTCGCGCAGCTGTTTGCGGAATACCTGGCGTGCGGCCGAATTCTCCGTATGGCGCTGCTCGCTGGCCTCGCCAAAATCCTTGGGTGGCGGCAGCAGCGCATCCAGCACCCGCTCCTCGGCGGCCAGCGCGGCGCGGTCCGCCACCTGGCGCATGGCCCGCTCGCGGGTCTGCTTGATGGCGATCTCCATGAGGTCACGGATGATCGAATCCACGTCCTTGCCCACATAACCCACCTCGGTGAACTTGGTGGCCTCCACCTTCACGAAGGGCGCGTTGGCCAGGGTGGCGAGGCGGCGCGCGATCTCGGTCTTGCCGACGCCGGTGGGCCCGATCATCAGGATGTTCTTGGGGTGGATCTCGGTGCGCATCGGCCCTTCCAGCCGGCTGCGCCGCCAGCGGTTGCGCAGGGCGATGGCAACCGCGCGCTTGGCGGCGGCCTGGCCGACGATGTGCTGGTCCAGGGCCTGCACGATCTCGCGCGGCGTGAGCACCGCGGCGGCTTCAGCAGGGGCGCTCATTCAAACGTCTCGATGGTCAGGGAATGATTGGTATAGATGCAGATGTCGGCCGCGATGTGCAGGGATTTCTCCACCACCTCGCGCGCGCTCAGTGCGCTGTTGTGCACCAGCGCCAGCGCGGCGGCCTGGGCGAAGGCGCCGCCGCTGCCGATGGCCATGACGCCGTGAGGCTCGGGCTCCATCACGTCGCCGTTGCCGGTGATCATCAGCGAGGTGTCGCGGTCGGCGACCAGCAGCAGGGCTTCCAGGCGCCGCAGCATGCGGTCGGTGCGCCAGTCCTTGGCCAGCTCCACGGCGGCGCGCAGCAGGTGGCCGCTGTGCTTTTCCAGCTTGCCCTCGAAGCGCTCGAAGAGCGTGAAGGCATCGGCCGTGCCGCCGGCGAATCCGGCGATCACCTGGCCGTTGTAGAGGCGCCGTACCTTGCGCGCGTTGCCCTTGATGCGCGTGTTGCCCAGCGAGACCTGTCCGTCTCCGCCCAGGGCCACGTGGCCGTCCTTGCGGACGCTGAGGATGGTGGTGCCGTCAAATTGCTGCATGGGGGTTTCCGGTGTGCGCGTCTGATCAAGCTGGGGGGTCTTGCCCGGCTTTCAAGCGGCGGCGGCCCTGATGCGGGAGCGGCTCACTGGTACTCGTTGGGCAGCGCCGGGGCTGGGGCCGCCTCGCAGCGGGCGCGCGGCTCGGCGGTACAGTCGCAGACCGCCGCCTCGCCGGCGGCGCACTGGATGGAGGCGGTCAGCCCCGCGCCGCAGTCCAGGCTGCAGGACTGCGCCACGGAAGCGGCGGCGGCGGCGTCGGCCTGCGCTTCCTGCGCGCTGGCGGCGGGGGCTTCGGCGGGTGGCTGGCCGCAGGCGCAGAGCAGCAGGGCCAGACTCAGGAGGGGCAGCAGCGGGCGATTCATCTTCACGACTCCGGGGATACGGCGCCGGGCGCCGGGGGTCTGCATTATCCGCGTCTGCGGCGGCGGCTCAAGGACGGCGGTCACGTCCGGCGCTGGCGGGCGCGCGGGTGGGCCGCGTCGTACACCTCGGCCAGATGGCGGAAATCCAGATGCGTGTAGATCTGTGTGGTGGACAGGTGCGCGTGGCCGAGCAGTTCCTGCACCGCGCGCAGATCACCGCTTTCTTCCAGCAGATGGGTGGCAAAGGCGTGGCGCAGCCGGTGCGGGTGCAGATGGGCACCCAGGCCGGTGCGCTGCGCCCAGGCCTTGAGCAGCACGCCGATCTGCGAACGGCCCAGGCGCCGGCCGCGGGCGCCGACGAACAGCGCCGGCTCGTCCGCTGCCGCCAGCTGCGCACGCAGCGCCAGCCAGGCGTCCAGCGCCGCACGGGCCTGGCTGCCGATCAGCGCGACGCGCTCCTTGTTGCCCTTGCCGATGATGCGCAGCTCGGTCTGCCCGCCGGAGACGGCGGCGAGATCGAGCCCGTGCAGCTCGGCCAGGCGCAGGCCGGCGGAGTAGAACAGTTCCACCAGGGCGCGGTCGCGGCATTGCGCGGGACCGCTGGCGGGCTGGTCGAGGGCGTGCGCCAGCGCCTGCGCCTCGATCACGCCGGGCAGCTTGCGCCGGTGGCGCGGTGCCCGCACCCCGGCGGCCGGGTTGTGCGCCATGCGGCCGTGCTTGAGCTGCTCGCGGAAGAAGCTGCGCAGGCTCGACAGATAGCGCTGCAGGCTGGCCGGCTGGTGGCCGGCACGGTGCAGGCCGGTGATGAAGCCGCGCACGGCGTGTTCGTCGAGCTGCTCGGGGCCGGTATAGCCGGCACGGGTGCAGTAGCGCGCAAACTGATCCAGGTCACGGCGCACCGCGTCGAGGGTGTTGAGCGGAGATTGGCGCTCCACCGCCCGGCTGCGCAGGTACTCCGCGGCCCAGGCCGCGAGCCAGGCCGCGGGGGGCTCGTCGTTCACCCCAGCCGGGCCCGGACGGCGGCGGCCACCAGCTCCGCCGTCATCTCCAGGAACAGCTTGCCCTGACGGGGCTGGAAGCGCTCCGGGTCCCGCGAGGCGAACACCAGCATGCCCAGGTGCTTTTCCTTTTCCAGCGGCACGATGGCCGCCGACTGTGGCAGCGGATCGGCCTTGGGGAACAGCAGGCGGGCGCCGGGCTCGGCCAGCGGGCCGCATTCGATCAGGCGGGTGCGCATGAAATTCTCGAACGCCCGGGCGATGCGGCCCTCGGGGTCCAGCGGGGTGAGCCCGTCGATGTCGTGGCGCTTGTAATAGACGCTGCTGAGCCCGACGAAGACTTCGTCCACGTCGAAGTCATCGCGCATGCACTGCCTGAGCCCGGCCACCACACCGGCCAGCGAGGGCGCGCGGATCAGGGTGCGGGCCAGACGATGGACGTTGCCGGCCCGGCCCTCGTTTTCACGCGCGGCTTCCAGCAGCCGGCCCAGGCGCTCCTCAAGCCGCGCGTTGCGGGCGCGCAGCACGTCCACCTGCTTTTCCATCAGCGAGACCGCCGAACCAGCCTTGTGGCGCAGCTCGATCTCGCCCAGCGCGTCCGGAAAGCGGGTGAAGAGATCCGGCCGGGCCTTGAGGTAGGCGACGATCTCGGTCTCGTCCAGGTCCGGCACCGGCGCGGTTTCCGGTTTGATGTTCTTTACTTCGGCCACTGCAGTTCCCCTGTGTAAACCGTCTCGGCCGGCCCGGTCATCCACACCGGCCGCCCCTCCCCTTCCCACTCCAGCGTGAGCATACCGCCCCGCACGGCCACGTCCACCCGCGGGCCCAGCTCGCCCCAGAGCCGGCCGGCGACCACCGCCGCGCAGGCGCCGCTGCCGCAGGCCAGGGTCTCGCCCGCGCCGCGCTCGTAAACGCGCAGGCGGGCGTGGGCGGAATCCTCGATCTGCAGAAAGCCCACATTCACCCCCTGCGGGAACTGCGGCTGCGCCTGCAGCAGCGGGCCCAAGTCGGCGACCGGGGCGGTGTCCGCGTCATCCACGCGCAGCACGGCGTGGGGGTTGCCCATGGAGACTGCGGCAAAGCGCGCTGATTCGCCCCCGGGCAGGGGCAGCGTGTACCAGCGCTGGCGCGCCGGCGCGGTGTAGGGCACCTCGGCCGGCTCCAGGCCGGGCGGCCCCATGTTGACGCGCACCCGGCCGTCATCGAGCACCTGCAGCTCCAGCACCCGGCTCAGCGTGCGCACGCGGATGCGGCGCTGGGCGGTGAGGCCCTGCGCGCGCAGAAAATGGGCGAGGCAGCGCGAGCCGTTGCCGCACTGGCCCACTTCCGAGCCGTCCGGGTTGAAGATGCGGTAATTGAAGTCCACGTCCGGCGCGTCCGGCGCCTCGGCCACCAGCACCTGATCGCAGCCGACGCCGAAGCGGCGGTCGGTGAGCCGCAGCAGCAGCTCCGGCGTGGGGCGAAAGGGCGTGCGCGTGGCGTCAATGACGACAAAGTCATTCCCGGTACCGTGCATCTTGGTGAAGCGCAGCGTCATGCGCGGATTCTAGGGCCTGGCCCGCATTTCTCACAGGGTCGCCTTCGATCCGAGCTGCGGGAGAGACCGAGGCCCGGCGGCAGGCTACCATCGCGGCATGGATGATCGGGTTCGGCATACCGGAGGCTGTCACTGCGGCGCGGTGCGCTTTGCGGTGCGGGCTCCGGCGCGTCTCACGGTGCAGCGCTGCAACTGCTCCATGTGCGCGCGCACCGGCTACGAGCACCTGATCGTGCCCGCCGCCGACTTCGATCTGCTCAGCGGCGCGGAACAGCTGAGCACCTACACCTTCCATACCGGGACCGCGCGGCATCTGTTCTGCCGCATCTGCGGCATCAAGTCCTTCTACGTTCCGCGCTCCAACCCGGACGGCTACTCGGTGAACCTGCGCTGCCTGGACCCCGGTACCGTGGAAGCGGTGCACTACGAGGAATTCGACGGCCAGAACTGGGAAGCGCACGGCGCGCGGCTGCGCCACCTCAGCCGTTGAGCGTCCCGTAGAGGCCACGTTGCCAGTCGATCAGGATCTGCGCCAGCGCCTCGCCCTGGTCTTCCTGGATGAAATGGCCGGCCGCGCGCACCGTGGTGTGCGGCTGGCCGTGGGCGCCGGGGATATGTTCCTGCAGCAGGCGGTCGGCGCCGCGCGTGATCGGATCGCGGCTGGCAAAGGCGGTGAGGAAGGGCTTGCGCCACTGTCCGAGCGCGTCCCAGGCGGCACGGTTGGCGGGCACCGCCGGATCCTGTTCATGGGCCGGCACCAGCGCCGGAAAGGCGCGGGCCGCCACCTTGTGGGCGCGCGTGGGAAACGGCGCATCGTAGGCCGCCCGTTCCTGGGGCGTGAGCCGGCGCACGCAGCCGGACTGCACGATGCGCCCGATGGGAAACCAGGGCGAATGCAGGGCGAAGGCCCGCCACAGTCTGAACGCCAGCGGCAGCGGATGCCGCGCCGTGGGCAGGAAGCCGTTGGAGACGGCGATGCGCCCGAAGCGCTCGCCCGCCAGCCCCGCGATGCGCAGGCCCAGCAGTGAGCCCCAGTCCTGACAGAACAGGGTGATGTCGCGCAGGTCCAGTCCCTCGATGAACTGCTGCACCCAGCGCGCGTGTTGGTCATAGCTGTAGGCGCTCAGGGCGGCGGGCTTGTCGGACTTGCCGAAGCCGATCAGATCCGGCGCCACCACACGGTACCCGGCCGCCGCCAGCGGCGGGATCATCTTGCGGTACAGGTAGCTCCAGGTCGGCTCACCGTGCAGCAACAGCATCACCGGCCCCGAGCGCGGACCCTCGTCCACGTAGTGCATGCGCAGGCCGTCGGGCAGCAGCAGATGGTGCGGCACGAACGGGTATCCGGGCAGGTCGTGGAAACGGGCTTCCGGCGTGCGGAGGATGTCCATGTCTGCGGCTCCAGCGAGGGTGGCGCCGCATGATGCCGGGTTTTTGACCGCCCCAGAAGGCCGTGCTACAAGAATCGCCAGCAAAAACAAGGCAAGGGAGCGGCTCGTGAAAGTGTTGGCGGCGGATATTGGCTTTGGCTATACCAAGGCCACGGACGGTCGGCAGTTCCAGATTTTCAAATCCATACTCGGCGAGGCCAACGAGGCCCAGTTTGCCGAATCCCTGCTGCCCGCCACCCAGGCGCAGCCCCGCCACTTCGAGATCGGCGACGAGGCCTTTTTTGTCGGCGACCTGGCCGAAACCCAGTCCCGCGGACGCAGCTTCACGCTCGACCCGGTGCAGTTCCTCAGCCAGCAGGCCCAGCGTCTGGCGCTGGCCGGCCTGGCGCCGCTGGCGGCCGACAACGAACCCCTGCGGGTGGTCACCGGGCTGCCGATCAGCTTCTTCCGCCGCCACAAGGACACCCTCACCGCCCTGCTGCAGGGGCGGCACAAGATCACCATCGTGCAGGCCAACGGCACGCGCGAGGAAAAGACCCTGTACATCGAGCGCGCCCGCGTCATCCCGCAGCCGTTCGGCAGCATGTTCAACCTCATGCTCAACAACGTGGGCAAGCCCGCCAGCCAGCGCTTCCTGAGCGAGAAGATCGGCATCATCGACATCGGCTTCCGCACTGCCGACTACGCGGTGTGCGACAAGACCAAGTATTCCGAGCGCGGCAGCCAGTCCACCGACTCCGGCATGTCCATGGCCTACAGCGCCATCGTCAATTACCTGCACGAGAAATCCGGGGTCAATATCGAGCTGTTCCGCCTCTACGAGGGCATCAGCCGCGGCAGCATCAAGATCAAGGGCAAGCTCTACGATCTCAAGCCGATCACCGAGCAGGCCTTCACCTACCTGGCCAGCCGCATTGCCACGGAAGTGAACCGCTTGTGGTCGGACGACTGGGACATCGACGCCATCGTGCTGACCGGCGGCGGCAGCACCGTGCTGGCCAAGCATCTCACCCCGCTGCTGGAGGGCGAGGTGCTGCCCATCCCCCCCGAAACCGACGGCCGTCTCAACAACGTCAGCGGCTATTACAAGTACGGCCTGCACGTGTGGGGGAATGCACCGGCAACGGCCTGAGGCAGGCCCGCGGTCGCGGGCCTTTGTTCAGCTTGCTCAGGCGCCTGCCACCGGCTTCCTGCGCGCGGGCGCACGGCGGCGGGGGCTGGCGGCCTTGGCCTTGCGGGCCTTGGGCGCGGCGGTCTTGGTCAGGCGCTCCAGTTCTTCCAGCGCCTCCCCCATGTACACGGCCAGACGCTGCATGCGCGGCAGGGTGTTGCGGCAGCCGGTAAAGCCGATGTTGAACTGCCCGGCGTAGCTCACCACGGTGATGTTCAGCGCCTGCCCGTGCGAGAGCAGGGAGACCGGGTACATCTGCTCCATGCGCGCACCGTTGAAGTACAGCGGGCGGTCGGGGCCGGGGACGTTGGAGATGGTGACGTTGAACATGGGCCGGCCCTTGCCGCCCAGACCGGTGAGCAGCTGCAGGATGAACGGCGCCATGAACAGCATGGTGTAGTTGTCGATGCCGGCCTTGGGCAGCTGCTGCAGGTGCTCCTTGGCGATCTGCGTGGAGCGGCGGATGGCCTGCAGGCGGATCAGCGGATCGGCGATGTGGGTGTTGAGGTTGGCGATGATGAAGCTGATGGCATTGCCCACCGCCTCGTCGCCCGCCGGGCGCACCGAGACCGGCACGCCGGCGGTGAGCGGTTTTTCCGGCAGGGCCTGGATCTCCTCCAGGTAGCGGCGCAGGGCGCCGGCGCAGAGGCCCAGGAACACGTCGTTGACCGTCACGTCCGCCGCCTTGGCGACACGCTTGATGCGCTCCAGCTCGTAGTACTGGGTGGCGAAGCGGCGCTGGCCGGACACGCGGCGGTTGAGGATGGACTGCGGGCCGGAAAACGGCAGGGCCTCGGCGGCGCTGCTCTGGCGCACGCGCTCGGTCACCACGTGCGCCAGGGCGCGACCGACGCCGGGCAGGGTTTCGGCCTGGGCCTTGGCCTTGTCCAGCCACTGCTGCCAGAGCGGCAGGCCGCTGCCGCTGCGCGCGCCGCGCGGACGCTGGCCGCCGGCGCCCACCGACCAGGGCGGCGGCATGGCGCGGGCCTTGGGGTCGTCGGAGAGCATGCGCTGCAGCATGCGCATGCCGCCCACGCCGTCCACCAGCGAGTGGTGCATCTTCATGTACAGCGCGAAGCGGTTGTTTTCCAGGCCTTCGATGATGTGGCATTCCCACAGCGGGCGGCTGAAGTCCATGGGGTGGGAGTGCAGGCGCGAGACCAGCACGCCCAGCTCGCGCTCGCCGCCGGGGCTGGGCAGGGCGGAGTAGCGCAGGTGGTACTCCAGGTCGATGTTGAAGTCCTCCTGCCAGGTCATGTTCAGACCCTTGAGCCACGGGGTCTTGAGCTTGAGGTTGTACGGGCTGGCAAAGCTCCGCGCGTTGCGCAGATGATCGAACAGCTTGTGCAGGAAATTGGGCGGCGCGTCGGCCGGGAGGGAGAAGATGGTCAGGCTGCCGACGTGCATCGGCGTTTCCTTGTTATCCACCAGCAGCCAGGCGGCATCGAGCGGCTTGAGCGCTTGCATGTCAACTTCCTCCGTATTCTTGTGCGGCGAGTGTAACGCGGTTCACCCCGTATTCCAGTCCGGTTCCGGCGCCGTCAGTCCTGCGGGACGGGCGGCCAGCGCCTATACTCGAACATTCGTTCGATTACACCGGCCCAGAGCCGCCCGAGGAGCGCTGTCATGAACACCGTTGTGTCCTACCTGCCCGGCCAGCCGCAGGCCATAGACGCCGAGATCGCCCGGGTTTTTGAACTGCAGCGGGACACCGCGCTGCGCCTGCGCAGCTCCACGGCGGCCCAGCGCATCGCCAGGATCCGCCGCCTGAAGGACGCGGTGCTGGCCAACAGCGAGGCCTTCTACGCCGCCGCGGAACAGGACTTCCGCAAGCCGCCGGCCGAGGTGGACCTGTCGGAAATCCTGCCGGTGGTGGCCGAGGCCAACGACGCCATCCGCAACCTGAAGAAGTGGATGAAGCCCACCGGCGTCTGGCCCACGCGGCTGATGATGGGCACCAAGAGCTGGATCCGCTACGAGCCCAAGGGCCGCTGCCTGATCATCTCGCCCTGGAACTACCCGCTGAACCTCAGCTTCGGACCGCTGGTCTCGGCCCTGGCGGCGGGCAATACCGCCATCCTCAAGCCCTCGGAAATGACGCCGCACCTGTCGGCGCTGATGGCGCGCATCATCCGCGAGCTGTTCAGCGAGGACGAGGTGGCGATCTTCGAGGGCGACGTGACCGTCTCCACCGCGCTGCTGGCGCTGCCCTTCGACCACATCTTCTTCACCGGCTCGCCCGCCGTGGGCAAGGTGGTGATGGCCGCCGCGGCCAAACACCTCACCAGCGTGACGCTGGAACTGGGCGGCAAGTCGCCCACCATCGTGGACGCCAGCGCCGACCTGGAGCTGGCCGCGCGCAACATCCTCTGGGGCAAGTTCACCAACAACGGCCAGACCTGCATCGCACCCGA
Organism: Gammaproteobacteria bacterium; assembly: GCA_046565985.1. Classification (GTDB taxonomy): domain Bacteria; phylum Pseudomonadota; class Gammaproteobacteria; order Nevskiales; family Nevskiaceae; genus Polycyclovorans. Next base: position 75,674 of record JBKHXN010000044.1, read on the forward strand.
CCACGTGTACGTGCATGAGTCCGTGAAGGATGAGTTCGTCTCCTGCTGTATCCGCGCCCTGCATGAAACCTACGGCGACAGCGCCGAGGCGCAGCAGAAATCCCCCGACCTGGCTCGGGTGGTCAATGGCCGGCACACCGCGAGGCTCAAATCCCTGCTGGAGGACGCACAGCAGCGCGGTGCGCGCGTGCTGTGCGGCGGCCAGGTCAACGAGGCCGAGCGCTACATCGCGCCGACGCTGATCGAGAACATCCCCGCCGATGCCAAGCTCATGAGCGAGGAGATCTTCGGCCCGCTGCTGCCGATCATCAGCTACCGCCAGCTCGACGAGGTGATCGCCCGCATCAATGCCGACCCCAAGCCGCTGGCGCTCTACATCTGGAGCCGCACGCAGTCGCACATTGACCAGGTCATCAACCAGACCAGCTCCGGGGGCGCCTGCATCAACCACACCGTGGCGCACTTCCTGCACCTGAACCTGCCGTTTGGCGGGGTCAACAATTCCGGCATCGGCAGCGGCCACGGGCACTTCGGCTTCAAGGCCTTCTCCCACGAGCGCGCGGTGGTGCGCACGCGCTTCATGCTGGCGCGCATGTTCTTCCCGCCGTACACCGACTTCACCCGCCGACTGATCCAGTCGGTGATGAAATTCTCGGTCTGAGCGCGCTAGTAAAAGCGGGCTAATCCCGCCCGGGCTTGATCCGCCGGGCGGGAGCAGGGGTATATTGACGGTCCATTCAGGATTTAATGCATGGAGTCCGTCATGCGCGTCAGCCCCCTCGTCCCCGCCCTGATCTCTTCATTGTTCCTGCTCGGTGCCTGTGGCGGTGCGCCCAGCTCCGCCCCGCTGGCGCCGGCACAGCCGCCGGTGGACGAGCCGGATACCAGCAAGTACGACGTGACCATCACCCGCACCGCGCTCGGCATCCCGCACATCAACGGGCGCGACTTCGCCAGCCTGGGCTACGGCTACGGCTACGCCCACGCCGAGGACAACCTCTGCATCCTGCTCGACGATCTGCTGACCAACCGTGGCGAGCGCTCGCGCTATTTCGGCCCCGACGGCACGCACGTGATCTTTCCCAACGGCTCGACGGCCAGCAACCTGGACAGCGATTTCTTCTGGAAGGCCATCGCCAGCGATGCGGCGATTAAGCCGCTGAAAGCCAACACCGAGGAAGGCGCCCGCCAGATCACCGCCGGCTTCGTGGACGGCCTCAACCGCTATCTCGCAGAACTCAAGGCCGGCCAGCACCCGGGCCGTCACGCCAGCTGCCGCGACGCCCCCTGGGCGCTGCCGATCACCGAGGACGACATGTACCGGCGCTACTACCGGCTGGTGCTGCTGGCCTCGTCCTCGGTCTTCGTGTCCGGCATCGCGCAGGCCCAGCCGCCGCTGCCGGGCGAGGAACCGGAGCAGGCCAGCGCCGAGGCCATCTCGGCGGCGCTCGCGGAGGACGCCGGTCCGTTCCGCTTCTTCACCGAGCCGCAGCTGGGCAGCAACATGTACGCCATCGGCAAGGACGCCAGCGCCACCGGCATCCCGCTGGTGTTCGGCAACCCGCACTTTCCCTGGCGCGGGCCGGAGCGCCTGTATGTCTCGCACCTGACCGTGCCGGGGCAGATGGACATCATGGGCTCCTCGCTGTACGGCGTGCCGCTGGTGCTGATCGGTTTCAACGAGCACCTGGCCTGGAGCCATACCGTGTCCACCGCCTACCGCTTCGGCCTGTACGAGCTGACCCTGGCCCCGGACGACCCGACCGCCTACATCTATGAGGGCCAAGTGCGGCGCATGGAGGCCCAGCCGATCAGCGTCGAGGTGCTCAACGCCGAGGGCCAGCTGGAAACCGCGACCCGCACCCTGTACCGCAGCCACTACGGGCCGATGATCTCGCTGGTGGTCAGCGGCGTGAACATCCTGCCCTGGTCCACGTCCAAGGCCTATTCGATCCGCGACGCCAACGCCGAGAACGACCGCCTGATCAGCCACTTCTTCCGCTGGAATACGGCGGACAGCTTCGAGACCTTCAAGCAGATCCAGGCCGAGACCGTGGCCGTGCCCTGGGTCAACACCATCGGCAGCGGGCCCAC
>JBKHXN010000045.1:0-4181 GCA_046565985.1 Gammaproteobacteria bacterium
CTTCCTCAGCAGCGACAGCACCAGCTCAATGCGCTTCTCCGCAGGGATCTCGCTCTTCTTGCCCATGTCTTGCTCCTCGATGGTTGACTAACATTCCATCGGGTCCAAGGACCTGGGGGCAAGACACTTTGATGTCTGATTGGTGTTAAAGCACTCATGCTCGAACATCTTCTGTCGCTTAGCGCCGCGGGCCTGTTCTACGACGTCGCGGGCGTCACCGCGTTGGGTTTCGCATTCTTTGCCAAGAGCAACAAGACCCTCCAAGCCGAATCTGAAATGCGCTATAAATACAACTCCGATCTCATGAGGTCTCTGGTAACTAGTCGCCTTGATGGCGTGTTTGGGTCTGCTCTGCTAATTGCCGGTTTTCTGTTGCAGCTGCTCGGACAGTTTCCGGTTCAATGCAGCGCCTTAGTCTTCGCGGCTTACGCGGTTTTGGTTCTAATAATAACGATTTTCTGGTCGAAGGCGCGGACTATTATGGTTGCGAAGCAATGCGCCAAAATTTTGGCACTGCATAAGGCCAAGCAGTGAGCGCTCTAACTAGGGCTCAATCCAGCGGCCCCGCCTCCAGCGATCCTGCGACTTAGCCTCTACATTGGATCCTGAGGAACGATGCTGAAAGTGACTTGCAACGCCTGCTCAAGGTCGTTCTCCCAGGCGGACAAAGGTTGGGATAATGCCGTTAGTTCCGGTTGCTGCCCGCATTGCTCAGTACCAATCAGTATTCCCGGCCTCCGCCTATCATCAAGTTCTGCGCGACCATTATTGAGCTCTCCTCTGCTTGGAACAGCACCTCATTCTAAGATACGAGAAGCCGCCACTCGCTCTGCCTCAATGTCATGGCTCGTTTTTACTCGGCATGTCGTTGCAGCTACTGCATTGGGGTTGATCCAGCCGCCTTACCTATACGCAACGGGAGGATTTTCGGCTGTATTTTGGTCGATTCTTTTCGTGGCATGCCTATTTGCCGGCACGATAACGGGCCTAATGGCGCTATTCTTTACTAGGCAGTACCAATCACAACTGAAGTCCATCTTTGTAAAGTGCTACTGGGTTAGCATTACACTCATTCTATTGGGACAGTGGTATGTGTGAGAGCTAGGGAACGTCTGCAAAACCCCGTCCCATGGGACATTCACGTTTCGCTGATGACCTGTTGAGAGCCTGATTCCGATGAGGCAGTTGAGCCTCGCGTCTGGGTTTGAAGTGTCTTCCAAGCGCACGCGCAAGCGGAGGTTCTACCCCGTTTCTGCGGACAGCATCGTAAGCGCTCCGGCCCATCCGCTGCCTACGCCAGCGCCGCCTCTCCCCGCGTGGGCAGCGCCAGCCGGAAGACCTTTCTCAGCGTGGTGCCAAACTGGCGGTAGAGCGGGGCGCTGTTGTAGGGCAGGCCGTAGCGCTGGCACAGGGCCTGTACCTGGGGGGCGATCTCGGCGTAGCGGTTGCTGGGCAGATCGGGGAACAGGTGGTGCTCGATCTGAAAGCTGAGGTTGCCGCTCATCACGTGCATGAGCGGGCCGCCCTGGATGTTGGCGGAGCCCAGCAGCTGGCGCAGGTACCAGCGGCCGCGCGTTTCGTTCTGCACCTGGGCCTCGGTGAACTGGTGTACGCCGTCGGGGAAGTGGCCGCAGAAGATGATCATGTATGACCACAGGTTGCGGATGAGGTTGGCGGCCACGTTGCTGGCCAGCACGGGCAGGAAGAACGGGCCAGCCAGGGCGGGGAAGAGGACGTAGTCCTTGAGCACCTGCTTGCGCGCCTTGCGCCACATGCCCTTGAGCTTGGCGCGGGATTCGGGCTTTAGCGTGCCGGTCTTGCGCAGCTGGTCCATCTCCGAGTCATGCAGCGCAACGCCCCATTGGAAGAACAGCGCCAGCAGGGCGTTGTTGATGGGGTTGAGCAGGAAGAACGGCTGCCACTTCTGCTGCTCGCTCATGCGCAGGATGCCGTAGCCCACGTCGCGGTCCTTGCCCAGCACGTTGGTCCAGGTGTGGTGCTCGTGGTTGTGGGTGCGCTTCCACTGGTCGGCGGGGCAGGTGTTGTCCCATTCCCAGGTGCTGGAGTGGATCTTGGGGTCGCGCATCCAGTCCCATTGGCCGTGCATCACGTTATGGCCGATCTCCATGTTCTCCAGGATCTTGGCCACGCCCAGGCCCACGGCGCCCAGCACGAAGGCGGGCGGGGCGAGGATGCCGGTGTAGATCAGCGCGCGGCTGCCTACTTCCAGCCCGCGCTGGGTGCGGATGAGGCGGCGGATGTAGGCGGCATCGCGCGCGCCGCGGCTGGCGAGGATGCGTTCGCGGATGGCGTCCAGCTCGCGGCCAAAGGACTCGGCCTGCTCGTCGTTGAGGTAGGGCATGGCGGCGGTGGGGGAGGTGTTGTGGGCAGTGTTCATGGGTGGTTTCTCAGAGTTCAATTTCAATGTCCCCGGCCGGAGCCGAGACGCAGATCTGGATCAGGTCATCGGCCTCGCCGTGGACCTGTCCGGTGCGCAGGTCACGCACCTGGCCGCAGGCCAGCCGCGCGGTGCAGCCGTGGCAGATGCCCATGCGGCAGCCGTGGGCGGGGGCCAGGCCGGCCTGCTCGGCGCGGTCGAGGATGGATTCCTGCGCCGCCCCTGCGGCCTGCACGCCGCTGCGGGTGAAGCGGATGTTCCCGCCCTGCGCGTCTGCGCTGGCGGTGGCGGTGCGGGCGCGAAAGCGCTCTACGGTGAGCCGGGCGGCCAGGTCTGCGGCCTGCCAGTGCTGTTCCACGGCGCTGAGCAGGGCTTCCGGGCCGCAGCTCCAGGTGGCGTGCTCGCGCCAGTCGGGGCACAGCCCCTGCAGCTGCGCGGGGTGAAAGTGCGCGCCGCCTTCGCGGGTGTGGATCAGTTGCAGGTTCAGCTGCGGCTGGGCGGCGGCCAGGGCACGCAGGGCCGGGCCCAGGATCACCTCATCGGCCCGCGGAGCGTAATGAAGCAGTGTGGTGGCGGGCAGCGTGCCGCGTGCGGCGGCGCTTTGCAGCATGGCCATCACCGGCGTGATGCCGCTGCCGGCGCTGATGAACAGCGCGCGCTCCGGCATCGCCGCTGGCCAGGTGAATTCACCCTGGGCCTGGGAGAGTTCCAGCACGCTGCCGGGCGTGATGGCATGCACCAGATGCTGCGAGACGCGCCCGCCGGGAATCGCCTTGACGGTGATGCGCAGATGCCCGCCGGACTGCTCCGGCGCGCTGGAGAGTGAGTAGCAGCGCCAGTGGCGCACACCGTCCACATCCACCCCCACGCGCACGAACTGGCCGGCGCGGTGGCCCTGCCAGCCGGGGCCGGGCCGCAGGGTGAGGCTGGCGCTGTCGGCCGTTTCCGGCGTCACCTGCTCCACCCGGGCGCGCAGACCGCGCGTGGTCCAGAGGGGGTTGATGAGCTCGGCATAGTCTTCGGGCAGCAGAGGTGTCACAAGGCGGCTTGCGAGTTGCAGCAGCGGCTGAGTGGCGGACATGCGGGCAATCCCTGTATCTCAGTGAACGAGTGTGCACTGTAAATAAACAGGCACATAAAGTCAACGAGTGTTCACCCAAATACATATAAGCCATGAAAAACATGCAGATGCGTGGCATGCAAATAAAACAGCGAAACACTACGCTGTACCGCCCAGCCGCTACAATGCGCCATGCGAACCCGCAGGACCGAGCCCGACGAAGCCCCCCACGGCGCGCGTGACGAGCGCAAGCAGCGCACGCGTCGCGCGCTGCTGGACGCCGCGCTGACGCTGCTGGAGGGCGAGCGCAGCTTCAGCTCGCTGAGCCTGCGCGAGGTGGCCAAGGTGGCGGGGGTGGTGCCGGCGGCGTTCTACCGCCACTTCGGCAGCATGGAAGACCTGGGCCTGGCGCTGGTGGATGATTCCTTCCGCACCCTGCACCAGCTCATGCGCGAGGCGCGCAGTGCGCCGCTGCCGGCGTCCAACCTCATCTCGCGCTCGGTGGAAACCTTTCTGAAGTACGCGCAGGAACACCGGCTGCATTTCCAGTTCATCGCCAAGGAACGCTACAGCGGCTCTTCTGCGATCCGCCTGGGCATCCGCAAGGAGATCCGCCTGTGGGTGAGCGACCTGGCAGCAGACCTGGCGCCGTTCCCCAAGCTCAAGAACTTCAACGGCGACGACCTGCGGATGATGGCCGGGCTGGTGGTCAACGCCATGATC
>JBKHXN010000046.1:0-4383 GCA_046565985.1 Gammaproteobacteria bacterium
ATGTACTGCTTGAGCGTGGCGAGATCCTTGTAGTCGATCCCGGTGGCGCCCTCGGCGGTGAACTTGCAGGATTTCTTGCGGCGGAAATAGGCGGCCATGATTATTCTCCTGCCTCGGTTTCTTCAGACACGGCGTCGTCTTCGGCGTCGCCATCCGCATCGGCCTCGTCACGCCGGGCGCGGTACTCGCCCTTCTTCTCGTCTTCCGGGTTCTTGAACAGCGGCGACTGAACGGTGATGGCCGCTTCGGTGCGCACCACCAGCTGGCGGATCACCGCGTCGTTGAAGCGGAAGGCATTTTCCAGCTCGGCCAGCGTGGCTTCGTCGCACTCGATGTTCATGAGCACGTAGTGCGCCTTGTGGGCCTTGGCAATGGGATACGCCAGCTGGCGCCGGCCCCAGTCTTCCAGGCGATGAACCTGGCCACCGCCGGTGGTGATCATGCTCTTGTAACGCTCCGTCATGGCCGGGACCTGTTCGCTCTGGTCCGGGTGCACCATGACGACGATTTCGTAATGTCGCATTGCAGCTCCTTGTGGACACGCAGACAACTGCGTGGCTTCCCGCAAAAGGCGGTGAAGCAAGTGGTTGAATTCCCTTGACGCCTGGGGCGAAAAGGGCGCGCAGTTTAGGCCTTTAGTGCCGCTGCTGGCAAGCGCTACGCCGACTGTCGCTGGCGATAGGCCTCGTACAGGCAAACGGCGGCGGCGACCGAGACGTTCAGGCTCTCCGCCTTGCCCTGCATGGGGATGCGCACCAGACGGTCGCAGGACTCCCGCGTCAGCCGCCTCAGGCCTTCTCCCTCTGCGCCCAAGACCAGCACCAAAGGCCCGGTCAGGTCCGTAGCGTAGAGCGATTCGCTGCCCTCGCCTGCCAGCCCGGTGAGCCAGTAGCCCAGTTCCTTGAGGCGCTCCAGAGTGCGGGCCAGATTGGTCACAGCCACCACCGGCACACGCTCGGCTGCCCCGGCCGCCGCCTTGCGCGCTACCGCACTCAGGCCCGCGCTGCGATCGCGGGGAATGATCACGGCCTGCACGCCCACTGCCTCGGCGGTGCGCAGACAGGCGCCGAGGTTGTGCGGGTCCTGTACCCCGTCCAGCGCCAGCAGCAGCCCATTGGCCGGAGCCTGCAGGTGCAGGATGTCCTCAGCGCTGAACGGACGCTCGGGCAGGTAAGCCAGAACGCCCTGGTGACGCAGGCCGGACGCACGGAAATCCAGGTCTCCGCGGGACCCGCGCTGCACGGGGATACCCAGGGCCTGCGCCAGTTCCTGCACACGCCGTGCGCGCTCATCGTTGCGCGAATCGGAGAGCCAGATCTCGGAGGGCTTGTCGGCGCCATCCTCCAGCGCGGCGATGACGGCGTGAAAGCCGCCAATGACCATTTCAGAGTGTGCCATCAGATCTGCCCAAATAGAGACGGGGCGCGTATGCGCCCCGTCGGTTCACGGTCCGGCACTCAGCTGCCCAGATACGGTGGAGGGGTCCAGGCCTGGCTTTCCTGGCCTTCGACCACCGGCTTGATGACGATGTCCACACGACGATTGCGGGCATCGGCCACGCCGTCGCCAGTACGCACCAGCAGCTCGCGCTCGCCACGGCCTTCTTCACGGATACGGCTGCCCGGCACGCCCTGCCCGGCGATGTAGCTGGACACGCTGGCGGCACGGCGCTCGGACAGACCCTGATTGAACTGCGTGGTACCCACCGTGTCGGTATGGCCCACGATGTGCACCACGGTCTTGTCGTAGTCCTTGATGATGCTGGAGATCTTGGCGAAGGTGGTCAGCGCCTTCTGGCTCAGCTGCGCGCTGCCGGTGCTGAAGCTGGCGTCGCTGGCGATGCCGATCTTGATCGAGTTGTCGGACAGCTGGGTGATCTGCAGTTCCTTGCGATCGGCTTCGGCCTTGAGCTGGCGTTCCAGTTCGGCACGCTGCTTGTCCATGTAGTTGCCCACTGCGCCACCGGCAATGGCTCCTACCACCGCGCCCACGATGGGCGCACCGCGGGCATCGCTGACCTGCTTGCCGGCCACGCCGCCGAGCACGGCGCCGATCACGGCACCGGTCTTGGCGCTGCGGTTCGGGTCATCGGCGGCGCAACCCGTGAGGACCAGGCCCGCCACAGCGGCGGCAATCAAGCATGAGTTGTGTGCGTGTTTCATCTACGTTTTCTCCGGGTTCTGGATGATTTTTCGGACTTCGCTGTCTGGGATTCTGCGGGTGCTGGCTTAACCGCCGATGAAGCCTTGCTCGGCTGCCCCACCAGTTCGAGGTCTATTTTGCGCTCATCGAGGTTGACGCGCACCAGCTTGACCTTGACCCGCCCGCCCAGCGCATACACCTGCTTGAGCCGGCTGCCGACCAGCCGATGACGCTTGGGGTCGAACTCGTAGTAGTCGTTCTTGAGCGTGGAGACGTGCACCAGGCCGTCAATGTAGAGATCGTCCAGCTGCACGAACAGGCCAAAGCTGGTGGCCGCGCTGATGGTGCCCTGGAAGACCTCGCCCACGCGATGGCGCATGAACTCGCACTTGAGCCAGGTGGAGACATCGCGCGTGGCTTCGTCGGCACGCCGCTCAGCCATCGAACAATGCGTACCTTGTACGGTCATCTGTTCCAGGCTGTAGGTGAAGGGCTCGCCCTTCTTGCGCTTGGACAGCGCAAACTTGATGGCCCGATGCAGCAGCAGGTCGGGATAGCGCCGGATCGGCGAGGTGAAGTGTGCGTAATGCGTAAGCGCCAGGCCAAAGTGGCCGGTATTGTGGGGCTCGTACTTGGCCTGCATGAGCGAGCGCAACATTACGGTCTGGATCAGCGCTGCGTCGTCACGCTTGCGGGCCTGTTCCAGCAGCTTGGCAAAGTCCCCCGCCTTGGGCTGCGCACCGCCGCCCAGCGAGAGCCCGTTTGCGGCCAGGAATTCACGCAGGGCCTGGACCTTGAGCGCATCGGGATTCTGGTGGACGCGGAACAGCGCCGGGACTTTCTGCTTCTCCACAAAGCGGGCCGCCTCCACGTTGGCGGCCACCATGCACTCCTCGATCAGTCGGTGCGCGCGGTTGCGCACCACGGGCACGATCTTCTCGATCTTGCGCTCGTCCGAGAACAGGATGCGGGTCTCGGTGGTTTCAAAATCAATGGCACCGCGCCGCGCACGGGCCGTGGACAGGGCTTCGAATACCCCGTCCAGCGCCTGTAGATGCGGCACCAGCCGGGCGTGCTTGCGCGCTGTCTCGCTGCGCGGATCGTCGAGGATCTCGGCGACTTCCTCATAGATCAGCCGGGCGTGAGAACGCATCACCGCCGGGTAGAAACGCGACTGTGCGATCTCGCCATCGGGCTTGATGCGCATCTCGCAGACCATGCAGAGGCGGTCCACGTCGGGATTGAGCGAGCACAGGCCGTTGGAGAGTTTCTCCGGCAGCATGGGAATGACCTGGCGGGGGAAGTACACCGAGGTCGCGCGGTTGGCCGCCTCCTTGTCCAGCGCGGTACCGGGCCGCACGTAGGCGGTGACATCGGCAATGGCCACCCACAGCTTCCAGCCGCCCTTGCTGCGCCAGCTCGACTTGACGGGCTCGCAGTACACGGCGTCGTCAAAATCACGCGCGTCAGCGCCGTCGATGGTGACCAATGGCAGCGAGCGCAGATCCTCGCGGCCTTCGCGCTGCGAATCCTGCACCGTGTCGGGAATGGCGGCGGTTTCCCGCTCGACGGCCTCGGACCATTCATAGGGCAGGTTGTGCGCGCGGATGGCGGCGACGATCTCCATGCCCGGCGCCAGATGATCGCCCAGAATCTCCGTGACCCGCCCGACCGGCAGGGTACGGCTGCCCGGCGGCGTGACGATCTCGGCCACGACCATCTGCCCGTTCTGGCTGCCCATCCGCGCCTCGGGCGGGATCAGCAGATCCTGCTGGACCCGCGGGTTGTCCGGGATCACATAAGCCATGCCCTGGTCCACCCGCAGGCGGCCCACGATCAGCCGGCTACTGCGCTCGATGACTTCCGCCACCGAACCCTCCAGCCGGCCGCGCTGATCGGTGCCGCTGATCCGCACCAGGATGCGGTCGCCGTTCATCAGCGAGCGCATCTGCCGTGGCGGCAGGAAGATATCCTCGCCTCCGGCATCGGGGATCAGGAACCCGAAGCCGTCGCGGTGCGCCTGCACCGTGCCCGCCACCAGGTTCATCTGCTTGACCGGGCCGTAGGCGCCGCGCCGGTTCTGCACCAGCTGTCCGTCGCGGGTCATGGCCCACAGGCGCTTGCCGAGTGCCTCCTGCTGCGAAAGCTTCTGCAGGGCAAACTTGCCGATCAGCTCATCCACCGTCAGCGGCCCGGCCTCGTCCGCCAGGGTCTGCAGGATCAGCTCGCGGCTGGGAATCG
>JBKHXN010000047.1:0-12262 GCA_046565985.1 Gammaproteobacteria bacterium
TCGCCGCACAGCAAAAAGCCCGCGGTGCGGGCTTTTTGCTGTGGGTCGCGCATTTGGGTGGCGCAATCACGGCATCTCTATTCGTACCCAATTCGCACCCAGGTTTGTCATCCCCGTGCGCCGGACCATGTGTCCGGCGGGGACCCGTGCCGGAAAGAGGCTGCGGGTGGTGCTGAGGGAGTGAATGCAGGACCAGAGAGATGGATTCCCGCTTGCGCGGGAATGACGACCACTGTTGTTTCCTCCTGCACCCATCCCGTCATCCCCGTGCAAACGGGGATCCACGCCGGAAGGAGACTGCGGGTGGTGCTGAGGGAGTGAAGGCGGGATCGGCGCGATGGATTCCCGCCGGACACAGAGTCGGCTCGCGGAATGACGGAAGCGGTTTGTTTCGCGGCGCTGCGCCCGTGCTGTAAGTGGGGTCTGGCAGCAGTCTGGGTGAATTTCCCTCTGTCGCGCATTTTGGCGGCGCTGCTTACGCGGCGCTGCGCTCGCAGTCTTTAGTGGCGCAGGCAGTTAGGACGGTCTTTCCATCCGGTCGCGCATTTTGGCGGCGCTGCTTCGCGGCGCTGCGCCAAAATGCTTTACTTATCCCTGAACGTGATGCGGCCTTTGCTGAGGTCGTAGGGGGTCAGTTGGACGGTGACCTTGTCGCCGGTGAGGATGCGGATGTAGTGCTTGCGCATCTTGCCGGAGATATGGGCGGTGACGACGTGCCCGTTCTCGAGTTTGACCCGGAAGGTGGTGTTGGGCAGCGTTTCGGCGACGACGCCGGCCATTTCAATATGATCTTCTTTGGACATAAACCCACGGATTCATAAACAGGGGCGGCATTATCGGGGCTGGGCCCCTGTGGAGCAACCGGGGTCGGCGTCGTGCTCCAGACGGCGCCACTGGCCACCGGAGAAAATCTCCAGCGGCTGGAACTGACGCTTGTACTGCATCTTGCGGCTGCCCGGCACCCAGTAGCCCAGATAGACGTGGGGCAGTTCGGCCTCTGCAGCGAGTTCGATCTGCCGCAGGATGGCGTAGTTGCCCAGACCGCGCTGCGCCTGCGCGGGGTCAAAGCAGGTATAGACCGCCGATAGCGCGAGCGGCAGCCGGTCCACCACGCTCAGGGCCAGCAGTTTGCCGGCGGCGCGGAATTCCCAGAACTGCACCTCGCCCCAGGGGCATTCCAGGAACTGGTGGAAGGCCTGGCGGTTGTCCGGCTCCATGCCGCCATTGGCGTGACGCGCCTGCAGGTAGCGGCGGTAGAGCTCGAAATGCTCGTCACCGAGCTGGTGGACGATCTCCAGGCGCAGGTCCTGGTTGCGTGCCAGACAGCGTTTCTGCGCGCGGCTGGGGCTGAACTCCGCCACCGGCACGCGCGCCGGCAGGCACAGGTGGCAATTGGCGCAGTGCGGGCGGTAGGCGTGCACGCCGCTGCGGCGGAAACCCTGTTCCAGCAGCCAGCCGTAACGCGTACTGCTGAGTTCCAGCGCCGGGTCGATATAGGCATTGCGCGCCGCGCGCCGCGGCAGGTAACCGCAGGCGTGCTCGGGGCTCAGGTAGAGCAGCACGCTGTCGTTCATGGCCGGTGCGCCGCGTCGTCCGGCACGGCGATCCCGAAGCGCCAGGGCCCGGGCTGTCCGGCCTGCTGGGCCGCCACGCAGGCGCGCGCCAGGAACGCGGTACGGTCCAGGCTGCGCGCCCCCAGGCTCAGCAGGTGTGGGGAGGCGATCTGGCAGTCGATCAGCTCGAACGACCAGGCCTGCAGCTGCTGGCCCAGCCAGTAGAGGGCGATCTTGGAGGCGTCGGTCTCGCGCGTGAACATGGATTCCCCATAGAACATCCGCCCCACGCAGACCCCGTACAGGCCGCCGATCAGCCGCTGCCTGCGCCAGACTTCCACCGAATGGGCATGGCCGAGGCGGAACAGCTGCAGGTAGGCCTCCTGCATTTCTTCGCCCAGCCAGGTGCCGCGCGATTTGGCGCGCTGGCCGCCGCAGGCTTCCAGCACCTGGGCAAAGTCACGGTCGAAGCTGACCGCGTAGTCCGCGCGGCGCAGTGCCCGGGACAGCGAGCGCGAGACGTGCATCTGCCCCGGTTCCAGGACGGCGCGTGGATCGGGCGACCACCAGAGGATGGGTTCGTCCGGGTTGTACCAGGGGAAGATGCCCTGTGCGTAGGCGCGCAGCAGCCGGGGCGGGGAGAGATCGCCGCCGATGGCGAGCAGGCCGTTGGGATCGCGCATCGCCAGATGCGCGGGCGGGAAGGGCTGCTGCGGGTCTCGCGGGTCCAGCCAGTGCAGGCGAATGGGATTGTCCATGGCTATCCGATCACGCCGTTCGGTAAGCCGTATGGTGCCCCAATTGCGCGCGGTATGCCGCTATTGCCTGGCGCTCGCGCTGGAGAAAATCGGCCACCGCCGGGGCCAGCCGCGGATCGCAGAGCTGGTGCCGGGAATGGGTGAGTACCGGCTCGAAGCCGCGCGCCAGCTTGTGCTCGCCCTGGGTGCCGGCGTCGTAACGGGACAGTCCCGCGCGGATGCAGTATTCGATGCCCTGGTAGTAGCAGGTCTCGAAATGGGCGGAATGGAGCGGTGCCGCAGCCCCCCAGTGCCGGCCATAGAGCGTGTCGCCGCCGACCAGGGTCAGGGCCATGGCCGCCAGCTCGCCGGCCTGCCAGCCGAGGATCAGCCGCAGCGGGGTGTCGGCGCGCCGGCCGTAATCCAGGAAGAAATCCAGCGTCAGGTACGGGGGTTGGCCGCGTTCCTCGTAGGTATTGGCGTAGAGCTGGTACACCCGCTGCCACAGGGCGGTGTCCAGCTCGTGCCCGGCGCGCAGCTCGTAGTGCAGCCCGGCCTCGATCAGGCGGCGACGCTCGCGCAGGACCTTCTTGCGCTTGTCGGCACGCAGCTGGGCGGCAAACTGCGCAAAGTCGGCATAGCCGCGGTTGTGCCAGTGGTACTGCACGTCCTGGCGCTGCAGCCAGTCGGGCCCGGCGAGGCAGGCCTGGGCCGGGTCATCGGCAAACAGGACGTGGCAGGACGAGAGCCCGGCTGCGGGCGCCAGGGCGCTGAGCGCCCGGACCAGGGCCTCGCGGGCCGGCGCGCTGCGGTAACCCAGGCGCGGCCCCGTGCTGGGCGTGAAAGGCACCGCGCAGACCAGCTTGGGGTAATAGGCCCGGCCGAGGCGCTGGCTGGCCTGCGCCCAGGCAAAATCGAACACGAACTCGCCATAGGAGTGCAGCTTGTAATAGAGCGGGCAGGCGGCCTGCAGGTTGCCTGCGCTGTCCTCCACCAGCAGGTGGCAGGGCTCCCAGCCGGTGCCGGGGCCCACGCAGCCATGGTCTTCGAGCGCGGAGAGAAAGGCATGACGGGTGAAGGGATATTCCTGCGGGAACAGGGCATCCCAGGCCGCGGTCGGCAGCGCCCCGATACGGCCCAGCTGGCGTATGCCCAGGGACAGTGGCTGAGCGTCCCGTGGGGGCGGGCAGGGCCGCGTCAGTGGAAGGTGGGGGCGATGGCGGGCACGTTGCGCAGCGCCCACTGCACCACGGCATCGTGCTCGAAACGCGAGATGATCTCGTCCTCGCCCGGCGGGACCGCCTCGGCCAGGCGGCCTTCCTTGTCGAAGCGGATGCAGGCACCGGAGGTCTGTACCTTGAGCTCGCCGGCGTCGCCGCCCTCGTCCACCGTGAGCTGCAGGTAGCGCAGGCGGCTGTCGGCAAATTCCGGCAGGCGGCTGGCGCCGGCCGCGACCAGCGCGGCCTGCTCCGTGGTGAATTCACGGATGCCCCCCTGCGGGGTGATCAAGAAGTGCCTGACGAATGTGCTCATGGCGATCGGGTTCCGGTTGGGCCCTCTAGAGTTTCTGACCTGACTTCAATATGAAGGTTTCACGGCGGGTTTCAAGGTCATTCATCACCCTGAACCACACCGTTCAACTGCTATGATGAGACGCTATCCGTTCATCAAAAGTCCTTTCACGCCCGTGGCTTTCAGCAAATTCTTCGCAAGATTCGGTTCCGTGACACGCCCGGCCGCCCAGGCTACCGACGAGCGTGCCGATCCGGGCTGGCTGGCGCGCCTGCCGCGCGAGGCGGCGATGCTCGCCTGCGTGGGCATTGCGCTGTTCCTGCTGGTCACGCTACTGAGTTTCAACCCCAACGATCCGAGCTGGTCCTCGTCCGGAACCGGCGAGCCGGTCCGCAATCTGGCCGGGCCCAGCGGTGCCTGGATCGCGGACGTGCTGCTGTCGCTGATCGGCCTGGTGGCCTACCTGCTGCCCTGGGCGGTACTCCTGCTGGGCGTGCGCATCTTCCGCGACCCGCCCGAACAGGCGGCCGTGCCGCCCTGGATCCGCACCGTGGCCTGGTTCTTCTGGCTGGCGAGCCTCGCGGGCCTGTGCGCGCTGCACGTGGGGGTCTCCACCGAGTACGTCCCGCAGGGCAGCGGCGGGATCGCCGGGCAGGCCCTGTCGGCGGTGGCGGTGCAGACCTTCCATGCCTTCGGCGCCACCCTGCTGCTGCTCACCGTCTTCCTCATGTGCACGCCGCTGGCGCTGATGTTTTCCTGGCTGGACCTGCTGGACCGGATCGGCCAGTGGACGCTGGGCCTGTTCCAGCGCCGGCCGGCGCCGGCAGACGGCGAGGCGCTGCCGGACTTCGCCCCGCCGCCGTTTGCCGAGCGTGAGCCCGTCGGCTTCGATCCGGAACCGTCCGCCGCCCCCGAGACTTCGCGCAAGCGCCGTCAGCCGCCCTCGCTGGTGGGTTCGGCGGAGGAGCAATTCGACCTGCTGCCCGACACCGGCCGCGCCCGCACCCGGGTGCGCAAGGGCGAGAAGCCACGCGTGCCCGCCTTCAAGGGCGACCCGCTGCCGCCGCTGGACATCCTCGACCCGGCACGGCCGTCCACCCGCCGCTACAGCGCGGAGGACATCGAGCGCCTGTCGCGCGACGTGGAGCGCCACCTGGGTGATTTCGGCATCAAGGCGCAGGTCACGGCGGCCACGCCCGGCCCGGTGGTCACGCGCTTCGAGCTGCAGCCCGCCGCCGGCGTCAAGGGCGCGCAGATCACCAACCTGTCGCGCGATCTGGCGCGCTCGCTGTCGGTGGCCAGCGTGCGGGTGATCGAGGTGATCGAGGGCAAATCGGTCATCGGCCTGGAGATCCCCAACCAGAAGCGCGAGATGGTGATGCTGCGCGAGATTCTGGATTCCGCTGCCTACCAGGATTCCGCCTCCGCGCTGACGCTGGGGCTGGGCAAGGACATCGCCGGCAACCCGGTGGCGGTGGACCTGGCACGCATGCCGCACCTGCTGGTGGCGGGCACCACCGGCTCGGGCAAGTCGGTGGCGATCAACGTCATGATCCTGTCCATGCTCTACAAGGCCACGCGCGACGACGTGCGCTTCATCTTCATCGATCCGAAGATGCTGGAACTCTCGGTGTACGAGGGCATCCCGCATCTGCTCACGCCGGTGGTGACCGACATGAAGGACGCCGCCAATGCCCTGCGCTGGTGCGTGGCGGAGATGGAGCGCCGCTACCGCCTGATGTCGGCGCTGGGCGTGCGGAATCTGACCGGGCTCAACCGCAAGGTGGCCGAGGCCGAGGCCGCTGGCGAGCCGCTGCGCGATCCGCTCAAGACGGGGCCGCAGCTGTTCGATGATCCGGAGCTGGAGCCGCCGCCGGTGGAGCTGCTGCGGCCGATGCCGCACCTGGTGGTGGTGATCGACGAGCTGGCCGACATGATGATGGTGGTCGGCAAGAAGGTGGAGGAGCTGATCGCCCGCCTGGCGCAGAAGGCGCGCGCCGCGGGCATCCATCTCATCGTCGCCACCCAGCGGCCGAGCGTGGACGTGATCACCGGCCTGATCAAGGCCAACATCCCGTCCAGGCTGGCGTTCCAGGTGCCCTCGCGGGTGGATTCGCGCACCATTCTCGACGAGATGGGCGCGGAGACCCTGCTGGGCAACGGCGACGGCCTGTTCCGCGCCATTGGTTCCTCGCGGCTGGACCGCGTGCACGGCGCCTTCGTGGACGATCACGAGGTGCACAAGGTGGTGGCCTACCTCAAACAGGTGGCCCCGCCGGAATACGTGGAGGACATCTGCGCCGATGAGCCCTCGTCCCGTGATGCGGAAGACGCCGGCGACATCGAGGCCGACCCGCTCTACGACCAGGCCGTGGCCATGGTGCTGGAGACCCGCAAGGCCAGCGTGTCCTGGGTGCAGCGCCGCCTCAAGATCGGCTACAACCGTGCGGCGCGCATGGTGGAACAGATGGAGGCGGCCGGCATCGTCGGCCCCAGCGGGCCCGGCGGCAACCGCGAGATCCTCTCCCCCGGCGGCCGTGGCTAAGCGGAGGTTCAGTCCCGTTGCCTAGCCTGCCTGTCAGGCCTCATTTCTGGAGATCGGCATGAAGCATCTGTTGTGGCTGTGGCTGGTGATGGCGCCCTCGGCGTGGGCTGCCACCCAGGCCGAGGTGACCCTGAAGCGTTTCGTCGAGGGCGTCAGTACCCTGGATGCGAAGTTCACGCAGATCCAGTTTGATGACCTGGGCGACGAGATCGGCCGCAGCAGCGGCCGGGTGCAGCTGGCGCGGCCCGGGCGCTTCCGCTGGTCCTACGAGCAGCCTTACGTGCAGCTCATGGTCTGCGACGGCCAGACCATCTGGCTGTACGACCAGGATCTGAACCAGGTCACCGTGCGCGCCGCCGCGCAGGCGCTGGCCGGCACCCCGGCGGCGATACTCTCGGATTCCGGCCAGCTCGGCGCCACCTTCAGCCTGGAGGATCTGGGATCCCGCAACCAGCAGCGCGGCGTGAAACTCGTGCCGCGCAGCCCGGACGGTGATTTCAAGTCCATCGAGCTGTGGCTCTCCGGCGATGCTCCGGCGCGCATGCGGTTCCATGACCAGCTCGACGGGATCAGCGAAATCCGTTTCAGCGAGGTGCGGACCAACGCCGCGCTGGACCCGCAGATCTTCCGCTTCGTGCCGCCGGCCGGCGCGGAAGTCATCCAGGCCCCGGAGTGATTCCGCTGCCGCCGCTGGCTGAACGCATGCGGCCGCGGCGGCTGCAGGACATCGTCGGCCAGCCGCATCTGCTGGGCCCGGATGCGCCGCTCTACACGCTGTTGCAGGCCGGTTCCGTGCCGTCCATGGTGTTCTGGGGGCCGCCGGGGGTGGGCAAGACCACGCTCGCGAGGCTCATCGCCCGGCATACCGAGGCGCGCTTTCTCAGTCTCTCGGCGGTGCTCGCCGGGGTGAAGGACATCCGTGACGCCACCGCCCAGGCCCAGGCTGCGCGGCAGGGGCTCACGCCACAGGCCACCGTGCTGTTCATCGACGAGATTCACCGCTTCAACAAGAGCCAGCAGGATGCGCTGCTGCCGTTTGTCGAAGACGGCACGCTGACGCTGATCGGCGCGACCACCGAGAATCCCTCCTTCGAGCTCAACGGCGCGCTGCTGTCGCGCCTGCGTGTGTTCGTGCTGCGCCCGCTGGATGAGGTCGCACTGCACGCACTGCTGGTGCGCGCCCTGGTGGATCGCGAACAGGGTCTGGGCCTGGACGCGCAGGCGCTGCCTGCGCACTGGCTGGAGCGCCTGGCCGAGGCCGCCGACGGCGACGCCCGCCGTGCGCTGATCCTGCTCGAGACCGCCGTGGAACTCAGCCGCGCCGCCGGCCGCAGCGACGATGCCCTGCTCGAGCAGCTGATCGGCAAGGGCCTGCGCCGTTTCGACAAGCAGGGTGAGAATTTCTACGACCAGATCTCGGCCCTGCACAAGTCGGTGCGTGGCAGCGATCCCGACGCCGCTCTGTACTGGTACGCGCGCATGCTCGATGGTGGCTGCGACCCGCGCTACATCGCGCGGCGCCTCACGCGCATGAGCGTGGAGGACATCGGCCTGGCCGACCCGCGTGCCCTGCGCCTGTGTCTGGATGCCTGGGAGACCTTCGAGCGGCTCGGCAGCCCCGAGGGCGAACTGGGTCTGGCGCAGGCCGTGGTCTATCTGGCCTGCGCGCCCAAGAGCAATGCCGCCTATGCGGCCTACAAGGCGGCGCGTGCGCTGGTGGAACGCACCGGATCCCTGGAAGTGCCGCTGGCGGTGCGCAACGCGCCTACGACGCTGATGAAGGAACTGGGTTACGGCGCCGATTACCGCTACGACCACGATGAGCCGGAAGGCCACGCCGCCGGCCAGCAGTACCTGCCCGATGCCCTGCGCGGCACCCGCTTCTACCAGCCCAGCCCGCGCGGCCTGGAGATCCGAATCGCTGAAAAACTGGCGCAGCTGCGCCAGCAGAACGCACAACAGCAACAGCAGCAATAGGACGGCAAGGCATGCAGATCTGGCTGGCGGTGGCGGGCGGCGGGGCGATCGGCTCACTGGCGCGCTGGCAACTTTCAGCCTGGCTGCGCAGCCAGGCGCCGGCCTGGCCCTGGGGCACACTGCTGGTGAATGTGCTGGGCTGTCTGCTGATCGGCTATCTCGCCGGCCATCTGGCCGCGCGGCCCTTGCCCGAATGGCTGCGGCTGGGGCTGATGACTGGCGTGCTCGGCGGCTTCACCACCTTCTCGGCCTTCTCGCTGGAAACCCTGGAGCTGTTGCGCCACGGCGCCGGTGCCGCGCTGCTGAACGTGGCCGCCAATCTGGTACTGGCGTTGGCGGCCTGTGCGCTGGGCTACTGGCTGGCGCGCGCGCTCTAGCCGATATACTGCGCGCTGGAACCCCGAGGATCGTCTCATGCTGGACCCCAAGCGCCTGCGCGCCGAACCCCAGGTCATTGCCGCGCAGCTGGCCCGCCGCGGATTCGTGCTTGATCTGGATGCGTTTGAGTCCATGGAATCGAGGCGCAAGATCCTGCAGGTGGAAACCGAGGATCTGCAGGCCGAGCGCAATCGGCGCTCCAAGGAGATCGGTCAGGCCAAGGGCCGGGGCGAGGACGTGGCGCCGATCCTGGCGCAGATGGAACAGCTCAAGACCCGCCTGGCTGTGGCCACTGCAGAACTCGAACAGCTGCAGCTGCGCTTCGAGGACTTTGCCCTGGGGCTGCCCAACCTGCCGGACGCTGCCGTGCCCGACGGCCGCGACGAGCAGGACAATGTGGTGCTGCGCAGCTGGGGTACGCCGGCCCTGCAGACCGGCGCGCGTGATCACGCTGATCTGGGCGAGGCCATGGGCCTGATGGATTTTGCCGCCGGGGCCAAGCTCACCGGCAGCCGCTTCACCGTGCTGCGCGGCGAGCTGGCGCATCTGCACCGCGCGCTGGTGCAGTTCATGCTCGACGTGCACACCCGTGAGCACGGCTACGAGGAGCTGTACGTTCCCTATATCGTCAACGCCGATTCCCTGCGCGGGACGGGGCAGCTGCCCAAGTTTGCCGATGACCTGTTTCGTCTCGAGGGTGAGGCCGGCTGGTACCTGATCCCCACGGCCGAAGTGCCGGTCACCAATCTGCTGCGCGACGAGATTCTCGATGCGGGCGATCTGCCGCGTCGCTGGGTCTGCCATACGCCCTGTTTCCGCTCGGAGGCCGGTTCGGCCGGGCGCGATACGCGCGGCATGATCCGTCAGCACCAGTTCGAGAAAGTGGAACTGGTCCACGCCGTGCGTCCGGAGGATTCGGCCGCCGCCTTGGAGCAGCTCACCGGCCACGCCGAGGCCATCCTGCAGAAGCTGGAACTGCCTTACCGCGTCGTGCAGCTGTGCACCGGCGACATGGGGTTTGCCGCGGCGCGCACCTACGACCTGGAAGTGTGGATGCCGAGCCAGCAGCGCTACCGCGAGATCAGCTCCTGCTCCAACTGCGGAGATTTCCAGGCGCGGCGCCTGCTGGCCCGCTACCGGCATCCCGAGACGCGCAAGCCGGAACTGCTGCACACGCTCAACGGCTCGGGCCTGGCGGTGGGCCGGACCCTGGTGGCACTGCTGGAGAACCGCTGCAGCGCCAGCGGCACGTTCACCTGGCCGGATGCGCTCCAGCCTTACCGCTGAACCGGCAGCCCAGGTAAAAACGTAAAAACCCCGCGGCAGCCGCTGCGGGGTTTTTTTGTTGCGGGGAGGAACGAGGACTAGTTCTTGTCTTCGTCGCGATCCTGACGCTGGCTGGCGGGTGGGGTGAAGGCGCGGTCGATCGCGTCGGTCAGCCCACCCATGCCGCGGGACTTGCCCCCACGCGCGTCGCCCACGTTGGGGTTGCCGCCGGGTGCGGTGGACGGGCCGGCAAAGAAGTCGATGTTGGGTCCGGCCACGCCGGAGCCGGTGCCGCTGACGCCGCTCTGGGCGAGCGTGGCGCCGGCAAACAGCGACAGCGCGCCGGCGGTCAGGATGCGGGTGTATGAATTCATGTGGTGCTCCTTCAGAACTGGATGCCGTAGCCGACGGTGACGCCGGTCTGGGTATCAAAGCCGTAGCGTTCCGTCACGTTGATGGCGCCGGCCACGATGGTCAGCGGCACGCTGCGCAGCGGCGCGACCGAGAGGCCGACGTTGACGAAGCGGCCGGTGTAGTCGCCGACCAGTGAAATCTGCTTGGTCACGAACAGGGCCACGGAACCGAAGATGCCGGCACCGCTCTCGGCGGGATCATTGAACACGTTGTCACCCACGCCCACGTTCAGCACCAGGGCGCGGCGGAACGTATCGGTGCCAATCGAGAAAACCTTGGTCCCCACCGCATAGACGCTGGAGGAATTGCCGGCGCCCGGATCGGCCGCGCCGCCGAAGCGGCCGGTGCCGGTGACGCCGATGGCGATGGCCGCGTTGTCCGGCAGATTGGTGTGGATCTTGAAGCCCATGGCGCCGGCCTCGCCGAAGCCGTCGCCGGAGCCGCGGGAATCGGTGAGGGAAGAGCTGATCACCGCGGCTTCAATGCCGATGAAGCGGTTCGGATCGCCCAGACCAAAAACCAGCGCGGCGCTGCCGTCGTAGTCCTCGCTGGCGTTGTCGATGGTCTGCGCGTACACGCCCAGGCCGATGTTCCCCCACGAGGCGCCGAAAGCCACCGGCGAGCCGAAGGAAATGCCCGCATAACCACGGGCGGCGGACTGCGAGGCGCTGGACTGCGCCGCTTCCTGCGCCACTGCCGGCAGGGTGACGAGGAGGGCGCTCACGACCGCCACTGCGCTCAGGCTTGCTTTCATCTTCATTAACCACGTTCTCCCGGATTCATGCTCGTGAACATGTCATGGATGCCGTCTGATTGCAATGCACCATATGCCGGATTTGCCTGTCTTTTCCACGGACTGCGCGCGGGTCGCCGGAGGTTCAGCCGGGGCGCTTGAGCAGCTCCAGCTGCATCGGCGGAAAGTCCGGCCCCAGGTGCTGCACGCTGCGCCACACCAGGTGGCTGCGCTGGCTCAGCCAGAAGACATTGACGGCCGACCACTGCAGGGAGGGTGCATGGACATGCTCCTCCACCCGCAGTGCCTCGACCGGCAGGCCATGGATGTCCAGGGCTTCGGTCTGCCGGGGATGCAGGCTAAGCTCCAGCGGGCCGGAGAGCTCCGGCACCGCCGGCACCCGCAGCTGCAGGGGCGCGGCCGGGCCGGGTACTGCGCCGGGTTGGTAACGGCCCAGCCAGTCCTCGCCGGAGGCGTCGAGGATTTTCACGTCCAGCGGAAAACCGCGTGTCTCCACGATCCGGCCATGCCGGGTGACGATCAGCAGATTGTTGGCCGAGACCCAGTAGAGCCGGTCCCCGCGCAGCTGGGCCAGGACAAAGATGCCCGGCGGGGCAGAACCAAACCGCACGCCCAGCTGGGCATAGGGCAGGGCATCGATCTCGGCGCGGGAGCGGGGATACCCGCTGGGGGCGTCGCGGAACAGCTGCAGGGTATCGCCGGCGGTTTGCAGCACGGCGCTGCTGCAGGCGCTCAGGCCCGCCAGCCCCAGCAGTGCGCTCAAAACAAAAAGCCGCCCGGAGACCGGGCGGCTGATGATCCACAGCAGGCGCGGGATCAGTTGGTCGTCGGCGTGGTGGCCGCCGCGCTGTCGTTGCTGTCAGAGGCGACACCGATGACCACCGCGGCGGCAACGGTGGCCACGGCAACGGCTGCGCCGGTGGTGATGGCGGCAGAACCGGCGCCGGCGGCAGCGCCGGAGGCCCCGGCGGCCGAACCCGCCGCTCCGGTTTCACCCTGGGCCAGTGCAACCTCACCCTGGGCCAGGGCGACGCTCGGCAGGGCGCTGGCGATGCCAAATGCAGCGGCGATGATCAGTTTGTTCACGGGTGCCTCCTGTAGGGTGGGCGTATCAGGCCAAGGTTCG
>JBKHXN010000048.1:0-59240 GCA_046565985.1 Gammaproteobacteria bacterium
CACAGCCTGTTCGGCGCCATAGCGCAGCGCGTGGAGCGCTATTCGCGCGGCTGAGGCTTCCACTCCGGCGGCAGCAGCACCCAGCCCAGTTTTTCGCGCCAGCGGGGCGCCTGCCAGGCCTGGCGCAGCAGGTACGCCAGCTCATGGAAGATCACCCGCAGCGGGTTGTAGGTGTGGATGTCGCGCACCAGTCCGTAGCGCACCGGTGTATCGGCGCGCTCTTCCTGGAAGGTGCCGAACAGCCGGTCCCAGATGATGAGGATGCCGCCGTAATTGCGGTCCAGATACAGCGCGTTGGAGCCGTGGTGCACGCGGTGATGCGAGGGCGTGTTGAGCACTTTTTCCAGCCAGCCGAGACGGCCGATGGCCTCGGTGTGGATCCAGAACTGGTAGAGCAGGCTGATGGACGCCTGCACCAGGATCGCCAACGGGTGGAAGCCGATCAGCGCCAGCGGCAGGTAGTACATGAACTTGTACGCCGGGGCCAGCGCTGACTGGCGCAGGGCCGTTCCCAGGTTGTAGTACTGGCTGGAATGATGGTTGACGTGCTCGGCCCAGAACAGGCGGATGCGGTGCGCGCAGCGGTGGTACCAGTAGTAGGCCAGATCCTCGCCGAAGAACAGCAGCACCCAGGTCCACCAGGCCAGCGGCGGCAGGTCGAACAGCCGGTACTCGTAGGCGGCGGTCAGCAGCGTGGCCGCATAGCCGGCGCACAGCGCGATCATGCCCAGCTTGATCACCCCCAGCGTCAGGCTCACCGCGGTGTCGCGCAGCTCGTAGCCCCGCTTGCCGGCGCCGTCGCGGCGCAGCCGGTGCCACTCCCAGGCCATGCCCAGGAGGAAATAGGGGATTGCCACCAGAAAGATGTGTTCAGACCACCACGCCAGCGTGTCCATCGTCACTCCGGTTGCCGCGCGGTGGAGTGTCGCGCAGGCGCCGGGCACGCCACAATGGCAAAACCAACTCAGCAGGGAGAACCGCATGGTCGAGCTCTACGGCTACTGGCGTTCATCGGCCAGCTATCGGGTGCGCATCGCGCTGGCGCTCAAGGGGATCGCCTACGTCACGCACCCGGTCCACCTGCTGCGCGACGGCGGCGAGCAGCACCAGGCGGCCTATCGCGCACTCAATCCACAGGGCCGCGTGCCGCTGCTGGTGGACGGTGATTTCCGGCTCAACCAGTCGCTCGCCATCCTCGATTATCTGGAAGTCCGCCACCCGGAACCGCGGCTGGTGCCGCGCGAGCCGCAGCTGCGGGCGCGGATGTGGGCCTTCTGCCACACCATCGCCGCCGACATCCAGCCGCTGCAGAACACCGGCTGCCTGCAGCAGCTCACCGAGCGCTTCGGCGCCGACGCCGCGGCGCGGACCGAGTGGATGCGCTACTGGATCGAGCGCGGTCTGGCCGTGCTCGAACAGGGCTACGCCGCCGAGGCCGGGGACGAGACGGTGCTGGCACCGGGCCTGAGCCTGGCCGACGTGCTGCTGGTGCCGCAGCTCTACGCCGCCGAGCGCGTGGGCGCCGACGCGAATCTCTACCCGCGTCTGGCCGCCATCGGCGAGCGGCTGCGCCGCCGCCCAGCGTTCATCACCGCCCACCCGGACGCCCAGCCCGACGCGCAGTCCTGAGCCGGACTGGGCTAAGATCGGGCCATGTGACGGTGGCGTCATAAGCCACCGCAAGGCTTGGGAGACGCCATGACAACCGTATTGCACAAGGGCTTGCTGCTCTGGCTGGTCCTGTCCCTGCTCGGCTGCACGACCACCCGCACCATGACCAGCGTCACGCCCGAGCGCGCCCGCGCCGAACTGCAGGTGGGTGACCGGGTGCGCCTCACCACGCTGTCCGGACAGCGCTGGGAGCTGAAGCTCAGGGCGGTCAGTGACACCCAGCTCAGCGGGGTGACCCCGCGCGGGCAGATCCTGTCGTTCCATTACGCGGACCTGCGCAGCGTGGAGTCCACCCGGTTCAGTCCGGAGAAGACCGTCGGCGTCATGGGCGTCGTCGCGGTCACCTACATCGTGCTGGTTGCGGTACTTTCGGCGGCGTTGGCCAAGGCGTTCGCCGATAGCTTTTTCCAGCACTGAGCTCCCCATGTCCCGAGCCCTGTCAGCGGCGCCTCCGAAGCCGTGCCTGAGCCGCGCGCGTACCATGCTGGCCAGCCTGCTGGCGCTGGCCCTGCTCGGCTGCACGACCACGCGCGCCATGACCGTGATCACGCCGGCCAGCGTGCGGGCAGAGTTGCGGGTGGGTGACTCGGTGCAGCTCACCACGCTGTCCGGGCAGGAATGGCAATTGAGACTCACCGCCATCGGCGAGCACCAGCTCTGGGGCGTGGACCCGGACGGCGCGCGCCAGGTCTTTGCGCTGTCGGATATTCGTGAGCTGGAGGTCCACCGCGACAGCTTGGCCAACATGGTGTTCGTGACGCTGGGTGGCATGGCGATGATCGTGATCGCGACCGGCATGCTGGCGGCGATTGCCTTTATCGCGCTCTTCGGACAAAGCAATTGAGCGCCCGGCACGCCCTGCGTCTGGTGTTGATCGTCCTCCTGGCCGGGCTTACGGCCTGCGTGCAGACGCGCGGGCTGGTCCAGCCCACGCCGCCGCAGCTCATGGAGCAGCTGCGGCCCGGGCAGCAGGTCTACCTGAGGCTGATCGACGGCCGGGAATTCAGCGGCCAGATCCAGCGCATGGAAACGCAGCGCATGTCGCTGCGCCTGGACGATGGCGCGCTGCAGCCGGTGGAGTACGCCGAGGTCGAGTACATCGACGCCCGCGTGCTGACCCTGGGCGGCAGCCTGACGGGTCTGCTCAAGGGCGCCACCGTGGTGGTGGCAACCGCGGTGGGCGTGGCGTTTGCCGTCATCGCCGTGGCCCTGGTGGGGGTCTTCCGCTGAAGCCTCAGCGCCCGCGCAGGCGCTTGAGTTCCTCGGCGTGGCGCAGGCGCATCTCGCGGCGCAGCTGGGCTTCCTCGAAGCGCCGCTGTTCCTCGGCGCTTTCCGGCGCCAGCGGCGGGACCGGCTGGGGGCGGCCCCGGGCATCCAGCGCGACGAAGGTCAGATAGGCCGAGAGGATGTGCCGCCGGTCGCCGCCGCCGATGCACTCGGCCTCCACCCGGCAGCCGACTTCCATCGAGGTGTTCCAGGCGCGGTTGACGCTGACGTTGAAGATCAGCACGTCGCCGCGCCGCGCGGGGGCGACGAAGTGCACCGCGTCCACGCTGGCGGTCACGCACACCCCGCCGGCGTGACGGTCGGCGGCCACCGCCGCGTAGCGGTCCATCAGCGCCATGATCTGCCCGCCGAACACGGTATCGTTGGAATTGAGATCATTGGGAAAGATCATGTACACCTGGTCGGCAACGGCCGAGCGGGCGGGGGTACGGGCGGCGAGACGGGCGGTCATGGGCAGGGCGGGCAGGGAGATTGGCCCCCAGCGTAACCCGCACGCCGGCGGGGCGCAGCCGCAGGATGATTCAATATCATGTTATTTATAATTTTAATTATATATTATATAACATAAAATATAAATATTTTAATAAATATATAATCACAACCTCGTGACCATCGACCGGACCCCCCGCCTGCGCGCGGAGCGCCTCCACGGCGCGCACCAGGCGCTGCTGGAACAGACCCAGTGCCACTTCCAGGCGCGCGACGGCGCGCCGCTGGTCATGACTCGCCGCCGGCTGCCGGGCGCCGCGCCGCGCGCGGCCCTGCTGCTGGTGCACGGCCTGTGCCAGAACCGCTACAGCTGGCATCTGTCGGACCGCAGCCTGGCCGGCTGGCTGGCGGCCGAGGGCTATGACGTGTTCACCCTGGAGCTGCGTGGCCATGGCCTGTCGCGCGCCGCCGGCAGCCCCTACCCGCAGGGCTTTGCCGATTATGTGGACTACGACGCGCCCGCTGCCATCGACGCCGCGGCCCGCATCAGCGGGCAGGCCCGGGTCTTCTGGATAGGCCACAGCCTGGGCGGGATGATCGGCTACTGCCTGGGCCCGGCCAGTGCCCGCCTGGCCGGGCTGGTGGCGCTGGGATCGCCGGCCGCCTTCGGCGTGGACAACCCGGTGCTGCCGGCGCTGGGCTGGCTGCTGCACGCGCTGGACCGCGCCACGCCCCTTCGCTACTGGCGCTTCCGCCGCTTCCCCAGCACGCCCTTCGCCCGTCTGCTGCTGGCGCTCCAGCCCTGGCTGGAGCGGCCGGGCAACCGCTTCCCCCTGCAGTTGTGGGTGCCCGGCAGCTTTCAGCCGCGCGCGCTGCGCGAACGGCTGCGTCTGGGCTTCGACCACACCGGGCGCGCGGTGATCGAGCAGATGTTCCTGGAGTGGGCGCGCCGCCACAACTTCCGCGACCGGCGCAGCGGCGAGGACTACACCCAGCGCTTTGCCTGGCTGGATCTGCCGCTGCTGCTGCTCTACGGCAACCGGGACCGCGTGGCGGCGGCGCAGACCGCAGAGCCGCTGCGCGCCCGGGTGCCGAGCCGCGACTGCACCGTGCAGACGCTGGGCGGCGACGATGGCGTGGACTTCGGCCATCTGGATCTGGTGCTGGGCGAGCAGGCGCCGGCGCAGGTCTGGCCGCTGCTGCGTGACTGGCTGCACGCCCGCAGCCAACGTTAAGCTACGCCCCACGTTCAGCAGCCAGAGAACGGGCATGCGCATCCTGAGCGGCATCCTCCTGGCCCTGGTCGCCACGCTGGCCCAGGCCGACCGCTTCGACGAGCTCCACCGTGCGGGGCTGAAGGCCTACGCGCGGCAGGACTATGCGCGCCTCGAAGAACTGATGCGCGCCGCCGAGCCGCTGCACCCGGCCCATCCGCGCACCCGCTACAACCTCGCCGCCGCGCTGGCGCTGCAGGGGCGGGACAGCGAGAGCCTGGCAGAGCTGGCAGCGCTGGCGGAGCTGGGCCTGGGCTACCGTCCGGCGCAGGACGCCGATTTCAGCCGCCTGCGGCAGGACGCCGAATTCCGTCGTCTGTCCGCGGTGCTGGAGCGCAACCGCCGGGAGCTGGACACGCTGACGCCCGCGCTCCAGCACCGCCAGGTCCTCGCCGCCTACTTCGGGGGCGATTATCCCCGCCTGCAGCGGGAGCTGCTGCGCATGGAACAGCTGCGCCCGCGAGAGCCGCGCAGCCTGTACAACTACGCCGCCGCGCTGGTGCTGCTGGGCAGCGGCCAGCAGGCGCTGCCGCTGCTCGCGCATCTGGCCGACGCCGGCTACGCGTACAACGTGGAACGCGACCCGGATTTCGTGAGTCTCAGGCAGGACCCGGAGTTCCAGCGTCTTGCCGCCCGGTTCGTCGCCAACTACCAGCGCGGCGAGCGCAAGTCGGCGTACGCGTATCTCTGGGACGGTTTCAACCATTTTGCCGGCGGCTTCCTGGGGGCCGCGCTCACCGGCGGTTTCTAGGCGGACCCTGACCGGCGCGCAGGCGCCGCCACCCTTCACCGGAGTCCATCATGCTCAGATGTATCCTGCTCCTCGCCGTGCTGTGCAGCGCCCCGGCGCTGGCGGCCGACCGCTTCGACGCCCTCCACGAGGAGGGCCTGCAGGCCTATACCGGAAAGGACTACGCCCGGCTGGAGCAGCTGATGCGCGAGGCCGAGCCGCTACGCCCGCAGCATCCGCGCACGCTGTACAACCTCGCCGCCGCGCTGGCGCTGCAGGGCCGTGGCGATGAGGCCTTGCCGCTACTGCAACAGCTGGCGGACCTGGGACTGAGCTACTCCGCCGCCACCGACGCGGATTTCGCCAGCCTGGCCGACAATCCCGCCTTCCAGGCTCTGGCCAAGCGCTTCGAGGCCAATCTGCAGCGCGTGGGCCGCGGGGCCTTCGTGTTCAGTGGCGGGGTGCCGCGCTTCATCGCCGATGGCCTGGCCTATGACCGCTTTGCCCGCACCTTCTACATGACCAGTGCGCGCGAGCGCCGCGTGCTGCTGGTGACGCCCGAGCTGGAGCGGCTGAGCCTGGTCAACACCGCCAGCAACGGCCTGTGGAGCGCGCTGGGCGTCTATCTGGAACAGAACAACAACCGGCTGTGGGTGGCGAGCAGCGCGCTGCCGATGATGGAGGGCTACGAGCCGAGTCAGGCCGGACGTGCGGGGATCTTCGTCTACGACTCCCGCAACGGCAATCTGCGCAACCGCTATCTGATGCCCGAGGACGGCGTGCACCACGAGCTCACCGATCTGGTCCTCAGCCCCCGCGGAGTGGTGTACGCCGTGGACCGCGCCGAAGGCCGGCTCTACACCGTGGACCGCAAGTCCGGCGACTACCAGGCACTGACCGAGCCGGGCGCGCTGCATACCCCGCAGGGCCTGACCCTGAGCGAGGACAGCCGCAGCCTGTACATCGCCGACAGCGCGCTCGGCCTGTTCCGCTACGACGTGCGCGCCCGCAGCCTTAGCCCGATGCCGCTGCCCGCCGGCGTCAGCCCCTACGGCCTGGACGGGATCTATCTCTACAAGGACAGCCTGGTCGCGGTACGCAACGGCTTTCTGCCCTACCAGGTGCTGCAGTTCCGGCTCAACGGCAAGGGCGACGCCGTGAGCCGGGCGCGCGTGCTGCTCTCCAGCCACCCGGACTTTGAACACCCCGGCGGCGGTCTGGTCTCCGGCCGGCATTTCTACTTCATCGCCAACAGCCAGTGGAACCGCATCGGCAAGGACCACCGCGTACCGCCCAACACGCAGATGCGCCGCCCGGTGGTGCTGCGCGTGGACGTCAGCGACGACTGGGATTAGCCCGAGCGTCGCGGCCCGCGGGCCGCGACGGGGCCGGGCTCAGGCGGTGGCGTACCAGCCCTGCAGGCGGGCATCGAGTTCGGCCCGCGCCCGCGCCAGACTGGTCGTGGCGTCCTTGCCCAGGCCCTGGGCGGAGATCACCTCCACCTCGGAGAAGCCCATGAACTGGAACAGGATGCGCGCCAGCGGCGTGAACACGTCCCAGTTGCCCTCGCCCTCGTACACGCCGTTGGCGGTGAACAGGCTGAGCGCCTTCTTGCCCTGCATCAGGCCGCGGTAGCCGTCCGGCCCGGCGGTCCAGGTCTGGCCTTTCTGGATGATGCCGTCGAACCAGGCCTTGACCGCGCCGGGCAGACTGAAGTTATGCATGGGCGCGGCGAGGATCACCACGTCGGCCTTCTTCACCTGTTCGGTAAAGGCGTCGAGCTGGGCCATGCCGGCCTGCTCCTCGGCGCTCAGCGCCTGCCCGGCGTAGTTGCGTTTGACATAGGCGTTGACGCGCAGCGCGTCGAGAAACGCCGGCGGCTGCGCGGCCAGGTCCAGCACCTCCTGGGTGCCGCGGATCTGGCTGCGTGCGTGGGCCAGCAGCTCGGCGGTGCGGGACCCCTCGCGGGGGGTGAACTGGACGATCAGGGTATGCATGGAAGGACTCCGGTGTGGTCGTGAAAAGGGTTCAGGGCAGTTCGAACAGCAGGGCTTCGCCGTCGCTGTCGGCCTGGTAGTCGAGCTGGGTTTCGGACTGCAGGGTCAGGGCGTCGCCGGCGGCCAGCGCCTGGCCATTGGCGCGTGCGCTGCCGCGCGCCTGGTGCAGGTAGTAGCGCCGCGCGCCGTCGAGCGGCTGGTGCAGCGTCTGCCCGGCCGTCGGCCAGGCGATGTACAGGCGCGCGTCCTGGCGCAGGGTGAACGGGACCGGCTCGCCCGCCGGGCCGGCCACGGCGGCGAAGCCCGCGGCCAGCGCCGTGGCGTCCAGCGCCTGCTGCTGGTAGCCCGGCGTGCCGCCGCGCTCGGCAGGCTCGATCCAGATCTGCAGGAAGTGCACCGGCTCGGAGGCCGAGGCGTTCATCTCGCTGTGGGTGATGCCGTGGCCGGCGCTCATCAGCTGCAGCTCGCCCGGCCGCAGCACGCTGCCACCGCCGGTGGAATCGCGGTGCCGCAGACCACCGTCCAGGACATAGGAAATGATCTCCATGTCCTGGTGTGAATGCGGGGCAAAGCCGGCGCCCGGCACCACGCGATCCTCGTTGATCACGCGCAGCGCGCCAAAGCCCAGCTCGCGCGGGTTGTAGTAGCTGCCGAAGGAGAAGCTGTGCTGGCTTTCCAGCCAGCCGTGCTCGGCCTGACCGCGGCTGGCGGACGGTCGGAGGTGGATCATGTGCGCTCCTTGGTCAATGTGACTGAACTTGGGAACGCAATATAGATTTGACTTTCCTTTAATAAAATCGGAATGTTTTGATTGAATCATTCAATGAATTTGCATGAAGATTTCCCTCGACGCACTGGAAACCCTGGACGCCATTGCCGAGCACGGCAGCTTTGCCCGTGCGGCGGAAGCCCTGCACCGCGTGCCATCCGCGGTGACCTACACCGTGCGCAAGCTGGAACAGGATCTGGACCTCGCCCTGTTCGACCGCAGCGGTCACCGCGCCGTGCTCACGCCCGCCGGACAGGCGCTCCTGCAGCAGGGCCGCGAGCTGCTGCGCCAGGCCGAGGAGCTGGAGCTGCGCGTCAAGCGCGCCGGCCAGGGCTGGGAGACGCGGCTGACCCTGGCGGTGGACGAGATCATCCCGCTGGAAAAACTGTTTCCCGCGGTTCTGGCCTTTGATGCCCTGCAATGCGGTACCCGCCTGCGGCTGACCCAGGAAATCTTCGGCGGCACCTGGGACGCACTGATCGACCGGCGTGCCGACCTGGTGGTGGGCGCCCCGGGCGAACCGCCGCCGGGCTACGGCATCGCCAGCCGCAGCCTGTTCAGCGTCGAGTTCGTGTTTGCCGTGGTGCCGCACCACCCCCTGGCGGCACGGCCGCAGCCGCTGGAGATGGCCGAGATCAGCCGCTACCGCGCGGTGGTGGCGGCGGATTCCTCGCGGCGGCTGCCGGCCCGCAGCGGCGGCATCCTGCCCGGCCAGGAGCTGCTGATCGTGCCGACCCTGGCGGCGAAGGTGGCGGCGCAGCTCGCCGGACTCGGCGTGGGGTTCCTGCCGCGCGCCCAGGTGGCGCCGCACCAGGCAGCGGGGCGGCTGGTGATCTGCGAGGTGGAGCAGCCGCGGCCCGCCGCGCAGCTGCAGCTCGCCTGGCGCAGCGGCGAGGATGGCCGCGCGCTCAAGTGGTTCCGCGAGCGGCTGCCGGCGGATCTCGGGGCTTTCCAGAATTGATATGTTGTAACACTTCTTCTAGACTCGGCGCCTCATCACCTGCCGGGACCGCGCATGAACTTCCGACTTCTGCCCCATCTCACGCTGCTGCTGCTGGCCACTGCCCCCGTCCAGGTCCAGGCCGACGAGGACGCCACCGAGCTGGAGCCGGTGATCGTCACCGCCAGCCCCTTTGGCCGCGAGGCGGATGAACTGGTGCAGCCGGTGGAAGTGCTCTCCGGCCGCGAGCTGGACCGCAAGCGCGCCGCCACCATCGGCGACACCCTGGACGCCGAGCTGGGCGTGAGCAATGCCGATTTCGGCACCGGCGTGGGCCGGCCGGTGATCCGCGGTCAGGGTGGCGCGCGCGTGCTGATCCTGGAGAACGGCATCGGCTCCATGGACGTCTCCACGGTCTCCGCCGATCACGGCGTGAGCATCGATCCGGCCCACGCCGGGCAGGTGGAGATCCTCAAGGGGCCGGCCACCCTGATCTATGGCAGCGCCGCCAGCGCCGGCGTGGTGAACGTGGTCAACCCGCGGCTGCGCGAGAAGCTCGACCCGGGCTTCCACGGCCTGGTGGACCTGTCCTACGGCGACAACGCCGACGAGCGCAACGGCGTGCTCGGCGCCAGTCTGGGCTGGGGCGAGTTCGTGGTCGGCGGCGATTTCGCCCAGCGCAAGACCGGCACCTTCGAGATCCCCGGCTTTGCCTCACGCGAGCCGGAACCGGGCGAGCTTGCCGGGCGCCTCAACAACAGCAGCGTGGAGACCCGCAGCGGCGCCGGCTACGCCGCCTGGATCCTGCCGGAGCGCGCCCTGTCGGTGGCCTACAGCCGCTACTTCAGCGACTACGGCATTCCCGGCGCCGCCGAGGAGCCGCCCCCGGGCGAGGTGGCCGTGCTCGACGGCGTGCGCATCAAGCTCAAGCAGAACCGCGCCGACGTGCAGGGGCTGTGGTTCAATCCGCTGGCCGGCTTCGACAGGCTGCGCGTGCGCCTCGGCCGCAATGACTACGAGCACACCGAGTTCGAGCCCACCGGCGAGGCCGGCACCACCTTCAGCAACCGCGAATTCGAGGGCCGTGCCGAGCTCGGCCACGCGCCCATCGGCCGCCTGCGCGGCGTGATCGGCACCCAGATCATCAACCGCGATTTCAGCGCGGTGGGCGAGGAGGCCTTCATCCAGCCGGTCCAGACCGAGACCGCCGGCCTGTTCATCGTGGAAGAACTGCAGTACGGCTGGGGCCGCCTGGAAGCCGGCGCGCGCGTGGAGCGCGTGGAGCACACGCCGGCGCTGAACCGCCCCGACGACGGATCGCCCAACGTGGATCCGCGCACCGGCGCGCAGCAGCCCGGCCGCACCTTCAAGCCGGGCAGTCTGGCGCTGGGCAGCATCTGGGATCTGGATCCGGTACACCACCTGCGCGCCGGCTACACCCGCGCCGAGCGCGCGCCGGTGGCCGAGGAGCTCTACGCCTTCGGCCCGCATCTGGCCACCGCTACCTTCGAGCGCGGCGACAGCCGCGCCGGCGTGGAGACCGCCAACAACTTCGAGCTGTCACTGGACCGTCACGGCGACCGCTGGAGCTGGACGCTCAACGGCTATTACAACCGTCTGAGCGACTACCTGTACCTGGTGGAGAGTGAGGAGCGCCGCAACGCCGACGGCTCGGCCTCCGCCAACGCCGCGCTGTTCCAGCCCGGCGAGCCCGACCGTGTGGACGAGGCAGGCCAGCTCGATCCCAACGGAGAACTATTGCTGGTGGACTACCGCCAGGCCGACGCGGCTTTCTACGGCGCCGAGGCCAAGACCCGCTACCAGCTGCTGCGCGGGCCGGTGACGCTGGACGCCGAGATCTTCGGCGACCTGGTACGCGGCCGCCTGGACGATGGCGCGGGCAACCTGCCGCGCATCACGCCCGAGCGCTACGGTCTGGGCCTGGACGCCCGCTACGGCCGCCTGCGCGGTGATCTGCGCCTGACGCGCGTCGAAGGGCAGACCCGCATCGCCAGCCTGGAAACCGAGACCGGGGGTTACGAGATGCTGGGGCTCAATCTGGAATTCATCCAGCCGCAGGGCGGCTGGACGCAGACCTACTACCTGCGTGCCCGCAATCTGCTGGACGAGGAGGCACGCCGCCACACGTCCTTCCTCAAGGACCGCGCCACGCTGCCCGGACGCTCGGTGTTTGCCGGCATCAAGCTGAGCTTCTGAGCATGCAGCGTTCCGTGCCTGCACGCGCCACCCGGCGCGCGCAGGCACGGTGCGTTCAGATCAGGCCGAAGCGGCGCAGCACGCCGGCGAACAGCACCGCGAAGCCGCCGATCTCCCCCAGCATCAGCAGCCACATGAAGCCGTGCAGCCCGCCGCGCGGCAGCGGCAGCCGGCCCAGCCGGTGCGGCGCACGGAACTGGTTGTCGGTGTCACGCAGCAGGCCGTGCAGCACATAGCTGCCGATGGCGGCGGCGAAGAATGCCAGCGGCACCGCCGCCGCCCAGAGGTTGACCGTCAGGCTCCACGCCGACAGCGCCGCAAACTGTGCCAGCAGCAGCGCGGCAAAGCTGTAGAGCAGGCTGGTACGGTGGGCAATGTCCACGTACACCGGCGCGCTGGCATCCGCCGAGCGCGCGATGTGCGCGTACTTCCAGGCCCCGGTGAGCAGGCCGGTCAGGAAGAACACCCCCGCCGCCACCAGGCACAGCTGCACTGCGGCGTCCGGCACGCCGATCATGGATTGAGACTCGGCGGCAGGGCGCTGGGCGCATAGACCGGCAGCTCGACGTTGCCGCTGATGCTGACCTGCCCCTGCACCTTGGAGCCGTTGTTGGCGTACTGCTCCTGGCTGCCGCGCAGCTGCAGTCCCACCACGTCGCCCGGCAGCAGGCGGATGGAGATGCCGGTGAGCCGGCCGCGTTCGCACAGGCTGTCGGCGTTGTAGGCACAGCCGTAGTGGATCGGTTCGCCGTCGCTGGAGGCGTCGTCGGCACTGAAGGGATAGCGCGCGGTATCGCGCACCGGCGTGTACTGCTCGTGGATCGGGATCACCACACCGTTGCGCCGCACCGCGGTGGCGATGAAGAAGATCGGGTCGGTCGGCGCCAGCGTGCGGTCGATGTCCAGCTGCACGGTGGGAATGCCGGCCATCAGGCGTGACTCGGTGACCGTGTAAAGCGGCACGAACTTGCTCTCGCCCTGCGGACCCACGCTGAGCGTGGTGGCCGCAATCAGGCACTGCTGCGGCGCGCCGGCCGGGCTGTCGCAGACGTAATCGGGCGTGCTGCCGGCGCCGACGCGTACCTCGCTCACCCGCTCCAGCACCAGCCCTTCTTTCGGGTAGCGGAAGCGGTTGGCGTCGCCGCTGTTGTCGTCGGTGAAATTCTCGTCCACCAGGCGGTCGGCGGGGTCGGTGTTCTCCTGCACGATGCAGACCTTCGGGATGCCGTCGGCCGCGCCGGCCTGGCCGCGGAGTTTCTCCTCGAACCAGCTGAACATCATCTCGCGCACGCTGTAGCGGCGGGTCTGTCCGGCCACCGTGCAGTGCACGATTTCATCAATGTCCATGCTGGTGTTGTGCCCGGTGTAGTTGCCCTGAGTCAGGGCCGGCAGCGGGTGGCCGCCCACGCCGATCAGCAGCCGGACGTCCTGCCCGGCCTGCTCGAAGCACAGGGCGTTGTCATAGCCCTCGTTGAAATTGAACAGGGTGTCGCGGAATCCCTGGATGTGGAACAGGCTGGCGCGCGTGCTGGTCCCGGCGAGCGGATCGCAGTAGAACGCCGGGCTGTTCTGCTTGAGGATCTGCTGGTTCCCGGGTGAGACCTTGCCCAGCACCTCGGCCTCGGTGAAACCCTGCGCCAGGAACTCCGGCAGCGGCTCGCCGTTGCCGCCCTGCACGGCAAAGGTGAAGAGCAGGCCCAGCCAGGCGGTCTTGGGCACCTGGTTGGAGTGCAGGCTGTAGCGCAGGTCGAACCAGGTGCCCTCGGGCACCAGCGCGTCGAAGCGCTGCATGGGCACCGGGGCGATGTCCGGGTTGGTGTCGGCGTGGCTGGCGGTGTACTGGAAGCCGCCGCCGTAGCTGTAGCCGGTGAGGCCCACGGCCGGATTGCCGCCAGACAGCGGCAGGCGGGCGCCACTGTCATCGCGCAGCAGCGAAGGACGGGTTTCCTCCGCCAGCGCCAGGCTGCTGGTGTGTTCGGGATTGCCGGCGTCGAACACGAAGTCTTCCAGCCCGCTGCGCAGATGCTTGATTGCCCAGTCCAGCAGTTCGTTGACGTCGCGGCCTTCCAGGCGCGGGTCCATCAGCCCGATCTGGCCGCCGCTGGCGCCAAAGCCGCGCTCGGAGAAGCTGATGACGAAGTAACCCCGGTCCCAGGCCTGGCGTGCCACCTGGTTGTCGACGAAATGGCCGGCCAGGGTGAAATCCGGATTCTTGGCGCCGCCGAAGCCGTGCCCGTGCAGCAGCAGGGGCGCGTAGCCGCCGAGGTCCTCGAGTGCGTCGGGGTGCGGCACGTAAACGGTGAAGTCGATCCGGGTGCCGTCGTGCGCGGTGGTGAAGAAAGCGTCGAAGCAGTAGCCCAGGCCGTTGGCGGCGCGCAGCGGGCGGTCCAGGCAGGGGCGGTCCTGCAGGCGGACGGTGACGGTGGCGCTGGACTCCACGCCGTCGGCGTCCACCGCCGTGTACTCGAACCGGTCCTCGTCCTGCGGCTCGCGCTCCTGCGACTGGTCGGGCGCGGTGTAGCGCACCAGGTCGTCGGCGGGATCGCTGTTGCCGCGCGTGATCAGGCGCAGCGTGCCACCCAGCGCGCTCTGCGCCGGCAGCGTGCGGATCGTCAGCCCGCGCTCGTTGCGCAGCACGTCGAGATCCTGGTTGCGCGCGCTGCGGCCCACGCCGAAGACATCGTCCGCGGCCCGTACCGGAAGCGTTTCCTCTTCCTCATCACCCGGCGGATTCACCGGCGCGGCCGGAGCCAGCGGCAGGCTGCTGCCGCCGCAGGCCGCGAGCAGCAGCGCCAGCGGAACGAGCAAGGCAAGTGATCCGGCGGTGCCGGGACGGGGAAGGGATTGCATGGGCGCCTCCTCAGGCACGTCCGGGGTCGCGCGCGGCCCCGGGGAGTTCCAATTCTATTACGGTTCCCCTGTCGGCCCGGATGCGCCGCACCCCGCACGCTGGCCGCGGCGCGGGGGGCGCTGCATAATCGGGCCGGGGCAATTGCCCGTCATCCAGAGAGACAAGTACATGACAAACAAATGGAATGCGCTGGCGGCCGCCAGCCTGATGGGCCTGGCCACCGCGGCCACCGCGCAGGACGGCGCCGCTCCGGCAGACGGATTCTTCAGCGCCCCGCGCACGGTCGGCGTGTCGCTGGATGCCTCGATCCTGCTCGGCGCCGGCATCTCCGTGGGCGTGCCGCTGGGTGACCGCTTCAACCTGCGCGGCGTGTACCACGGCTTCAGCTACGACCGCGAGATCGAGGACGAGGAAAACAACGCCACCTACGACGGCGACCTGCGCCTGCAGTCCTACGGCCTCAAGGCCGACTGGCATCCGTTCCAGGGCACCTTCCGCGTCACCGCCGGCTTTCTTTCCAACGGCAACGAGATCCGCGTCACCGCCCAGGACACCGGTGGCCAGGTCACGGTGGACAACTGCACCTACCAGTCCGATCCGAGCGACCCGCTGGCGGTGGACGGCCTGCTCGATTTCCGCAGCTCGGCGCCCTATCTCGGCATCGGCTGGGGTGGCAACCTCAACGGCGGCAAGGGCTTCTACGGCGTATTCGACATCGGCGTGATGTTCTCCGGCGCCGCCAAGGTCGGTCTCGACGGCCGCGGCCAGTACATCGCCACCAGCAGTCCGTCCGAGTGCGGTGCGGCCAATGGCTCGGCCGATGACCCGCAATTCCAGGAAGCCCTGGCCCGCGCCGAGGACGACCTGCGCCGCGAGACCGAGGACTACAAGCTCTGGCCCAATATCGCCTTCGGCATCGGCTGGCGCTTCTGAGTCCGTCGCGCACATGAAAAAGGCCGCCCCGGGGGGCGGCCTTTTTTGTGGCGGGGGCTCAGCGCACGTTCTGCAGGCTGTTCTGGTCGAAGTCGCGGTCGGTCAGGCCGGTCCCGAACTGGTAGTCCCGGAAGCGCAGCGTGGTGGACTTGCCGTTCTGCTGGTTGACCATGTCCAGCTGGTCCGGACGCCAGTGCCGGCCGGCATACTGCTTGTAGCCCTGCACGGTGAGGGTCTTGAGCAGGCTGTTCTTGCGGTCGTAGAACTCCACTTTTTGCAGGCGCAGTTCGGCGGTGTCCATCCACGCGATCTGGCGGGTGTAGCCGGAGTTGGGGTCCCTGGGCGTGCGCTCCAGCACGTGGCAGTCCAGGCCGTTCAGCGTTTCGTCGCGCAGCCAGCGGTGGTTGTATTTCTCGATCTCCTGCGAGCCCAGGTCCTCGTAGGCGAATTCACTGCCCATGAAGCTGCCCGCCTGGTTGGAGCCGGCGATGCGCTTCACGCGCTTGAGCGCGGGCAGGTAGAGCCAGCGGTCGTCGTCGCCCTGCTTGTGGGCAAAGGTGAGCAGCGCGGTGCCGGCCACGTCGCGCGGCTGGTCGAAGACGATCAGGGATTTGTCGCCGTCACCGGCCACTTCCAGCGCGCGGGAGCGGATCTCGCGCACGCTCTCCTTGCCGCTGCGGTCGCGCAGGATCATGGTCATGGTGGCGCGGGTATCGCCCCAGCCGGCGGCTTTCTGTTCCGCGGCCCGGGCCAGGGCCAGGCCTTTTTCTTCCGGGCTCTGGGCGGCGGCGGGCAGCTGCCAGGCGAGCAGCAGCAGGGCGAGCAGGCGGTAGGTCATGCGGGCATCTCCGGGTGGGCGAGCGGGAAGCGCGGCCAGGCTCGGGGGCCGCGCAGGGGTCCGAGTATGTCGGCGTGTCAGGGCACCGGCAAGCCGGGCCTGCCTTGCTGCCGGGCAGTCCCTGGGCTAGGCTCGATTCGTGCATGGCCGGACGCGTGACGGTGTATCCGGCGCGTCATCGGGCCTCCGGGCCCGGCCGTGCCGCCCCCTGACCGTACCGAGCGCAGGCTGACCCGCCCATGGCGATTGACTGGCAGAAGTACCGGTGTGAGCGCTTCTACGACGAACTGTTCGAGTCGCCGGGAAAGCCGCGGCCGGCCGCACGGCCGCTGGTGGAATACCTCGATGACCTCAGCACACGCGAGCTCGACGAACGGCGGCTCGCCTCGGAGCTGGCGATCAAGCTCATGGGCATCAGCTTCACGGTGTATTCGGAGGGCCAGCAGATCGACCGCGCCTGGCCCTTCGACGTCATCCCGCGCGTCATTCCCGCCGCCGAATGGCAGCGCACCGAGCGCGGGCTGCGCCAGCGCGTTCTGGCGCTGAACCATTTCATCCAGGACATCTACACCGACCAGCGCATCGTGCGCGAGCGGATCTTCCCGGCCGATCTGCTGGCCGATTCCGCCAACTTCCGCCCGCAGTGCGTCGGGGCGCGGCCGCGGTTCGGGGTCTGGGCGCACATCTGCGGCTCTGATCTGGTTCGCGACCGCGACGGCACCCTCTACGTGCTCGAGGACAACCTGCGCGTGCCCTCCGGCGTGTCGTACATGATGGAGAACCGCGCGGTCACCAAGCGGGTGTTCCCGGAGCTGTTTGCCACCTCGTCCATCCTGCCGGTGGACGACTATCCGCAGCAGCTCTACGACACCCTGGCGGCGCTGTCGCCGCGCCCCGGGGATCAGCCGGTCATCGCCATCCTCACGCCCGGCATCTACAACTCGGCGTACTTCGAGCACGCCTACCTGGCGCAGCAGATGGGCGTGGAGCTGGTCGAGGGTTCCGACCTCTACGTCGGTGACGACGATATCTGCTTCATGCGCACCATCTACGGCCCCAAGCGGGTGGACGTGATCTACCGCCGCATCGATGACCTGTTTCTCGACCCGGAAGTCTTCCGCCCCGACTCCACGCTCGGCGTGCCGGGGCTGATGCGCGCCTGGCTCAAGGGGCGCGTGGCGCTGGCCAACGCCCCCGGCGCGGGGGTGGCCGACGACAAGGTGGTCTATTCCTATGTGCCGGACATGATCCGCTACTACCTGGGCGAGGAGCCGATCCTGCCCAACGTGCCCACCCTGCTCTGCAACGATGCCAGGCAGCGCCGCCACGTGCTCGCCAACCTGCACAAGCTGGTGGTCAAACCGGCCAACGAGGCCGGTGGTTACGGCCTGCTGGTGGGCCCCAAATCACGCAAGGCGCAGCGTGACCGCTTTGCCGAACTGATCAAGGCCAATCCGCGCAACTACATCGCGCAGCCCACGCTGTCACTGTCCACCGCGCCCACACTCATCGGCCATCACGTGGAGCCGCGGCACCTGGATCTGCGGCCCTTCATCCTGTCGCGCGAGGGCGAGGCCTACGTCACGACCGGCGGCCTGACGCGGGTAGCGCTGGTGCGCGGCTCGCTGGTGGTCAACAGCTCGCAGGGCGGCGGCAGCAAGGACACCTGGGTGGTGGACGATGCTGTCTAGGGTCGCCAGCAACATCTACTGGTTCGGGCGCCATGTGGAGCGCTCGGAGAGCACCGCGCGCATGGTCAGCGTGCACGCCAACCTGCTGCTCGACATGCCGCGCAAGGTCCAGTTCGGCTGGGCACCGCTGATCGCCATCACCAGCAGCGAGGATTCATTCCAGCAGATATACAAGGAGCTGGATGAACCCAGTGTGGTGCGCTTTCTGCTGGTGGACGAGCGCAATCCCGGGTCCATCATCGCCTCGCTGCGGCAGGCGCGGGAGAACCTGCGCACCACCCGTGACAGCCTCCCGCGCGAGGTCTGGGAACAGGTCAACGACCTGTACCTCTTCGTGCGCGAGCAGGGCGACAGGCCGGTCTCGCGCCGCTACCGGCAGGTGTTCCTGGACCGCGTGATCCGTACCTCGCAGCAGCTGGTGGGGCTGATTGCCAGCATCACCAGCCGCGACGACGCATTCAATTTCATACGCCTGGGCTACAACGTGGAGCGCGCCGACATGACCACGCGCATCCTCGACATCCGCTCGGAAAGCCTGCTGACGGTGCGCAACGAGGAGCTGATGCCGTTCCAGAACATCCAGTGGATGAGCCTGCTGAAATCACTCTCGGCCTACCAGATGTACCGGCGCCACGTGCGGATGCGCGTGAGCGGCGAACTGGCACTGAAATTCCTGCTGCAGAATGATGCCTTCCCGCGTTCGGCGATGTTCTGCTTCAATCGCATCGAGGCAGGGCTCAAGCGCTTGCCGCACCACCGCGAATGCCTGGCCGCGCAGCGCCGGCTCACGCAGAAAGTGGCGCAGGCCGACGTGGAGGCGCTGGTGCAGTCAGGCCTGAGAGCGTTCCTCGACGATCTGCAGCTCGATCTGGCAGAGCTGCACAGCCTGATCAGCCGCAGCTACTTCCAGCCGGAAACGGCACCAGAGTCCAGCCCGGCCTAGGACTTGCGCCCGCTGCCCTGCACCTGGCCGGCGTCGGCCACCGGCTGCGTGCGCTGTCCGCTGTTCACTTCCCAGTCGAAGCGCGGCAGGCGCGGGAAGATGGCTTCCAGCTCGCGGCCCCAGATGTCCTTGAGCAGCCGGTAGTAGGGTGTCTCGAAGTCCATGCGCATGCGCCGGTCGGCGCTGAGCGTGTCGCGCCGGTAGATCAGCAGCTCCACCGGCGGGCCCACGGAGATGTTGCTGCGCATGGTGGAATCGATGGAGACCAGCGCGCAGCGTGCCGCATCTTCCAGCGACAGTTCCGGGCGCACGATGCGGTCGAGGATGGGCTTGCCGTACTTGTGCTCGCCGATCTGCAGGAATGGCGTTTCCGGCGAGATGGAGATGCAGTTGCCGATGGGATAGACCAGATACAGTGCCGGCTCCTCGCCACGGACCTGGCCGCCGAGGATGAAGGTGGCTTCCAGCCGGTGCGGAGATTTCTCGTCCTCCATCGCCGCGGCGCGCTGGGCGCGGACGCTGATGCGGCCCACGTAGTCGGCGGCGTCGTAGAGGCGCGTGAAGCTGCGCAGGCTGGCGCCGGATTCGGGGTTGCGCAGATCGCGCGTGATCTGCTCCACCACCGCCTGGGTAGTGGCGAGGTTACCGGAGGTGAGCAGCACGAACAGGCTCTCGCCGGGTGATTCGAAGACGTGCATCTTGCTGTAGGTGCGCACGTCGTCCACGCCCGCGCTGGTGCGCGAGTCGGAGGCAAAGACCAGTCCGCCGTCCACTTTCGCCGCCAGGCAATACGTCATGTGCCGCTTTCCTCACGAGGTGCAGGGTGTATCTTAGCCGGAACACGCTCCGGATACGTCCCGCGCCATCCCTGATGAAACCCTTCCAGTGCCAGTGCGGCAACACGGTTTTCTTTGTCAACAGTCACTGTTTTGGCTGTGGGCGGGACCTGGGCTATCTCCCCCACCTGGGGCAGATGGCCGCGCTGGAGCCGGCGGGCGAGGGGCTGTGGCAGGCCGCCGGACTGGCGCCGCCCGGTGCCCGCTACCGCAAGTGCAACAACTACGCCTTTGAGGACGTCTGCAACTGGATGGTGCCGGCCGAGGACGCCGAGCCGTTCTGCTGGGCCTGCCGCCTCAACGAGGTGATCCCCGACCTGAGCCGTCCGCGGCATCGCGACTACTGGTACCGCATCGAGCTGGCCAAGCGCCAGATGCTCTACACCCTCTACCAGCTGCGCCTGCCGGTGGTGAGCCGCAAGTACGACCCGCAGCAGGGGCTGGCCTTCACCTTCATGGCCGATCCGGACATCGAGCCCGAATTCCAGGATCCGCTGCACGGACAGAATGCGGTTCTCACCGGACATCAGAACGGGCGCATCACCATCAACCTGGCGGAAGCCGACGACGTGGAGCGCACCCGCCGCCGCGAGCTGATGCAGGAGCGTTACCGCACCCTGCTCGGCCACTTCCGCCACGAGATCGGGCATTACTACTGGGACCGGCTGATCCGCCACCACCCGGAACGCCTGCAGAGCTTCCGCACGGTGTTCGGAGACGAGCGGCTGGACTACGCCAGTGCGCTCGAGCGCCATTACCGCGACGGGCCGCTGCCCGGCTGGCAGTCCACCTACGTCAGCAGCTACGCCTCCATGCACCCCTGGGAAGACTGGGCCGAGTGCTGGGCGCATTACATGCACATGATCGACGCCCAGGAGACCGCCTTCGAGTTCGGCCTCACCCAGGGCGGGCAGGGTGCGGCGCAGGGCGGACGGTTGGCGCGCCGCTTCAATCCG
The DNA here is from genome assembly GCA_046565985.1 of Gammaproteobacteria bacterium. Lineage (GTDB taxonomy): Bacteria > Pseudomonadota > Gammaproteobacteria > Nevskiales > Nevskiaceae > Polycyclovorans. The sequence goes on from JBKHXN010000048.1 coordinate 20,363, forward strand.
GCCGACGAGGACTTCGAGCGCCTCATCGAGCGCTGGGGCCATCTCACCGTGGCGATGAACGCCATGAACCGCAGCATGGGCCTGCCGGACGCCTATCCCTTCGTGCTCCAGGCCAATACTCAGTTCAAGCTGCGCTATATCCATGAACTGATCGCCAGCGTCCAGCCGCCAGACTGAGCCATGCGGGCGGCTGTCGCCCGGCATCGGAACCGCCTATTCTGATCCGGCGAGCCCGATGACAAGGAACTGCCATGGCCCCAGCCGACGCCACACCCCAAGACCTGCACGCCCTGCTGCGCGAGCTGCGCTCCCGGGTGCCGGTGGACGCCGCGGCACTGCTGGCGCAGGAGCCGCCCGAGCGCATTGAAGCCGCGCTGCGCTTCCTGCCGCCGGATTTTGCCAACCGCGTCGCGGCCCATCTGCCGGACGCGGTGGAAGCCGCCGAGACCACGGCCGCGCCGGGTACCGTCGCCGAGCTGATGGAGCCGGTGCGCGGTGCGCTCCCGCGTGAGACCACGGTGGCCGAGGCGATCAACTGGCTCACCCACGAGCCCGAGGTGGGCGACATCACCTATCTCTACGTCGTGGACGGGCAGCAGCGCCTGACCGGCATGGTGGTGATGCGCGACCTGCTGCTGGCCGCCGCGCGGCAGACGCTGGAAGAGATCATGATCCATCACCCCTACCGCCTGCGGCCCGAAGACGCGCTGGTGGACACCGTCAAGGCGGTGGTCAAGCGCCACTACCCGGTGTATCCGGTGTGCGACGCCCAGGGCGTGCTGATCGGCCTGGTGCGTGGCTGGAAGCTGTTTGAACGCCAGGCGATCGAAATCTCCGCGCAGACCGGCGCCATGGTGGGTATCGGCAAGGGCGAGCGCGTGGACACGCCGCTGCTCGAAGCCCTGCGCCGCCGACACCCCTGGCTGCAGCTCAATCTGCTCACGGCCTTTCTCGCCGGCTTCGTGGTCAGCCTGTTCGAGAGCACCATCGCCCAGGCGGTGGCGCTCGCCGCCTTCCTGCCGGTACTCGCCGGGCAGAGCGGCAACAGCGGCTGCCAGACCCTGGCCATCACCCTGCGCGGGCTCACCCTGGGTGACCTGGAACATTTCCCGGTACGCCGGCTGCTGCGCAAGGAAATCCTGCTCGGGCTCATCAACGGCGCGCTGACCGGCCTGTTTGCCGCCGCGGCCATGTGGTGGACCGCCGGCGGGCAGGGCAACCCGCAGGCGCTGCAGCTGGCGCTGGTGATCCTGCTGGCCATGACCCTGGCCTGCATGGTCTCCGGCTTCTTCGGCGTGATGGTGCCGCTGGCCCTGCGTCGTCTGGGTGCGGATCCGGCCACCGCCAGCAGCATCTTTCTCACCACCGGCACCAACGTGGCCGGCATGGGCGTGATGCTGCTGCTCGCCAGCTGGCTGGTGCTCTGACGGACGCCGGACGCCGCGCATGAATGAACCGCTGCTGGTCCTCGCGGCCTTTCTCACCGCCGCGCTCTCCGGCGTGGCCGGACTGGGCGGCGGCACCATCCTGATCGGCCTGTTCTACGCCGCCGGCCTGCCGCCGGTGCAGGCGGTGCCGCTGTTTGCCGCCGTGCAGTTCGTCTCCAACACCACCCGTACCGCGGCCTATGTGCGCCATGTGGAGTGGCGCGCCGCCGGCTGGTTCCTGCTTGCGGCGGTGCCCAGCACTTTCCTGGTCGCGCCCTGGGTGGCGGGTGTCAATGAATACCTGGTGATGCTGCTGCTGGCCGGCCTGATCCTCGCCTCGCTGGCCCCCGGCCAGGCCGGGCAGGCGGTGCTGCCGGCGCGCCCGGCCTATCTCGCAGCGGGCCTGCTCAACGGCACGCTGGGCATGTTCGTGGGCGCTACCGGCCTGTTCATCGGCCGCCTGTTCCTGCGCCCGGAGTGGCGGCGGCAGACCACCATCGGCACGCTGGCGCTGACGCAGATGCTGGGCCACGGCCTGCGCGTGCTGGCGTTTGGCTGGGTGGGCTTCAGCGCGTTTGCGCAGCCGCTGCTGCTCGCCGCGCTGTGCGCGGCGGTGATCCTCGGGACCGGCGCCGGCAAGTGGCTCAATACCCGGATCGACGAGCGGCAGTTCGCCGGCCTGTTCCGGTTCATACTCGTGGTGCTGTCACTCAAACTCATCTGGGATGCGGTCAAGGGACTGGAATGGATCTGAAACTCGGCGCGGCCGATATTGAACAACTCATCCGCAAGGGCCTGCCGGTGGCCGGCGAGAACGGCATCGCCGTGGAGGAAGTCCGCAGCGGCTACGCGCGCATCCGCTTTCCCTTCCGTGAAGGCATGCTGCGCCCGGGTGGCGTGATCTCCGGGCCCACGCTGATGGCGGCCGCCGACACCGCGATGTACGCCTGCGTCATGGCCCACGTCGGCCCTGAGCTGATGGCCGTGACCACCGACATGACCCTGCACTTCGTCAACAAGGCAGTGCGCGGCGACGTGGTGGCCGAGGCCAGCCTGCTCAAGCTCGGCCGGCGACTGGTGGTGATGGAAGCCCGCGTACTGGGCGGCGACGGCCAGCTGGCCGCCCACGTGACCGGGACCTACGCGCGGCCCTAGCCGTACACCCAGCGCGGCAGCCAGGTGGCCAGTGCCGGGAACAGGGCGAGCACGCCCAGCATGCCCAGCTGCAGCAGGATGTAGGGGATGGCGCCGCGGTAGATCGCCGGCGTGCTGACTTCGGGCGGTGCCACGCCACGCAGGTAGAACAGTGCAAAGCCGAAGGGCGGGGTGAGGAAACTGGTCTGCAGGTTGAGCGCCATCATCACGCCCAGCCAGACCGGGTCCAGGCCCATCATCAGCAGCGCCGGGGCGACGATCGGCACCACTACGAAGGTGATCTCGATGAAGTCGAGGATGAAGCCGAGCAGGAACATCAGCAGCATCACCGCCAGCATGGCGCCGAAGACGCCGCCCGGCATCTCGTGCAGCAGGCCGTGCACGGCGCGGTCGCCGCCGTAGGCGTTGAAGACCAGCGAGAACATCGAGGCGCCGATCAGGATCATGAACACCAGGCTGGAGACCTGTGCGGTGCCCTGGCCGATGGCGCGCAGGTTGTCCCGGTGCAGCGCGCCGCGCAGGGCGGCCAGCAGCAGGCTGCCGGCGGCGCCCACGGCGGCGGCCTCGGTGGGTGTGGCGTAGCCGCCGATGATGGAGCCGAGTACTGCCAGCATCAGCAGCAGGGGCGGCAGCAGCCCGCGCAGCAGCCGCTGCAGCGGGACGCGCGGCCCGTCGGCCAGCGGTGGCGCGTGCGCGGGTCTCAGGCAGGCCACGGCATACACATAGCCGAGGTAGAGCAGCACCAGCAGCAGGCCGGGGATCAGACTGCCGATGAACAGGTCGCCCACCGAGACCGTCTGGGTGGCGAAGATGCCCTGCTGGAGCTGCGCCTGCTGGTAGGCCGACGAGAGCACGTCGCCCAGCAGCACCAGGATGATCGAGGGCGGGATGATCTGCCCCAGGGTGCCGGCGGCGCAGATGGTGCCGCTGGCCAGCGCCGGGTCATAGCCGCGCTTGAGCAGGGTGGGCAGCGAGAGCAGGCCCATGGTCACCACGGTGGCGCCGACGATGCCGGTGCTGGCCGCCATCAGCGCGCCGACCATCACCACCGCAATCAGCAGGCCGCCGCGCAGACGACCGAACAGGCCGGCCATGGATTCCAGCAGCTCCTCGGCCACGCGCGAGCGCTCCAGCACCACGCCCATGAACACGAACAGCGGCACGGCGACCAGGGTTTCGTTGCCCATGATGCCGAATACCCGGCTGGGCAGGTCCATCAGCTCGCTCATGCCGAAGGCGCCGCCGGCCACGCCCAGCAGACCGAACAGCAGGGCCGTGCCGCCCAGGGTGAACGCCACCGGGTAGCCCAGCAGCAGGGCGCCGCAGACCGCGGCAAACATGAGAAACGCGATGAGGCTCATGCCGGGTCGGGCGGCGCGCGCCGCAGCGTGGCCAGCGCGCGGATGGCCTGGGCGATGGCCTGGAGCATCAGCTGGGCGGCGGCGAACAGGATCAGGCTCTTGAGCAGATACACCAGCGGCAGACCGCCCGGGTCCATCGAGGCTTCGCGGATCGCCCAGGCGCGCGCCACGTAATCCCAGGAGATCCACAGCAGAAAGGCGGCGAAAGGCAGCAGCAGGCAGAGACTGCCGAACAGGTTCACCGCGGCGCGCCGGCCGGCGCTCCAGCGGGCATAGAAGATGTCCACGCGCACGTGCTGGTCGCGCGCCACGCAGGCCGCCGCCGCGCCGAGAAAGATCAGCGCATGCAGGTACAGGGCGCTTTCCTGCAGGGCGGCGTCGCTGTAACTGAACAGATAGCGGGCGGCGGTGCTCGCAAAATAGACCAGCACCAGCGCCAGGCAGAGCCAGGAGACGAGCCGGAAGATCCAGTCGTTGATGCGGGTGATCCAGGCGGCCAGCGCGTCCATGCTCAGAGCGCCGGCGGGGGCTGCGCGCGGTGGTGTTCGAGGATCAGCCGGTAGGCTTGCGGGTCTTTGACATGCACCACGTCACCCTCGCGGGGGAAGGTCCAGTCGTACAGACGCGAGAGGTAGAAGCGGAATGCCGCCGCGCGCAGGCACAGGCCCCAGGCGCTGCGCTCCGCCGCACTCAGCTCGCGCCGCGAGCGGTAGGCCGAGACCAGGGCCTCCCAGCGCGCCGGGTTGAGCCGGCCGTCCGGCTCGAAGCACCAGTCGTTGGCGGTCACCGCCAGGTCGTAGAGCAGGGCGTCGTTGCAGGCGTAGTAGAAATCGATCACGCCGGTCAGGCGGTCTTCCACGAAGAGTGCGTTGTCGCGGAACAGGTCAGCGTGGATGACTCCCTGTGGCAGTGCCGCCAGGTCCAGGCCGGCCTGGGCGCGCAGCTCGTCCTCGATCAGTTGCCGTGCCGGTTCGTCCACCTTGGGCAGCAGCGCCTCCGCGGTGCGGCGGCGCCAGTCCGCGCCGCGCGAATTCAGGCAGTGACCGGCGTAGGACTGCCCGGCGATATGCAGCTCGCCCAGCACCCGGCCCACGGCGCGGCACTGCGCCAGGGTGGGGAACAGCACGCTCTGCCCGGTGAGCCGGCGCACCAGCGCCGCCGGCTTGCCGTTGAGCTCGGTGAGGTTGCGGCCCTCGTGGGTGCGCGCCGGCATGGCGCCAGGAAAGCCGCGCGAGGCCAGATGCTCCATCAGCCCGAGGAAGTAGGGCAGGTCGTCGTAGTCGAGCCGCTCGAACAGGGTCAGCACCCAGCGCCCGTCCAGCGTGTCCACGAAATAGTTGGTGTTCTCCACCCCCTCGCCGATGCCCTGGAAGCCGATCAGCTCGCCCACGGGGTACTGGCGCAGGAAGTGGCGCAGCTCGGCGTGGCTGACTTTGGTGAAGACCGACATGGGCAGACCCGACCCGGTGGGATGAAAACTGGCGCAAAGCTTACCGGTTTGACCGGCGCCGCACACCGCCCGACCGATCAAACAGTTCTACCGATATGCGCAGATTTTGCAGAGGCAGGCATTTAAGATTCGCAGCCTTTCTACAGGCTGGAGGCATGGCAGATGGCTGGCATGGGCACCGAACGCGTACTCGACGTGCGCCACTGGAACGATTCGCTGTTCAGCTTCCGCACCACGCGGAACAGCGGCCTGCGCTTCCGCAACGGGCATTTCGTCATGATCGGCCTGCCCGCCGCGCAGCCCGACGGCCGCCCGGTGATGCGCGCCTACAGCATTGCCAGCGCCAATTACGAGGAGCATCTGGAATTCTTCAGCATCAAGGTGCCGGATGGCCCGCTCACCTCGCGCCTGCAGCAGCTCAAGCCGGGCGATGACATCCTGGTCAGCCGCAAGCCCACCGGCACCCTGCTGCTGGACGACCTGCTGCCCGGCAAGCACCTGTACCTGCTCTCCACCGGCACCGGGCTGGCGCCGTTCCTGAGCATCATCCGCGATCCGGAGGCCTACGAGCGCTTCGAGAAGATCGTGCTGGTGCACGGCGTGCGCCAGGTGAGTGATCTGGCCTACCACGATTACCTGAGCCGCGAGTTGCCCCAGCACGAGTTCCTCGGCGAGCGGGTGCGTGAGCAGTTCATCTACTACCCCACCGCCACCCGGGAGCCGTTCCGCAACAACGGCCGTCTCACCGAGCTGATCGACAGCGGCCAGCTGTTTGCCGATATCGGCCTGCCGCCCCTGGACCCCGGGCAGGACCGCGCGATGATCTGCGGCAGCCCCACCATGCTTGCCGATACCCGCGCCCTGCTCGACGCCCGCGGCTTCAGCGCCGCGCCGCAGATCGGCGTGCCGGGGCACTACGTGTTCGAGCGCGCCTTCGTGGAGAAGTAGCGCCGACCGGCTTCAGCGCCGCCAGAAGTACGGCGTCATCAGCACCAGCAGCGGGAACAGCTCCAGGCGGCCCAGCAGCATGCCGAAGGTGCCCACCCACAGCGCCAGGCTGTTGATGCCGGCGAAGTTGCTGGCGGTCTCGCCCAGCCCGGGGCCGAGGTTGTTGATGGTGGCGGCCACCGAGCCGAAGGCGGTGAGCGGGTCCAGCCCGCTGAGCAGCATCAGCACCAGCAGGATCACGTAGAAGCCCATGTACACAGAGAAGAAGCCCCAGACGCCCTGGATGACCTCGTCCGGCACGGTGCGGGTGCCGAGCTTCACCGGCGCCACGGCCGAGGGGTGGATATTCTGGAACACCGAGCGGATGCCCTGCTTGAACAGCAGCATGATGCGCACCACCTTGATGCCGCCGCCGGTGGAGTAGGCGCAGCCGCCGATGAAGCTCACCAGCATCATCAGCGGTGGCACGGCCATCGGCCACAGGCTGAGATCGGCCGAGGTGAAGCCTGCCGTGGTGCCGATGGAGACCACCTGGAACAGCGCCTTGAGCACCACCTCACCGCCGGAATAGGTGCCCTCCAGCAGCAGCAGCAGGGTCACGCCCAGCGAGGCGGCGGCGATGATGCCGATGAACAGCCGGAACTCGGCGTCGGCCACGTAGCCGCGCAGGCTCAGGGTGCGGAAGGCGAGAAAGTGCAGGGCGAAGTTGGTGGCGGCGATGATCATGAACACCAGGCAGATGCTCTCGATCAGCGGGTTCTGGAAGTGGCCGATCGAGGCGTCCTTGGTGGAGAAACCGCCGTTGGCCACCGTGGAGTAGGCGTGGCCGATGGCGTCGAACCAGTCCATGCCGGCGTAGCGGTAGGCGGCGGCGCAGGCGACAGTCAGCCCCAGATAGATCAGCCATAGGGCCCGCGCGGTTTCCACCAGGCGCGGGGTGAGCTTGGTGTCCTTGACCGGACCGAGCGCCTCGGCGCGGTAGAGCTGCATGCCGCCCACGCCCAGCATGGGCAGGACGGCGATGGCCAGGATCACCAGCCCCATGCCGCCGAACCACTGCAGCTGCTGGCGGTAATACAGCACCGAGGCGGGCAGCTGGTCCAGGCCCACGATCACGGTCGCACCGGTGGTGGTCAGGCCGGAGATGGCCTCGAAGGCCGCCTGCGAGAGGCTCAGGTCCGGCCGCTCCACCGCGTAGAGCGGCACCGCGCCGAACAGCCCCAGCACGATCCAGAACAGCGCCGTGACCAGGAAGCCGTCGCGGATCTTGAGTTCCGCGCGGCAGTCCCGCACCGGGTACCAGACCAGCGCGCCGGTGATGAAGGTGACGGCCAGGCCGATCAGGAAGGCGCGGCTGCTGCCGTCCTCGAAGTACAGGCTCACGCCGATCGGCGGCAGCATGGTGATCGAGAACACCATGAGCAGGATGCCCATGACCCGCTGCACCGCGGAAAAACGGCGGGACTGGGGCAGCGGTGCGCGGACGGGCAGCGGCACGGATCAGAGGAACGAGATGCCGACCTGGAAGAGCTTTTCCAGGTCCTTGGTGTACTGCTTGTTCACCACGAACATGATCACGTGATCCTCCGCCTCGATCACCGTGTCGTGATGGACGATGATGACCTCGTCGCCGCGCACGATGGCACCGATGGTGGTGCCGGGCGGCAGCTTGATCTGGTCCAGGCGCTTGCCGACCACCTTGGAGCTGTCGGCGTCGCCGTGGGCCACCGCCTCGATCGCCTCGGCCGCGCCGCGGCGCAGGCTGTGCACGCGGACCACGTCGCCACGGCGCACGTGCGCCAGCAGCGCCGAGACCGTGGACTGCTGCGGGCTGATGGCGATGTCGATGGCCCCGCCTTCCACCAGATCCACGTACGACAGGCGGTTGATCAGGCACAGCGCCTTCTTGGCACCCAGGCGCTTGGCCAGCATGGCGGAGAGGATGTTGGCCTCGTCATCGTTGGTGATGGCGCAGAACACGTCCACGTCCTCGATGTTTTCCTCGCGCAGCAGCGCCTCGTTGGCGCCGTCCCCGTGCAGCACCACGGTGTGGTCCAGCTCCTCGGATAGATAGCGTGCGCGGTCCTTGAACTTCTCGATGATCTTGACCTGGATCTTGTCTTCCAGCACCCGCGCCAGGCGCAGGCCGATGCGCCCGCCGCCGGCCAGCATCACGCGCTTGACCGGCTCGTCCAGCCGCCGCAGTTCGGCGATGATCTTGGGGATGTGCGCCTTGGCGGCGACGAAGAACACCTCGTCCTCGGCCTCGATGACGGTATCGCCCTCCGGGATCATCGGCCGTCCGCGGCGGTAGATCGCCGCCACCCGGGCGTCCACGCCGGGCAGGTGCTGCGGCAGCTCGCGCAGCTGGCGCGACACCAGCGGGCCGCCGTAATACGCCTTGACGCCCACCAGCCGGACCCGGCCGTCGGCAAAGTCCACCACCTGCAGCGCGCCCGGGTACTCGATCAGGCGGCGGATGTAGTCGGTGACCAGCTGCTCGGGGGAGATGTGCATGTCCACCGGCAGGGCGTCCACGCCAAACAGCTTTTCCTCGCGCAGATACTCCGCCGCGCGCACCCGCGCGATCTTGGTCGGCGTCTGGAACAGGGTATTGGCGATCTTGCACGCCAGCATGTTGGTCTCATCGCTCTCGGTCACGGCGATGATCATGTCCGCGTCGTCCGCGCCGGCGCGGCGCAGCACGTTGGGGTAGGAGGCGTGACCCTGCACGGTTCGCAGGTCGAGGCGTTCCTGCAGGTCTTCGAGCAGGCTCTGGTCAGTGTCGACGACGGTGACGTCGTTCTGCTCGCTGACCAGATTCTCGGCCAGCGTCGCGCCCACCTGGCCCGCGCCCAGAATGATGATTTTCATGGGGCGCGCACCTTACGCCGCTGCCGGGTGTGACGCAATACACAGCTTGGCCCGGAGATGGATTGTGAAATAGTCAAGATTTAAATTTATAGAAGTATATATAAATTCACAATCGGCACAGCCAGGAATCGCCGTTGCTGCCTGCTTTATACACCCAGGCAGGGCCATAGGGGCGATTTACTATCCGCCACGCCCTCCGGGCCGCCTACCATATGAGGCACAAGTCAGGTTTTACGTCAGATGAAACCGACCTGCGCGAGGAGGCTAGCGCCTTCTGTTCCCCGGCGCGTACCTGGCGCGCGCCCCTGCTGAGGCGTTGTCATGCAAACCCTGAACCGGCTGTGTCTGCTGTGTGTGTTCCTGTTTCTGAGCGCCTGCGGCGGCGGCAGCGAACCGCCGCGGCAGGGGCCGCCGCAGAGTGATCCGGTGGTCGCCGACGCCGGCGGTCCGTACGCGCCGGTGACCGAGGGCGACGAGGTGCTGCTGCAGGGCGCGGCCACCGGCCCGCAGGGCGAGACCCTGAGCTTCCAGTGGACCCAGACCGACGGCCCGGCCGTGGCGCTGTCCGGCGCCGATACCGCCACCGCGCGCTTCACCGCCCCGGAGGTGGAGCGCCCCGCACAACTGGTCTTCACCCTCACCGTCACCGCCAGTGGCGGCGGGCAGGACACCGATACCGCCCGCGTCCAGGTGCTGAATACCCCGCCGTCGCTGAGCATCGCCGACGCCAGCGCGGCCGAGGCCGAGGGCGTGATGCGCTTCCCGGTCAGCCTGTCGCGCGCCAGCGAGGAGATCGTCACGGTGGCCTTTGCCACCGCCGACGGCAGCGCCGTGGCCGGCAGCGATTACGTGGCCAGCAGTGGCACGCTGGAAATTCCGGCCGGCCAGACACTGGCCCAGATCGAGGTGCCGCTGCTCGATGACGGCACCCAGGTGCCCGAGGCCCGCTTCACCGTCACCCTCAGCGAGCCGGACAACGCGCGCCTGGAGCGTGCGGTGGCCACCGGCACCATCCTCAACAGCACCGTGTTCGCCTGCCCGGCCGGGCAGTTCTGTGCCGGCGCGGCCAAGCGCTCGGTGGCGCCCAGCGACAGGCATATTGAAGGAGTGATCGAGGAGCGCCTGTCCGCCGACGCCGAAGGCCGCGTCGGCGAGAAGCGCCAGCAGTTCAACCTGGGCGGCTACGGCGACGTGGGACGTGCGCCCGACAGCACCGACGTGGACATCGGCGGCCCCGCCGCCACCGGCAACTACGCCGTGGCCGAGGAAGACGGCGAGGCGCATTCCACCTACGTGCGCGCGCTGGTGCTGGAGCTGGGCGGACAGACGGTGGCGTTCGTCACGCTCGACGCCATCGGCGCCGGCAACCTGATCCAGGCCGGCATGAAGCGCGCCATCAGCGCCGCCAGCGGCATTGCCCAGGACAACATCCTCATCGGCCAGTCGCATTCCCATTCCGCCGCCGACCTGCAGGGTCTGTGGGGCGGCGTGCCGGACACCTGGCTGGACTGCGACGCCGACCGCTTCGGCCTCGACGGCTGCGGCGAGGACGATGCCTGGACCCAGGGCCTCTACCAGCTCGCCGCCGCCGCGGTGCGGGAAGCCTATGACCGCCGTGCGCCCGCCGAGCTGCTGGCCGCCACCGGCCAGGCCCAGCGCAACAACTTCCGCCGGCCCAAGATCCGTGCCGACGAGCAGACCGACCAGGCGCTGACCGTGCTGCAGGCGCGCCGCGCCGACGGCACCGTGATCGGCACCCTGATGCAGTACACCGCGCACCCGACCGTGCTCGGCCTGAGCAACCGCCAGGTACACACCGACTTCGTGCTCAGCGGCCTGGTGCGCCTGGAACAGGCGCAGGGTGGCGTGGCGCTGTACTTCAACGGCCCCATCGCCGATGCCTCGCCGCGCACGCCGCCAGACAGTGAAATGCCGGCCGCGCTGCGCTGCAGCGGGCTCACCGGGGTGGAGAACGGCTACTGCCGCGCGCGCAATCTGGGCATCCGGATCGCCGACGACGCCCTGCAGATCCTCCAGTCCGCGGCACAGCCGGTCAGCCCGGTGCTGACGGTGCGGCACGCCACCGCGGTGCTGCCGGTGACCAACCCGCTGTTCATCGCCGCCGGTGCGGCGCGCAGCTTCAACCGCTACTACAACTTCGTGGAGACCCCGGCGGACCAGATCCCGCAGGTGCAGGCGCTGCGCGCCGAGCTGCCGCAGCTCACGCCCACCGCCAGCACCCAGGTCAGCCGTGTCACCCTCGGCGCGCCGCTGGACGGCGCCGGGCTGGAGATCGTCACCATCCCCGGCGAGGCGACCAACAGCTTCGGCCAGATGATCCGCCGCCAGGCCTACGGTGCCGAGGGCGCCGCCAGCCGGCCGATGATGCTGCTCGGCCTCACCCACAACAGCTTCGGCTACATCATTCCCGAGGAAGAATTCGGCGGCCCGGTCAACGGCGAGGCGCCGTACGAGGAAACCGTCTCGCTCGGCCCGCTGACCGCCCCGCTGCTGCGCCTGCAGGCCTATTACCCGCTGTTCGACACGCCGCAGGAGGAGCAGATCCCCGAGTACCTCAGCGCCTGCCGGGCCTCCCCGGATGATCCGGCCTGCGTGCTGCAGGTGCTGGAAGACCGCGTGCTGACGGGCGCGCTGGCCTGCCTGGACCCGGGCAGCCCGCAGTGCCCGGCGCAGGAGCTGCTGGAACTGTTCGGCGACGGTCTGGACGAGCTGGAGAAAGGCTGCCGCGACCGCGAGTTTCCGTCACAGCTGTGCGACACCGTCGCCCAGGTCGGCGACGCGCTGGAGGGCGGGGGCGACGAGCGCCCGGCCGGTGACGAGGCGCTGGTGGCCGCCGCCTTCGACGCCCAGCTGCGCGGCTGCGACATCCTCGATACCGCCAGCTGCCTGTTCCCCTTCCCCAGCGACCACTACACCGTGCCCGCCGCGACCGGCAGCCCGCAGTCGGTCGAGCGCGGCGGCAGCGGCCGGCGCATCCGCTTCCTGCCGCAGGCGATGCCGCGCAACATCCTCGGCAAGCCGGTCGACCCCAGCGAGTGGAACCGCAACGACGGCTATTCCCCCGGACAGATGATCCTCACCTACGTGCCAGGGCTGGGCGTGGAGCGCGATACACAAGGCCAGCCGTTTGGCCCGGTCAAGGGCGCGGTGCCGCTGACCGACCTCAGCCGCGTGGACGATCCGGACGCCGCCGTGGTGGTGCTGGAAGTGCCCGACAACGTGGTTGAGCTGCCGCGGCGCCATCTGGTGTGGGCCGAGATTGACCTCAACGCCGGCCTGCTGCTGCCCTCGGAGGGCCAGGCCAATCCGGCGCAGGCGGCGCGCCCGGCGCTGATCGTGCGCCCGGCGCAGAATTTCCGTGAGGGCCGCCGCTACGTGGTGGTGTTACGCAATCTGCGCGACGACAACGGCCAAACGTTGGCCGCGCAGCCCGCTTTCGCCACCTGCCGCGACGGCCGCGTCTCGCTGCTGCCGCCGGTGGTGGCGCGCTGCCAGGCGCTGGAGCAGAACGTGTTCGGCGTGCTCGACCGCGCCGGCATCGCGCGTGACGACAGCCTCTATCTGGCCTGGGATTTCACCACCGCCAGCGCCGAGAACAACATCGCGCGCCTGCGCCACATGCGCGACGACGCCTTCGCCGCGCTGGGCCAGGTGGAGACCCCGGCCGGTGAGATCACCGATCTGGGCCGTGCCCCGGCCTACACCGTCACGGCGGTGCAGGAGAATCCCAGCAGCCTGATCGCGCGCCGTGTCACCGGCACCTTCACCGTGCCCAGCTACCTGGTGCCGGCGGACGCCTCGCCGCTCAACGAGAGCGAGCAGTTCCAGGCCTTCCTCGCGCAGCTCGCCGCCAACCAGCCGCAGCAGCTGGAGATGCTGCGCAGCGAATGCCGCCGCTTTGCTCCCGTGGGCGAGGCCTGCGACGTCTTCACCCCCGGCCGCGCCGCCGCGCTCGGGTCCACCGTGAGCGCGCCGCCCAACCGGCTCTACTACCAGCCGGACGCGGCCAGCGCCGGTGCCTGCGCGGGCCTGAGCCCCGAGCAGGCCGCCGCCAGCGGCTGTGCCGCCCAGGCGGCCTACGGCGACGGGCTGCCCGACCGTCCGGGCGGCAACGCCACGCTCACCGTCAACTTCACCTGCAACATCCCCAGGGCGGCGCTGGACAGCCCGGCACGGCCCTCGCTGTACGGTCACGGCCTGCTCGGTGGGCAGGGTGAGGTGAACAACGGCGAGCACGTGGCCACGCTGGCGCAGGAAGGCAACATGATGATGTGCGCCACCGACTGGTACGGCTTTGCCAGCGGCGATGTGCCCAACGTCGCCAGCGTGCTGGTGGACCTGTCCAACTTCCCGGTGATCCCGGACGCCTCGCAGCAGGGCGTGCTCAACTTCCTCTACCTCGCCCGCCTGCTGCGCCATCCCGGCGGTTTTGCCGCCGATCCGGCGTTCCAGTTCGAGGGCCGCCCGGCGCACGACACGCGCGAGGTGTTCTACGACGGCAACAGCCAGGGCGGCATCCTCGGCGGCGTGGTCGTGGCCGCGTCCAAGGACGTGCAGCGCGGGGTGCTCGGCGTGCCCGGCATGAACTACAGCACCCTGCTCACGCGCAGCGTGGACTTCGACATCTACTCGATCCCGCTGTACCTGGCCTACCCGGATGACCTGGACCGCAACATCGCGTTCTCGCTCATGCAGATGCTGTGGGATCGCTCCGAGAACAACGGTTACGCCCACCACATCACCGACAACCGCGCCTTCAAGGGGCCGGACAACGAGGTGCTGCTGCACGTCGGCTTTGCCGATCACCAGGTCACCATGTGGAGCGCGGACGTCATGGCCCGCACCATCGGCGCGCCGGTGGACCGCTCGCGCGTGGTGGGAGCCGACCGCCACCCGGACCACGACGAGTACTTCCGCCTGCCGGCGCTGGACTACCAGGATCCGGTACAGGCACAGGGTTCGGCCCTGCTGGTCTGGGATGAGCCCTGGTCCAGCGGCCGCTGCGGCAACAACAGCACGCCGACGCCGCCGGTGGGCAACGTGCCGCCGCGCGACGGCGCCGACCCGCACGAATGTCCGCGTCGCGAACGCGTGGCGCGCTGCCAGAAGGCGCACTTCCTGCAGCGCGAGGGGCGGCTGATCGACGTGCCGGCGCGTGATCTCGACGCGCCCGGATTCATCTGCCCGGCGATCGAGCCCATCACCGACGCGCCCCCCGCGGGCGAGCCCGCCGCTCCGGGCACCGGCCCGCTGGACGCGCTGCTGTCCTGCCTGGACGAGCCCACCGCGCCCGGCTGCCCGCTCAGCCCGGTGCTGCTGGCCGCCGATGACGGGTTCGACCAGCTGGCGGAGGACTGCGAGGCGCAGGCCGGCCCGCTGCAGCCGGCCTGCGCCGTGCCGGCCGCCGTCGCCGACCTGATCGTCGCCGACGGCGGCGGCGAGGAGCCCCCTCCGCCACCCTCCAATGACGCTTCCTGCGTCCGCCAGGAAAACCTGCAGGGCAACCGCAGCTACGCGGTGCGCATCCCCTCGGCCAGCGGCGAGACCATCAGCTTCCAGGTACTGGAGCCGCGCACGGTCAACTGCGCCCAGGCCGCGGCCGGTGCGCACCCGCTGATCCTGCACGGCCACGGGTTTGGCGGCGCGCGTTCCACCAGCGGTTTTGCCGAGTATCGTGATGCCGGCTACGCAGTCATCAGCATCGACCAGCGCGGCTTCGGCGGCAGCAGCGGCACCGTGCGGGTGATGGACCCGGACTTCGAGGGCCAGGACCTGATCCGCATCCTCGACTGGGCCGAGCAGCATCTGGATTATCTGGCCTGGCGCGACGAGGGACAGGCCGGCAAACCGTTTGTCGCCCGTCCGCCGTCGGCCACAAGCGCGAGCGGCGGCGTCAATCTGGTGGCCGGCGCCATCGGCAGCAGTTACGGCGGCGGGTTCCAGCTGCTGCTGCATGCGGTGGATGCCAAGAACCGCCTCGACGCCCTGGCGCCCGACATCACCTGGCATGACCTGCGCTACAGCCTCAACCCGGGCGACGTGGTCAAGAGCGCCTGGGACGTGCTGCTCACCGCAGGCGGCGAAGCAGGATCCTATGGTCCCGGCCTGAGCGCTGGCGAGACGCCCGATCGTCGCGGGCTGGATCCGTACATCAAGGAAACCCTGGTGCGCGGCGCGGCCAGCAATGAGTTTCCGCGCGAGGCGCTGGACTGGTTCCAGTACCACAGCCCCAGCTACTGGTGCGGCCTCAACGGTCAGGCCACCCTGCCATATGACCTGGCCCGGGCCCCGACGGACCCCAATGGCATGCTCGGCACGCTGGCCGGCGATGTCCCCGGCGGCAACCAGCGCCGCGGCCAGCCGTCCGTGGACGTGCTGCTGAGCCAGGGCATGCGCGACACGCTGTTCAACTTCAACGATGCCTGGTTCAACTACCAGTGCCTGAAGCAGCGCGGCGGCGACGTGCGCCTGATCACCCACCAGAGCGGCCACATCCTGCAGGGCTTCGTGCCCGCGCCGGGGCCATTCAAGTTCCAGGAGACCGGCGGCAACAACAACTGCGGCAGCCTCAACCGCGGGGCCGCCACCCTGCAGTGGTTCAACGAGAAGCTGCGTGGCCAGGGTCAGCTGGCCGGTGCCGCCGAGTCGCTGTGCCTGTCGCTGGACAACGGCGACGCGGTACAGCTGCCGGCGGCCGAGCTGCTGGCGCCACGCGGTGCCGGATTCCCCGCCAGTGAGCGCGCCTACGTCAAGGCCGGGCCGCTGTCGGCCCGCAACGTCGTCCAGGGTGCTGCGGCGCAGCTGTTGTACGACGCCCAGCCTGGACCGGCGGCGGTGCTCCCGGTGCTCGGCGTGACGCCGCCGGGCGGGGCGATCCTGGCCGGCATTGCCCAGGCACGCGTGCGTGTCAGCACCCCGCAGGGCGTCAATGACAGCGCCTGTGCCGAGGCCGGCGTGCCGACCCTGCGCACGGGCTGCGACAGCATCCTGTTCATCGGTCTGGGCGTGAAGGCGGCGGGCGCCAGCAGCTGGCGTCTGGTGGACGATCAGCTCATGCCCGTGCGCGGTCTGGGCGAGCACGCCAACGTACATCTGGTGGGCGTCGCCGAGCGCCTGCGCCAGGGCGACGAGCTGGCAGTGCTGGTCTACGGGTACCACCCGCAGTACCTGGCGTCCTACTCGCGCGACGCGACGATCCCGGCCGTCCACATCGAGCTGGATCTGGACGTGCCGCTGTACCCGGTGGGCGCCGACGGACAGCCGGACTTCACCGCCGACGTGGAGAACAGCCTGGTCCGCGTCCAGCCGCCGCCGGCCGCCGCCGCACGGCCGGACTACGGCCCGGGCCTGATCGGCGTCCTCGCCGGCTTCACCGGTGGCCTCGGCGAGACCCTGGGCCTGCTGGTGCAGGGCGAGTTCGAGACCGCGCTCAACAACCTCGCCGCGGCGCTGCAGCGGCTGCTGACGCAGCTGCTGGCGCTGGTTGCGGGAGACAGCAACAGCGTCGCGGTGCTGGTGACGCACGCGGCCGACAACCTGCAGGCCGGCGATGCGCCGGCGCTGGTGGAAGACGCCGGCGATGACCTGGGCAACGTCATCGGCCTGGACGCCGACCCGCTCAGCGCGGTGCAGCGTGAAGCCGCAGTGCGCCGCGAGGTGGAACCCGTGGTCCTCACCGGCGCGCAGCTGCCGCTGTGGAGCGTGCCGGCGGCACAGGGTGCGCCGTATCCGTACCCTTCCGGCGCGCTGCTCACCGGCGAGCTGTTCGACCAGCTCGGCCTACTGCCCGGCCAGGTGCAGGACGCCCACAACGGCGTGATCCTCTACCCGCCGCCGGGCGCGCCGCCGGAACTGATGGGCCCGGCGCCCGAGCGCCTCGCCGCCTTCGCCTGGGATGGCTCGGCGTTCATCGAGATCCCGGTGCAGGTGGACCAGAAGTTCCCGTTCTTCCTCGCCAACGCCAACTCGGATTTCTCCACCTACTCCGGCACCGACGAGGAGCTGAGCTACGAGTGGGACCTGGAGCGCTGGGACAACAACGACCCGAACGCCTGCTTCGCCAGCTACCTGCCCGGCAAGCGTGACCCGGTGAGCGGCCTGGACCACGACGACGAGATCGTGTTCATGGCCGCCGACGCCGGGGCTGCCGCGCCCGCCGCCGCCCGTCCGCCAGGGCTGGACCCGGCGCAGCCGGTGCAGGAAGTGGCCCTGTTCGACCCGCTGCAGCCCGGCACCCCGCGCTACGTCTATCTGGGCCTCAAGCCGGCGGGCGCGCGCAGCGCCTTTGCCGGCACCCAGCACTACGTGCGCTATGAGCGAGACCCCAACGCCGACCAATGGATAGACCGCGGCTTCTTCACCGAGGACGATCCGGAAAAGCTCGGCACCAGCAATACCGGCTACGGCCCCAACCGCAGCGGCAAGGTCTGCCCGGACGGCAGCGAGGCGAGCAAGCGCGATTCCACGGACCGCTTCCCGCGCGACGGCGTGACGGTCCGTACCGATACCTACCGCTGGTATGCCTCCGGGCGCTGGATGATCCGCGAGATCCGGATCGCCGACCCCGATGCTCCGGGCGAATTCGGGCCGGACCTGCTCGACCGCTGGAAAGGCCGTGCCTTCCAGCAGTCGCCGGATTCGACCATCTCGGTGGTCGGCTTCGAGGACGAGCAGGTCAACTGGGAGGGCAACTCCACCCTGCTCGGCGAGCGCGCCGGCCCGGTGCGCGCCATCCGCGAGGTCTGGGGGGCAGATTCCGGCACCAACGTGACCAAGACCGAGACCTTCTACCGGGACGCGGTGGCCTACCGCTACCGCGTGCGCGTGCACCCCATCCCGCCGGATGGCCTGTACACCTCCTGGGACTACAACCGCTCGGCGATGGTGCCCGAGGCCGGCGAGGACCTGCCGGGCGGGCGCTACTACACCGCGCTGCGGCCGCACGGCGTGCCGGTGGACGGGATCAACGACGATCTGGGCCAGCTCGACAACCTGTTCCCGGTCAATGGCCAGTGCCTGACCCCGGAAGGGCCGCGCCCGCCGGACATCACCGGCCGCTGCCCGGCCTTCTTCGACGTGGCCGATCCCACCTTCAACGCGCCGCTGGCCTTCGACAACTGGGAGCAGGTCTCGGCCAAGGGCCGCGGCGGTTCACTGGTCTACGTCTTCGAGCTCAAGGGCGCGACCAGCCTGGCCAACCCGCTGGTGGTGCCCTACTACCGCGACGATGCCTGCCTCGACGACGGCACCGGCGACGATCCCGTGCCGCGCCCCTTCCCCGGCGAGAGCTACAGCTGGAACGGCGGCAAGGTGCCGGCGGCCTACGATGTCATGGCCGGACGCTCGCTCGATCACACCGGCCGGGTGTTCGCGGACTGCATCGAGCGCCAGGGGGCGCACGCCAGTCACGGCATCCACTACTTCTTCACCCACGACACCGACAACAGCTTCGTGCTGGGCAAGCCCAACAACGAGGTGGACGCCGAGCAGTGGCAGTTCATGGTGCCCACCCGCGCTCCGCAAAACCTGGGGGCGGCCTACGCCAATGTGGTGCGGGCCCGGCTGCAGGCGGTGATCGTCCCGCGCGCGCCGCTGCCCTGAGCCAGGCGGCGGGCACAAAAAAGGGAGGCCCTCGGGCCTCCCTGATTGTGGGTGCGGCCGGCCTCAGAAGCTGATGCTGGCGCCCAGACGGTAGCTCTTGATGTCCGTGTCGCCGCCCACTTCCGGGTCCAGGGTGAGCAGGCGGTACTCGGCAAACAGGCCGACGAAGGGCAGCACGGAGATGCGCGCGCCGATCAAGTACTCGCTGCCGTCCACGTCTATCCCGGCGTCATCTTCCAGTTTCATGAAGCCGATACGGCCGTAGGCGTTGAGCAGCGGCAGCGAGGTGCTGACCCCGCCGAACACGCCGAAGCCGTCGGTGGTGTTCTTGACGTTGCTGTTCTTGGTCTCCAGGTCCAGGTGCTCGAGCTCGAAGCTGAGATCGATCAGCGGCGTGATGCCGGTGGCGATGCCGCCGCCGATGCGCACTTCGCTGTAGTCGGTCTTCAGCGCGTCGTCCTTCTGTTCCTCCAGCAGCTGCACGCGGCCGAACAGGCCGGTGCCGGGCAGGTTGACGCGCCCGCGCAGGCCATAGCCGTCGGCGTCTTCGGAGCCAGATCCTTCCTCGAACTTGCTGAAGGAGCCAAAGGCGTCCACGGAGGCCAGCAGCTCGGCCTGCGCGCCCAGGGGCAGCGCGGCGAGGGCGACGAGTGCAAACAGTTTTTTCATTGGAAACTCCTCTGGTGTCATTGATTGGGGTGATGAACAAATACCCGGCGCCTAGCCTACGCCACCCGGGGCCGGGCTGCCGCGCCGAGTGAGACGTGCGTAGTAAAAGCCGTCGAAATCTCCGCCCGGGGCGATGCGGATCCCGCAGCGGCTGGCCAGGCCCACCGGCAGCTGCATGGCGCTCAGGCGGGCGTCCGGCGTGCGCTGCAGGAAGCCGCGCAGGATGTCGTCGCCCTCGGCGTTGAGGATCGAGCAGGTGGCGTACACCAGCACACCGCCGGGCGCGAGCAGCGGCCACAGCCGGTCCAGCAGGCGCCGCTGGGTCAGTGCCAGCGGCGGCAGATCGTTGGCGCGGCGCAGCCACTTGATGTCCGGGTGGCGGCGGATGACGCCGGTGCCGGAGCAGGGCGCGTCGATGAGGATGCGGTCAAATGCCTGGCCGTCCCACCAGCGCTTGACGTGGGCCGCATCCGACAGCGCCAGCCGGGCGTCGAGCCCCAGCCGGTCGAGTGTCTGGCGCACACGGCCGAGCCGGGCCGGGCTGTTATCGACGGCGGTCAGCTGCACCTGCGCGCGTTCCAAGATGTGCGCCGCCTTGCCGCCCGGCGCGCTGCAGGCGTCGAGCACGCGCTGGCCGTCGTGCAGGTCGAGCAGATCCGCCGCGAGCTGGGCGGCGGCGTCCTGCACCGAGACCTCGCCGCTGGCAAAGCCCGGCAGTTTCTCCACCGCCACCGGCGTCTCCAGACGAATCGCGTCGGCCACCCCGTCCAGCGCGTGGCCGAGCAGGCCGGCCTGATGCAGGCGCTCCAGATAGGCCTCACGGCTGCTGCGCCGGCGGTTGACGCGCAAGGTCATCGGCCCCTGCTCGTTGCCCGCCGCGAGCAGGCGCTCGGTGACCGCGCCCCAGTCGCGGGCGATGGCGTTCACCAGCCAGTCCGGGTAGGAGAACTGCACCCGCGGGTCCGCCGGCAGGCGGGCGATGAGCGGATCGCGCTCGCGCTGCACCCGGCGCAGCAGGGCGTTGACCAGCCCGCGCGCGCCGCCCTGTCCCAGCGCCTCGCAGGCGTTCACCGTCTCGTTGAGGGCCGCGTGCTCGGCCACGTCCATCTCCAGCAGCTGGTAGATCCCGCACAGCACCAGCGCGTGGAGCTCGGACCCGGACTTGAGCGGCCGCGCGGTCAGCGGTGAGAGCAGCGCGTCCAGCCGCGCGTAGTGACGCAGCACGCCAAAGCACAGCGCACGGGCGAAGCCGTCGGCCTGCGGTGGCAGCACATCGTCCAGGCTGCGCCCGCCCAGCACCTGGGCCACCGCGCGGGCGGCGAGGACACGGGACTGCGCAGCGGGACCGGGAGGCGTCACGGCAGGGGTGGCGCCGGTGGCCTGTGGGCCCGGTGTTCGGCACGCAGGCGCTCGCACTCGGCGTGCCAGCGTTCCAGCTCCTCGGCATAGCCCTCGAGCACGCAGACCGCGCAGCTGCCGGCGCAGCAGTCGGGACGCTCGGGGGGCGGCGGCAGCACCGGCTCGTCGTGCGGATTCATCCCAGCCGGTCTCCGGGGTGCAGCCGGCCCTGCGCCGCCTGCGCCGCGGCTTGCGGGCGCGCGCCGGGCCATTGCAGCTCGGTCAGGCACAGCTGGCCCTCACCGCAGGCCACGTGCACGCCGTCGCGGTCGCAGGCGAGGATCTGCCCCGGCACCGCGCCGCTGGCGCCGCTCCGGGCGCGGGCGTTCCAGGCGCGCAGACGCTCGCCGCCGGCCTCGCTCCAGCACACCGGTACCGGGTTGAAGGCGCGGATGCGCCGCGCCAGCTCGGTGGCCGGCCGGGTCCAGTCAATGCGCGCCTCGTCCTTGCTCAGCTTGGCGGCATAGGTCGCGCCGTCCGGCTGTGGCCGGGGCTGCAGCCGGCCGGCCTGCAGGCCGGCGAGTGCCTCGACGATCAGCCGGCCGCCCAGGGCCGCCAGCACGTCGTGCAGCTGGGCGGCGGTGGTCTGCTCGGTGATGCGTGTGCGTTCGCTGAGCAGCATCGGCCCGGTATCCAGGCCCGCGTCCATCTGCATGATGGTGATGCCGGTTTCGGTGTCGCCGGCCTCGATCGCGCGCTGGATCGGCGCCGCGCCGCGCCAGCGCGGCAGCAGCGAGGCGTGGATGTTGAGGCAGCCCTGCCTGGGAATGTCCAGCGCCGCCTGCGGCAGGACCAGCCCGTAGGCGACCACCACCATCAGTTCCACGCCGAGCTCGCGCAGGCTCTGCTGTGCGGCCTCGCGGAAGCGCTCCGGTTTGTGCACCGGCAGCCCCAGCGCTCCGGCGCGCCGCGCCACCGGCGAGGCGCTGAGCCTGCGGCCCCGCCCGGCCGGGCGATCCGGCTGGGTAAAGACGCCGGCGATCTCGTGCCCGGCGCCGTGCAGCGCGTCCAGCGCCGCGACGGCGAACTCCGGTGTGCCGGCAAAGGCCAGGCGCATGGCTTAGGCCGGTTTCCCGGCCTTGTGCAGTTTCTTCAGCAGGCGCTCGCGCTTGAGCGAAGACAGCTTGTCGATGTAGAGCTTGCCGTCGAGGTGGTCGATCTCGTGCTGCACCGCCTGCGCCAGCAGGCCCTCGGCCTCCAGCTCGAAGGGCTGGCCCTGACGGTCGAGCGCGCGCAGCCGCAGCCGGTTGTAGCGGTCCACCTTCTCCGCGGCGCCGGGTACCGACAGGCAGCCTTCCTCCATCATCTGCGGCTCGCGCGGTTCGAGGATCTCGGGATTGATGATCACCAGCGGCTCGGGCGCGGCCCTGTCTCCCGCGCAGTCCAGTACCGCCACGCGCCGCGCCACGCCCACCTGGGTGGCGGCCAGACCCACGCCGGGGGCGGCGTACATGGTCTCGAACAGGTCGTCGATCAGACGCTGCAGCCTGTCGTCAAACTGCGTCACCGGCTGTGCCTTGATGCGCAGGCGCGGGTCCGGGTGGTGGAGTATCTCGAGTAGGGCCATCGTGCTGCTCTTGCGAAATAACTGCGGGAACAGGCGCTAACAGTTTGCCGCAGCTAGGGATTGTGCAAAAATCGGTCGGTGATCCACGGGGAGCGCACCATGCGCAAGTATAACGCGTTGTATCGGCCGGCCCTTCTGCTGCTCGCGGGCGCCACCCTGTTGGGCGGCTGTGCCGGGACGCCGGAGGCGCCGCCACCGAGCGCACCGCCGCCGCCGGTGGCGAGCCCGGCACCGGAGCCGCTGCCGCCGGAAGAAACCCCGGCCGAGCCGGTACGCGTCAAGCAGGACGCGCCGCTGCGCTATGTGGTCAAGCGCGGCGACACCCTGTGGGACATCGCCAATCAGTTTCTGCTGGACCCCTGGCAGTGGCCGGAGATCTGGGTGGTCAACGAGCAGGTCGCCAACCCGCACCTGATCTACCCCGGCGACATCCTGGTGCTCGCCTGGCGCGATGGCCGCCCGCGGCTGGAGCGCGCGGCCGACGGCGGCCTGCGCGTCGAGCGCGAGCTGTACACCTACACCGGCCCGGTGGAGAGCCGCTCGCCGCAGGTGCGCAGCGAGCCACTGGTCGCGCCGATCCCGGTGATCCCGGTGGAAGCGGTGCGCGATTTCCTCAGCAGCCCGCGCCTGATCACCGCCGAGCAGCTGCGCAGCGCGCCCTACGTGCTCGCCTTTGGCGAGGACCAGCTGGTGGCCGGCGCCAACAGCCGCGTGTACATCAAGAACCTGCCGCAGACCGAGCGCCGCAACTACGCCCTGGTGCGCCGCGGGCCCGCGCTTCGGGATCCGGAGAGCGGCGAGATCCTCGGGTATGAGGCGCTGGCGATCGGTGAAGTGGAAGTGCGCCAGCTCGGCCAGCCGGCGATCGGCGTACTCACGCGCACCGCACGCGAGGCCCGTGCCGGCGACCAGCTGATCGAGATCGAGACCGACATCTTCGACAGCAACTTCTATCCGCGCGCGCCGCAGCGGCCGATCAACGGCCGGGTGATCGCCGTGCAGGACGGGCTGACCCAGGTCAGCCAGTACCAGATCGTCACCCTCAACCGCGGCTCCCGCCACGGTCTGGAACCCGGGCACCTGCTCACCGCCTTCGAGCCGGGGCGTCTGGTGCGCGATCCGGGTTCGTCCACCGATGCGCGCGTGCGGCTCCCTGACGTGCCCACCGCCACGCTGATGATCTTCAAGGTCACGCCGCGGATCAGCTACGGGTTGATCCTCACCTCGACCCGTCCGGTGCACCGCCTGGACCGCGTCGAGAAACCGTCCCGCTCCTGAGCACGTGAAGGCGCCGGAACTGCGCGACTGGCTGGCGCTGATCCGGGCGCCGGGCATCGGCCCGGTGACGGCGGGCCGGCTGCTGGGCCAGTTCGGCGAGCCCTCGGCCGTGCTGGCCGCCGGGCCTTCCGCCTGGCGCCGGGCCGGACTGGACGAGCGCCTGTTTGCGGGCCTGCTGCAGCCGGATGAGGCGGGCATTGCCCGCGATCTGGAATGGCTGGCCCAGCCGCAGCGCAGCCTGGTGGTGCGTGAGGATCCGCGCTATCCCGCCCGGCTGCGCGAGATCCCCCAGGCGCCGCTGGCGCTGTTCTGCCAGGGCGACACCGAGCTGCTGGCCCTGCCGCAGATCGCCATCGTCGGCAGCCGCTCGGCCAGCCCGCAGGGGCTGGACAACGCCAGCGCCTTTGCCGAGGCCCTGGCCGCGCGCGGCCTCACCGTCACCAGCGGCCTGGCGCTGGGGATCGACGGTGCGGCGCACCGCGGCGCGCTCAAGGCCGGTGGCCTGAGCATCGCGGTCTGCGCCACCGGGCTGGACCGCGTGTACCCGGCCCGCCACCGCGCGCTGGCGCACGAGCTGGTCGCCGGCGGCGGCCTGCTGGTCTCGGAGTATCCGGTCGGCGTCCAGGCGCTGGCGGAGAATTTCCCCAAGCGCAACCGCATCATCTCCGGGCTGGCCCTGGGCGTGCTGGTGGTGGAGGCGGCACGCGAATCCGGCTCGCTGATCACCGCTCGCCAGGCTTCCGAGCAGGGGAGGGAGGTGTTTGCCATCCCCGGCTCCATCCACAACCCCATGGCGCGCGGCTGCCACCGGCTGATCCGCCAGGGCGCCAAGCTGGTGGAGAGCGTGGACGACATCCTCGAAGAACTGGGGCCGCAGATCGCCGGACTGCTGCGCGAGGCCGTGCCCGCTCCACAGGCGCCGCCCGATCCGCTGCTGGAGGCCATCGGCGACGCGCCCTGCACCCTCGACGAGCTGCTGGCGCGCACCGGGCTGGACATTGCCGGCCTGAGTGCCGCGCTGCTGGACGCCGAACTGGCCGGGCGGGTGGCGGTGACCGCCGACGGTCGCTACATGCGGCGCGGGGCCTGAACCGCGGAGAAAATTCTCAAGCGCCGGGTTTTTGCATAGACTCTGGTCGACACAGCAACAGGAGCCTTGGATGAAAGAGACTGTCCTGGATGTGCTGATGTACCTCTTCGAGAACTACCAGACCTTCGAGTTTGGTGACCGCGAGAACCACGCCAACCTGCGGGACGAGCTGGTCGCCGCCGGGTTTCCCGACGAAGAAGTGATCCACGCATTCACCTGGCTGGACGGCCTGAGCCACAGCCGTCAGCTGCCGATCGTGTTCGGCCCCACCAGCGCCATGCGGTTCTATGCGCCGCAGGAGATCGCGCGGCTGCCCACCGACTGCCGCGGTTTTTTGCTGTACCTGGAACAGCTCGGCATCCTGCAGCCGGAAACGCGCGAGCTGGTCATTGACCGTCTGCTGGCACTCACCGAGGAGATCGATCTGGAGCGGGTCAAGTGGGTCTGCCTGCTGGTGCTGATGAACGAGCCGGAGGCCGAGGAGGCCTTCGCGCACATCGAGGAAATGGTCTACTACCGGGGCGAATTCCTCCATTAAGACCAGGCCCCAGGCCGTCCTGCGCTGGACTTTGCCGCGCGCTTGGCCGTATAAGCCGCGCCATGGACGGCCTGAAGCCGTCCCTCAACGCGGATCACCATGAGCAAGAACCTGGTCATCGTCGAATCGCCTGCCAAGGCCAAGACGATCAAGAAATATCTGGGCAACGATTTCGAGGTGCTGGCCTCCTACGGCCACGTGCGCGATCTGGTGCCCAAGGACGGGGCGGTGGATGTCACCAACGCCTTCGCCATGAAATACCAGGCGATCGAGAAGAACGAGAAACACGTGCGCGCCATCGCCAGCGCGCTCAAGCACGCCGACGTGCTCTATCTCGCCACCGACCCTGATCGCGAGGGTGAGGCCATTTCCTGGCACCTGGCGGAGCTGCTGCGCGAGAAGGGGCTGCTCAAGGACAAGCCCGTCCACCGCATCGTGTTCCACGAGATCACCCAGCGCGCGGTGCGCGAAGCCATCGAGCATCCACGGGCGGTGGCCGATGATCTGGTCAATGCCCAGCAGGCGCGCCGCGCGCTCGATTATCTGGTGGGCTTCAATCTCTCGCCGCTGCTGTGGCGCAAGATCCAGGCCGGGCTCTCGGCCGGACGTGTGCAGAGCCCGGCGCTGCGCCTGATCTGCGAGCGCGAGGAAGAGATCAAGCGCTTCATCCCGCGCGAGTACTGGACGCTCGACGCCCGCGTCGAGAAATCTCCCCAGACCTTCGGCGCCAAGCTGGTGGAACTGGGCGGCCGCAAGGTCGAGCAGTTCAGCCTCGAATCGGCCGCCGCCGCCCAGGCCGCGCTGGCGCAGGTGGAGCAGGCCGCCCGGGGCGAGCTGCTGGTGGCCGCGGTGGACAGGAAACAGCGCCGCCGCAATCCGGCGCCGCCGTTCACCACCTCCACCCTGCAGCAGGAAGCCAACCGTAAGCTCGGCTTCACTTCCAGCCGCACCATGCGCGCCGCGCAGCAGCTGTACGAAGGTGTGGATCTGGGCGGCGAGACCGTCGGCCTGATCACCTACATGCGTACCGACTCGGTGAGCCTCGCGCAGGACGCGATCAGCGAAATCCGTCAGGTCATCGCCCGCGAGTTCGGCGCTGCCGGCGTGCCTCCGGAGCCGCGCTACTACAAGGCCAAGTCCAAGAACGCACAGGAGGCGCACGAGGCCGTGCGCCCCACCTCGGCGCTGCGCACGCCGCGCCAGGTCGCCCCCCATCTCGCGCCCGACCAGGCCAAGCTCTACGAGCTGATCTGGAAGCGCACCGTGGCCTGCCAGATGACGCAGGCGGTATTCGATACCGTGGCCGTGGAACTGCGCGCCGGCGATGCGCAGGGCCCGGCGTTTCGCGCCAACGGCTCGGTGCTGGTGGAGCCCGGCTTCATCGCCGTCTATGCGCAGGGCAAGGACCAGCCCGACGACGAGGACGACGAGAAGCGCCTGCCGCCGCTGGACGTGGGCGAGCGCGTGCGCCTGCTGGAGCTGCTGCCCGAACAGCACTTCACCGAACCGCCGCCACGCTATACCGAGGCCAGCCTGGTGAAGACGCTGGAGGAATACGACATCGGCCGGCCGTCCACCTACGCCAGCATCATCAGCACCCTGCAGGCGCGCGACTACGTGCGGCTCGACGGCAAGGCGTTCACGCCCACCGACATCGGCATGATCGTCAACCGTTTTCTCTCCGAGCACTTTGCCCAGTACGTGGACTACGAGTTCACCGCGCACCTGGAAGACGACCTCGACGCGGTCTCGCGCGGTGAGAAGCAGTGGGTGCCGCTGCTCGCCGCCTTCTGGAAGGATTTCAAGCCGCGGGTGGACGAGAAGATGGAGCTGTCGCGCTCGGAGGTCTCGGAAACCCGCCAGATCGGCGTGGACCCGGAAAGCGGCAAGCCGGTCAGCGCGCGTCTGGGCCGCTACGGGCCCTTCGTGCAGATCGGCACCAAGGATGACGCCGACAAGCCGCGCTTCGCCTCCCTGCGCGCCAACCAGCGGATCGACACCCTGACCCTGGCCGACGCGCTGGCGCTGTTCCGCCTGCCGCGCAAGCTTGGCCAGCTGCCCACAGGCGAGGAGGTAGAGGTCAACATCGGCCGCTTCGGCCCCTATGCACGCTACGGCAGCCTGTTCGTCTCGCTGAAGAAGGATGACGATCCCTACACCGTGGAACTGCCGCGCGTGATCGAGCTGATCGAGCAGAAGGCCGCAGCGCTGGAAGCAGCCACCATCAAGCGCTTCGGCGATACCGGCATCCGCATCATCAAGGGCCGCTTCGGCCCCTACATCACCGACGGCACGCGCAAGGCCCCGCTGCCGCGCAAGAAGGATCCGGACGAGCTCAGCGTCTTCGAGTGCGAGGCCTATCTCGCCGAGGCCGCCGCGGCCAAGAAGCCGGCCCGCAAGGGCGCGGCCAAGGCGCGCAGCTCGGCTGCTGCCGATACGCCAGCCGGCAAGGCTGCGGCCAAGAAGAAGGCCCCGAAGAAGGCCCCCGCTGCGGCCCGCAAGCCGGCCAAGAAGGCCGCCCGCAAACCGGCCGCGCGCAAGACCCCGGCGGGCAAGGCGCCCAGCAAGAAGACCTGAGCATGGCGGTCGTGGACGCCCTGCGTGACGCCGTCCGCGCCCTGCGCAGCGGCGGCATCGTGGCCTACCCTACCGAAGCGGTGTGGGGGCTGGGCTGCGATCCGCTGGACGCCGCCGCCTGCCAACGCCTGCTGGCGCTCAAGCAGCGCCCGCCGGACAAGGGGCTGATCCTGATCGCCGTGCGCGTGGAAGATCTTGCGCCCTTCATCGAGGTCCCCGATCCCGCCGCGCTCGCGCGTGCGCGGGCCAGCTGGCCCGGGCCGCATACCTGGGTGTTTCCGGCCGGCGCCGCTGCGTCGCGCTGGATCACCGGCGCGCACCCCAGCGTGGCGGTGCGGGTGACCGCGCATCCCATCGCCGGCGCACTGTGCGCGGCGTTTGGCGGCGCGCTGGTCTCCACCAGCGCCAACCGCAGCGGCGAGCCGCCGGCGCGCAGCGCCGAGGAGGTGCAGGCCCAGTTCGGCTCCGGCCTGTGCGTGCTGCCCGGCCCCACCGGTGGGCTGGCCGCGCCCACTCCCATCCGCGACGCCCTGACCGGGCAGACCTATCGTCCATGACCGACCCGCAAGCCGCCCGCGTGGAAACCTACCTGCGCGAACTGCAGGCGCGCCTGTGCGCCGCGGTGGAAGCCGCCGACGGCCAGCAGCGGTTCCGGCGTGATGCCTGGCGCAAGCCGCCGGACAGCCGCCTGCAGGGCCACGGCGAGACCTGCGTGCTGGAGGACGGCGCAGTGTTCGAGCGCGCGGGTGTGGCGCTCTCGGTGGTGCAGGGTCCGGCGCTGCCGCCCTCGGCCAGCCACAGCCGGCCGGAGCTGGCCGGCCGGCCGTTCGCGGCGATGGGGGTCTCCGCGGTGTTCCACCCCCGCAATCCCTACGTGCCGACCACCCACTGCAACGTCCGCATGCTGGCGGTGGAGGGCGAGCCGCCGGCCCGCTGGTTTGGCGGCGGCTTCGACCTCACGCCCTACTACGGCTTCGAGGAGGACGCGCGCCACTGGCACCAGACCGCGCAGCACGCGGTGGGGGCCGAGCGTTACCCGGCGTTCAAGGCGCACTGCGACCGTTACTTTTTCCTGCCGCACCGGCAGGAGCCGCGCGGCATCGGCGGGCTGTTCTTCGACGACTGGCAGGAGGGCGGCTTCGAGCCCAGCTTCGCGCTGATGCGCGCCGTGGGCGACGCCTTCTGGCCGGCCTATGCGCCGATCCTCGAACGCCGCCGGGACCAGCCCTTTGGCGAACGCGAGCGGCGCTGGCAGCTCCTGCGGCGCGGCCGCTACGTGGAGTTCAACCTGGTCTGGGACCGCGGCACCCTGTTCGGCCTGCAGTCGGGCGGACGCAGCGAATCCATCCTCATGTCGCTGCCGCCGAACGTGCAGTGGAGCTACGCCCAGGCCCCGGAGCCGGGCAGCGAGGAAGAGCGGCTTCTGAAAGAATTTCTCGTCGCCAAAGACTGGATTTGATAGTCTGAGTCTATTCCCATACCGGCCACGACGCGGCATGACCCTCACTGAACTGCGCTATCTGGTGAATCTCGACAAGGAACGCCACTTCGGCCATGCGGCCGAGCGCTCGTTCGTGAGCCAGCCGACGCTGTCGGTGGCGGTCAAGAAGCTCGAGGACGAGCTGGGCGTGATGCTGTTCGAGCGCAACCGTGGCGAGGCGCGGCCCACGCCGGTGGGCGAGCGCATCATCGAACAGGCACGCCGCGTGCTGGCCGAGGCCAAGCGCGTCGAAGACCTGGCGCGCGAGGGCCGCGACGAGCTCAGCGGCCCGCTGCGGCTGGGCGCCATCTATACCGTCGGCCCCTACCTGCTGCCCGGCCTGGTGCCGCTGCTCAAGTCGCAGGCGCCACAGATGCCGCTGGTGATCGAGGAGAATTTCACCGTCAAGCTGCTCGAGCAGCTGCGCGACAACGAACTGGACGTGGCCATCCTCGCGCTGCCGATCGACCTCACCGGCCTTTCGGCCTGGGCGGCCTACGACGAGGATTTCGTCATCCTCATGCCACCCGAGCACCCCTGGACCCGCGAGAAGCAGATCCCGGCGCGCAAGCTGGCCGGCGAATCCCTGCTGCTGCTGGGCCCGGGCCATTGCTTCCGCGAGCAGGTGATCGAGGCCTGCCCCAAGTGCATCGAGCCCGAAGGGCAGGGGCTGCGCCCGCAGACCGGCTCCAGCCTGGAGACCATCCGCCACATGGTGGTGAGCGGCCTGGGCATCACCGTGCTGCCGCGCGCGTCGGTGGAGAACCGGCCCGACGACAGCCATCTGGTCGCCGTGCCGTTCACGCCGCCGGCGCCGAGCCGGCGCATCGCGCTGGTCTGGCGCAAGACCTTTCCGCGCCTCAAGGCGGTCCGGCTGCTGCGCGAGGCGGTCCTCCACTCGGGCATGAAGGGCGTGAGCTATCTGCCGGACGAGCAGCCGCTGAGCGGCTGAGGCCGCAGGCGTGGCGGCTCAGCGGGCCGAGTGGCCCTTGAGCTCCACGGTCACCTTCTCGTGTTCCGCCAGGCCGGCGTAATAGCGGCGCAGGATCGCCAGCACTTCCGGGCGTGAGAACTGCGGCGGCACCTCGCCGCCTTCCGACAGCAGCTTGCGCAGCTTGGTGCCCGACAGCAGCAGGCGGTGCGCAGCCTCGTGCGGGCAGGTCTTGGCGCTGGCCATGCCTTCGCAGGCGTCGCAGTAGAAGGTCCAGTCGATCTTCAGCGGCCGCGTCTGCAGGGCGTCGGCGGGAATCTCCTCGAACACGTGCTGGGCGTCGAAGGGGCCGTAGTAATCGCCCACGCCGGCGTGGTCGCGGCCGACGATCAGGTGCGAGCAGCCGTAGTTCTGGCGGAACAGCGCGTGCAGCAGCGCCTCGCGCGGGCCGGCGTAGCGCATGTCCAGCGGGTAGCCGGACTGGATGACGGTGTTGGGCACGAAGTATTTCTCGATCAGCACCGAGATCGCGTCCTGCCGCACCTCGGCCGGGATGTCGCCGGGCTTGAGCTTGCCCAGCAGCGAGTGGACCATCACGCCGTCGCAGACTTCCACCGCGATCTTGGCCAGGTACTCGTGGCTGCGGTGCATGGGGTTGCGGGTCTGGAAGGCGGCGATGCGCTTCCAGCCGCGCCTGTCGAACTCGGCGCGCGTCTGCGCCGGGGTCATGTACATCGGGCCGTATTTATCGGGAAAGCCGCCCTGGCTCAGCACCTTGACCGGCCCGGCCAGATTCACCTCGCCCTGCTCCATCACCATCTTCACGCCGGGGTGCTCCGGGTCGGTGGTGCGGAACACCTGCTGGCACTCGTGGGCCTTGTCGATGCGGTATTTCTCGGTGACGCGCAGGGTGGCGAGGATCTCGTCGCGCTCGGGATCAAACAGCGCCACCTCGTCCTGCAGCTGGATCTGCCCGGCGCTGGTCTCGTCGGTGGATAGCGTGATGGGAATCGGCCAGAACAGCCCGGAGGCCATCTCCATGCGGTCGCACACACCCTGCCAGTCGGCCTTGCCCATGAAGCCGGAGAGCGGCGTGAAGCCGCCGATGCCGAGCATGATCAGGTCGCCGGCCTCGCGTGAGCTGATCGGGATGCGCCGCAGCCCGGCGGCTCGTGCCCGCTCGCGGGCCAGGGCATCACCCTCGAGCAGCAGGGGCTTGAGCGGACCACCGCCGTGGGGAGGGACGAGCTGCGACATGGAGTTTCCTGCAGGGCTGGAATGTGAAGCGGCGAATTATGCCGCGCCGCAGCCTGTCCGGGGGGAATAAGGATCGAAGTCGCAGGACTAAGGGGCGGGCGCGCTCAGTGCAGCATCCACAGCGCCACGGCGACCAGCAGCACGGCAAAGGCGCGCTTGAGCGTGCGGGGCGGCAGTCCGTGCGCGAGCCGCGCGCCCAGCGGCGCCGCCAGCACCGAGGCCACCGCCAGCCCGGCGAAGGCGCTGAGGCTGACATAGCCCAGATGCCAGCCGCCCAGGCTGGTCTGGCCCCAGCCGGTCCAGATGAAGCCCAGCGCGCCGGCCCAGGCGATCGGCACCCCGCAGGCGGCCGCGGTGCCCACGGCCTGGTGGATCGGCAGCCCGCGCAGGCTCAGGTAGGGCACGGTCAGCGAGCCGCCGCCGATGCCGATCAGGCTTGATAGCGCGCCGATGATTCCGCCTGCGCCGAACAGCTCCAGCGCGTGCGGGCGCGTACCCGCCGGCCGCGCTGCGGGCGTGCCGCCCAGCAGCAGCTGCAGGGCCACCAGCAGCGCGCCGACGCCGACGATACGCCTGAGCGCCGGGCTGCCCAGCGCGTCGGCCACATGGGCGCCGAGCAGTGCGCCCAGCACCAGACCGGCGGCCACCCGCAGGAACACCGGCCAGGCCACCGCGCCGCGGCGCTGGTGGGCGAGCGTGGACGAGATGGACGTGGCGGCGATCACCGCCAGCGAGGTGCCGATGGCGACCTGCATGTAATCCGCGCCCACGCCCTGCAGCGGCAGCAGCCAGGCGAGGATCGGCACCATGACCAGGCCGCCGCCCACGCCGAACAGGCCGGCGAGCACCCCGGCGAACGCGCCGGTGGCGAGATAGATCAACAGGTCGGTCATGGACGGTGGGTAGAATGAACCCGCACATCCTAAGCCCTGACCGCCCGTCCCGCCTCCCATCCCGCATGCCTGCCCATCCCTGCCGCCGTCTGTTCCTGCTCTGCTGTCTGGTGCTGCCGGTCAGCGCCTGCGCCGCGCGCGCCGACCTGCGTGCGGAGTTTGGCGAAGCGCTCGCCCAGGCTGAGCGTGGCGAGCCGGTACAGGCGCACGCCGCGCTGCGCCGCTATGTGCTCTATCCCTACCTCGAGGCGGTGCAGCTGAGCGCCCGGCTGCCGCAGGCCGACGCCGCGCTGGACCGGGACATGGCGGCCTACCACACCCGCCACGCGCATCTGCCGGTGGCACGCCAGCTGCACCAGGACTGGCTGCGCAGCCTGGCCGCGCGCGGGCAGTGGGCCGCCCTGCTGGAGCACGCGGCGCCCGAGGGCCTGCCGGTGGATCTGGTCTGTCACCAGCTCAACGCCCGCGCCCAGGCTGGCGGTGACGAGGGCCTGGTGGAAGCGGCACTGCAGGTGTGGATGACCGGCGCGCTGCTGCCGGAGAGTTGCGTGGCGCCCTTCGACTGGCTGCAGGCGCAGGGCGCGCTCACGCCCGAACGTCTGGCCGCCCGCATCGAACTGGCGCTGGTCGCCGACAGCGGTGAGTTGGCCGATTTTCTGCTCCGGCAGCTGCCGCAGTCCGAGGGCGCTGCGCTGCGCTGGCACCGCCGCCTGCAGACCGCGCCGCAGGACAGTCTCGAACAGCTGCGCCGCCAGCCGCGCACGCCGGTGGACTTTGCCGCCATCGAGGACGGCTGGTTCCGTCTCGCGCGCCGTCAGCCGCAGGCGGCCGCTGAACAGCTGGACGCCTTCATCCGTGCGCGCAAGCTGGCGGACGAACCCGCAGCGCGGCTGCGGGAGCTCACCGGCCTGGGTCTGGCCTGGTCGCGGCTGCCCGGCGCGGTCCGGCAATTCCGCGCCGCCGGGCTCGCCACCCGCGACGAACGCGTCCACGAGTGGCGCGTCCGCAGCGCCCTGTGGCATGGCGAATGGACCCAGGCGCTGCAGTGGATCGAGGCACTGCCGCCAGCCCTGGCCGACAGCGCCCGCTGGCGCTACTGGCGCGCCCGCGCCCTGGAGGCGCTCGAGCAGCGCGAGGAGGCGCAGCGTCTCTACGCCGAGCTCAGTCACGCCAACAATGCCTACGCCGCGCTGGCGAGCTGGCGCCTGGGGCAGCCGGCGCGTCCGGTGCCGGCTCCGGCGCCCGCCCCAGTCCCGGCCCTGCAGCGCAGCCTGGACCGCCTGCCGGGCCTGGTGCGCGGTATCGAGCTGCACGCCCTGGGCCGTGCGGAATGGCTCAACCAGGAATGGGCCGTGGTGCTCAACGCGCTGCCCCCGGAACAGCTGCCCCAGCTCGCCCACTGGGCGATGGCGCGCGGCTGGCGTCTGCACGGCGTGCTCGCCGCCAGCCGCGCGGCGATCTATGACGACTACGCGCTGCTCTATCCCCGGCCTTACGACGCGCAGGTGCGCGCCGCCGCCGTGCAGAGCCGGGTGCGGGATGATTTCATCTATGCCGTGATGCGCCAGGAAAGCCTCTTTGATCCGCGCGCGGTCTCGCCGGCCAATGCGCGGGGCCTCATGCAGCTGCTGCCCGCCACCGCCGAGCGCACCGCGCGGCGCTGGAAGCTGCCGGTGCCCGATCTGGACGCCCTGTTCGAGCCCGAGACCAATATCCGCCTGGGCGCCGCCTATCTGCGCGACATGACCGAGCGCTTCGGCGATCAGCCGCTGCTGACGCTGGCCGCCTACAACGCCGGCCCCAACGCCGCGGCGCGCTGGCTGCCCGATGCGCCGATGGATCCGGATGTCTGGATGGAGAACATTCCCTACAACGAGACCCGCGACTACGTGCAGCGCATCCTCTGGCACATCGCCGTGTTCGGTTTCGTGGAGCAGGGTGAGCCGCAGGATCTGGGCGAATTCCTGCGCCCGGTGGCGCGGCCGTGAAGCGCTATCTGGTCGGCGGCGCGGTGCGCGACCGCCTGCTCGGCCTGCCGGTGCGCGAGCGCGACTGGGTGGTGGTCGGCGCCACACCGGAGACGATGCAGGCCCAGGGCTACCGCCCGGTGGGCCGCGATTTTCCGGTCTTCCTCCATCCCGAAACCGGCGAGGAACACGCGCTGGCGCGCACCGAGCGCAAGTCCGGGCACGGCTATCACGGCTTTGTCTTTCACGCCGACGCCGGCGTGACGCTGGAACAGGACCTGCAGCGGCGCGACCTGACCGTCAACGCCATCGCCGAGGACGAGCACGGCCGGCTGATCGACCCCTGCGGCGGCCAGGCGGATCTTGCCGCACGGCGCCTGCGCCACGTCTCGCCTGCGTTCGCGGAAGATCCGCTGCGCGTACTGCGGGTGGCGCGCTTTGCCGCGCGCCTTGCGCCGCAGGGGTTCAGCGTCGCGCCCGAGACCCGGGCCCTGATGGCGCGCATGGTGGCCGAGGGCGAGGTCGCGCACCTGGTGCCGGAGCGCGTATGGCGGGAAACCGCGCGTGCTCTGCAGGACGCGGCCACGCCCTCGGTCTATTTCCAGGTACTGCGCGACTGCGGCGCGCTCGCCGTGCTGTTCCCGGAACTCGACGCGCTGTTCGGCGTGCCTCAGCGCGCCGACTACCACCCGGAAGTGGATAGCGGCGTCCATACCCTGATGTGCGTGGACGCCGCCGCCCGGCACGGCTTCGGGCTGGAAGTGCGTACCGCTGCGCTCTGCCACGACTACGGCAAGGCGCTGACCCCGCGCGCGGAATGGCCCAGCCACGCCGGACACGACCAGCGCGGACTGGCGCCGGTGAGCGCGTTCTGCACACGCCTGCGCGTGCCGCAGGCCTGCCGCGACGTGGCGCTGGCCCATACCCGCGAACATCTGCTGATCCACCGCCTGCGCGAGCTGCGGCCGCGTACCCTGCTGGAGCTGCTGGAACGCCTGCAGGCCTTCCGCGACAGCCCGCTGCTGGAGCGGGTCTGCGAGGCCAGCCTCTGCGACGCGCGCGGCCGCCTGGGGTTTGAACACTGCGACTACCCGCAGGTGGAGCAGCTGCGCGCCGCCGCGCGTGCCGCCGCCGAAGTGCAGGCGCGCGATGTCATGCGCCCGGGGCTGGCCGGCCCGGCCATCGGCCAGGCGCTGTTCGATGCGCGGGTCGAGCGCCTGAAGCGCTGGCGCTCAGAGCAGCAGCAGTAAGGCGCCGCCCAGGGCGATACGGTAATAGCCGAAGGGCACGAAGCTGTGGTGGGCGATATAGCCCAGCAGCCACTTCACCGCGGCGAAGCCGGTGAGCGCCGACACACCGAAGGCCAGCAGCAGCTGGCCCCAGGGTTCGGCGGCCGTGGCGCCGGGGCTGGCCAGCACCTTGAGCAGCTCGTAGCCGGTGGCGGCGAACATGGTGGGAATGCCGACCAGGAACGCGAACTCGGCGGCGCGCGGGCGCAGGGTCAGGCCCGCCAGCATGGCGGCAAAGATCGCCGCCGCCGAGCGTGAGGTGCCGGGGAACACGCCCGCCACCACCTGCGCCACGCCCACCGCCACCACCACCGTCCAGGTCACGTCCGCTCGCACCGTCTGGCGCTGCGCCCAGGCTTCCACCGCAAAGATCGCCAGCCCGCCCAGGATCAGTGCGATCGCGATCGGGGCCACCGTCTCGGGCAGTTCGGCGCCGGCCAGCTTGGCCGCCAGGCCCAGCACCGCGGTGATCAGGAAGGCACTCGCGATCTGCAGCACATAGCGGCGCTCCGCGGCCTGCTGCCAGCCGTGCAGCAGGCCGCCGATGCGCTCGCGGTACACCGCGCACACGGCGACGATGGCGCCCGACTGGATCGCCACGTTGAACAGGTCGCTGCGCCGCCCCAGCCATTCCTGGGCGATCAGCAGATGCCCGGTGGAGGAGATCGGCAGGAATTCGGTGAGGCCCTCGATGACGCCGAGCAGCAGTGCAGCGAGCCAGTCATTCACGACAGCGGTCCCGGTATAGTGAAAGCGCACAGCATAAAGGGATGCACCGCATGGAACACCCCGTGGTCCTGATTACCGGCGCCGCCGCGCGCATCGGCGCGGCCACCGCGCGGCAGTTGCACGCGGCGGGCTGGAATGTGGTCATCCACTACCGGAACTCGGCAGACGCGGCGGCGCAGCTGGCGGCCGAGCTGGACCAGCAGCGCCCGCACAGCTCCCACGCCGTGCAGGCCGACCTCGCCCGGCACGGCGCTCTGGCGGCGCTGGCGCAATCCGCGGCGAGCCGCTGGGGGCGGCTGGACGCGCTGGTCAACAATGCCTCCAGCTACTTCCAGACCCCGCTGGCGGCGCTCAGCGAGGCGCAGTTCGATGACCTGATCGGCAGCAACCTCAAGGCGCCGCTGTTCCTCGCCCAGGCCTGTGCCGCGCAGGAAAGCCTGCGCGCCATCGTCAACATCCTCGACATCCATGTCCGCAGGCCGATGCGCGGCTACGCGCCGTACCTCGCCGCCAAGGCCGGACTGTGGACCGTGACCGAGGCCCTGGCGCTGGAGCTGGCGCCGCGCGTGCGGGTCAACGCGGTGGCGCCCGGACACATGATCTGGGCCACCCACAACCAGATGAGCGAGGCGCAGAAGGCGGCGGAGACCGCCCGCATCCCGCTGGGGCGCCTGGGCGGCGCCGAGGAAGTGGCGCGCGCCGTGGCCTTCCTGCTGTCGCCGGACGCGGCCTACCTCAACGGCGCGGTGATCCCGGTGGACGGCGGCCTGCGGCTGGGCTGATGAATCTCAGGCCGCCGGCGGATGGTGCAGGGTGAACAGCTCCTCGCACTCGCCGCTGATGTCGCCGCTGGCGTCGTAGCGCCGCTCCAGAAACTGCACCCGGCCGCGACGATCCACGCGGATCAGCGAACTGCAGCGGGTGCCGTAGCCCGGCATCCGGATGAAGGGCGATGACAGCGCGCGCTCCAGCGTCAGGCCCACCCCGGTATCCGGCAGCTCGGCGTCCGCCGCGGCCTGTGGATCGGCCAGCGCCTTGAGCAGGGCCTCGTCGCCGGCGCCGGGCTGGGTCAGCCACTGCTCCAGCGCGCCGCGCAGCCGGCAGACCTTGGGCCAGGGCGTATCCAGCTGGGCATTGCTGAGCCCGTGCAGGCCGGGGGTGACCCGATCGTGGCTGGGCTGCGGCCGGTTGCTGGCATAGACCAGCTCGGTGCCGTCCCACAGCAGCAGGTTATAGCCGCCGTACTGGGTGGCCTGCGGGACCAGTCCGGCGGCGTAGTCGGCGGCACTGCCGGTGCCCTGCAGAAAATTCACGCTCAGGCTCCCGCGTGATCGGTATTGGCCCGCGGTGGCGGCCGGCTCCCGCACGTTGGTGACCGCCGCCAGCCGGCCCGCGCGGTGCAGGCCCAGCCAGGTGCCGCCCTCGCGCAGGTCGCGCCCGGCACAGAGTTCCGGCGCGTCGGCCCAGAAGCCCAGCGGCGCGCTTGGCCGGTCGTGGAACTCGTCGCGGTTGGCGACCAGCACCAGCGG
Organism: Gammaproteobacteria bacterium; assembly: GCA_046565985.1. Classification (GTDB taxonomy): domain Bacteria; phylum Pseudomonadota; class Gammaproteobacteria; order Nevskiales; family Nevskiaceae; genus Polycyclovorans. The sequence goes on from JBKHXN010000048.1 coordinate 58,391, forward strand.
GTAATCAGGGTGCACCTGCCAGGCAAAGGCGATCAGACACATGGAGTCGGCCCCGCAAAAGCCGTTAGAGTGACGCCATGTTGACCGATTACGAGCAACAGCGGTTCGACGAGCTGCGGGACTGGCTGGCCGAGCCCCCGGGCTGGGGCACGCGCCTGCTGGCCAAGCCGGGCGGGCAGGCGGCCAAGGCCGTGCAGGCACTGGTGCCGGTCGAGGCCCTGCGCGCGGCTCTGAACAAGGCCAATCAGTTCGCCCTGCGCCTGTCCGACGAACGCGCCCTGCTGCGCCGCGCCGGGGTGGAGTCGCCGGAGGCCCTGCGTCAGCTCGGGCTGGAGGCCTGCGACCGCCTGGCCCGCCGTGAGATCCGCCGGGCGATGATGATCGGCGGCGCCGGCGGCGCGCTGTTCGGCATCGCCGGCGCGGCCGGGCTGGTGATGGACGTGCCCAGCCTGCTGACCCTGGCCTTGCGCACCATCCATCGTGTCAGCCTCTGCTACGGCGAGAGCGGTAGCCCTGCCGAGCGCCAGCGGCGCGCCATCGGCATCTTCGCCCTGGCCTCCGCCAACAGCGCCGCAGAAAAGCAGGCGGCCTGGGCCGCGCTGCGGCAGGGCCGTCCGCTGCTGGTTGACTCCGGCACCGAGCCGCAGCGGATCGGCGAGGAGCTGGCCGGCGACTTCGCCTGGCGCGAGGGCATCGAGCGCGTCGCCGAGCGTGAAATGGCCAAGGAGGCCACGGTCTTCAGCCTGCAGACCCTGGCCGGCCGGGTGGGCGTGCACCTGGGCAGCCGCAAGTCGGCCGGTGCGGTGCCGATACTCGGCGCCGCCGTCGGCAGCGCCATGAACGCCTGGTA
>JBKHXN010000049.1:0-6962 GCA_046565985.1 Gammaproteobacteria bacterium
GCCAGGAATTGAGCGGCGCGAAGCGCTGGTTGCCGGTGCCGGCCCCGCCCCGGCCGTCAGCGATGCGGTAGCTGCCGGCGGCGTGCCAGGCCATGCGGATCATCAGGCCGCCGTAGTGGCCCCAGTCCGCCGGCCACCAGGGCTGGCTGTCGGTCATCAGCGCTCTCAGGTCCTTCTTGAGCGCGGCGACGTCGAGTTTCTTGACCTCCTCGCGATAGTTGAAGCCCGGCCCCAGCGGATCGGTCTTGCGGTCGTGCTGGTGGAGGATGTCCAGATTCAGCGACTTGGGCCACCAGTCCATGGTGGACATGCTGACCGCCGTGTTGCCGCCGTGCATGACCGGGCATTTGCCGGCTGATTTCGTCGTCTTGGTGCTCATCACTGATCTCCTGCTGTGGTCGTTATGTTCAACGCAGTCCTCGCTGCGGCGCGCCGGCCCAGACCCCTGATCCAGCGCGCAAGGCCCGGATACGGGCAGTCGCGCCTTTGGTGAGACGGATCATGGGCTTTGCCGATTACACTGGCACTATCCTGCACCCTGTCAACACGCAAATAAAATTAATTATTCAACTTGTGTTGATAGTTATTGCACATATTGCCGCGCCCGGCACCCGGTGATTGGCCAAAACCCCAGCGATCCCGGAGAATTGCGCGCTCTTTTTGCCAAAGCCTGTGAACCTGGACCATGGCCCGCGACCTGCTGCTCGAACTGGGCACCGAAGATCTTCCCGCCCGCTACGTCATCCCCCTGACCGAGGCCCTGCGCCGCGGGCTGGCCGAGGGGCTGCAGAAGCGTGGTCTTGCCTGCGGCCCGGCTCGCGGCTACGCCACGCCGCGGCGGATCGCCGTGCGGCTGGCGGCGCTGGCCGAGCGCCAGCCGGACCAGCCGATCGAACGCCTGGGCCCGGCCCTGGCCGCGGCCCTGAAGGACGGCCAGCCGACACCGGCGGCGCTGGGCTTTGCCAAGTCCTGCGGCGTTGACTTCGCCGCGCTGGGGCAGAAGGACGGCAAGCTGCACTTCGCCAGGACCCAGCCCGGACGCGAGACCCTTGCGCTGCTGCCGGAGATCTTCGAAGAGACGCTGAAGCAGATGGACGAGCTGGTGCCCAAGCGCATGCGCTGGGGATCCGGCGAGGAAACCTTCGTGCGGCCCGTGCAGTGGCTGCTGTGCCTGTTCGGCGAGCAGGTCGTGCCGCTGCAGCGCTTCGGCCTGCGGGCCGGAAACCTCAGCAACGGCCACCGCTTTCACGCGCCGGCGGCCATCCCGATCCGTCATCCGGAAGAATACGAGGACGCGCTCAAGGCCCAGCAGGTCTGGGCCGACCCCGAGAGCCGCAAGGCCGAGATCCGCCGCCAGATCCAGGCCGAGGCGCAGCGCCTGGGCGGACACGCGCGCATCACCGAAGACCTGCTCGACGAAGTGACGGCCCTGGTCGAATGGCCGACCGCCATCACCGGCCACTTCGAGGCACGCTACCTCGAACTGCCGCCGGAAGTGATCGTCGCCACGGTCGAGACCAACCAGCGCTATTTCACGGTGTTCCGAGATGCCGCGCTGACACAGCTGACCAACGCGTTCATCACCGTGTCGAACATCCGCTCGCGCGATGTCGCGCAGGTGATCGCCGGCAACGAGCGCGTGGTGCGCCCGCGCCTGGGCGACGCACTGTTCTTCTGGGAACAGGACCGCCGGCAACCGCTGGCGGCCTACGGCGACAGGCTGGCCGGCGTGACCTTTCAGCAGGCGCTGGGCAGCGTGGCCGACAAGGTCGGGCGCATCCGGCAGCTGGCCACCCACATCGCCGGCGAGCTGGGGCACCCGGCCGCCGAGGTGGAGCGCGCCGCCGCCCTGTGCAAGAACGACCTGGTCACGCGGATGGTGTTCGAGTTTCCCGATCTGCAGGGCCTGATCGGCGGCGAGTACGCGCGCCGCTCGGGCGAGCCGGAGACGGTCGCGCGCGCCATCCGCGAGCATTACCTGCCCACCCAGCAGGGCGCCCCGATTCCGGCCACCCGCGAAGGCCAGGTCGTGGCGCTGGCCGACAAGCTCGACACCCTGGCCGGCATCTTCGCCATCGGCCAGAAGCCCACGGCGAGCAAGGACCCGTACGCGCTGCGCCGCGCCGCGCTGGGCGTGCTGCGTATCTGCATCGAGGGAGAGCTGGCGCTGGATCTGCGCAAGCTGCTGGCCAGCGCGCTGGCCGCGCAGCCCGTCAAGGCTGCCGACCCCGCCCTGGCCGAGGGCCTGCTGGCCTTCGTCCTCGAGCGCCTGCGTGCCTGGCTGGTCGGCCAGACATTCGACGGACGCCCGATCGCGGTCGAGACCTTTGAGGCGGTGCGCGCGCTGGGCCTGGCCAGCCCGCTGGATTTCCAGCAGCGCGTGCTGGCGGTGCACGGCTTCGTTGCGCACCCGGCGGCGGCGGTGCTGGCCGCGGCCCACAAGCGCATCCGCAACATCCTGCGCCAGGCGGGTGCCGGCGGCGGCATGGTGGACGCGGCACGGCTCGAGCACCCCGCCGAGCAGGCCCTGCACCAGCGCCTGGAGGCGGTGGCGCAGCAGAATGCGCAGACCGCCGACTACGCCCAGCAGCTGCTCAACCTGGCCAGCCTGCGCGAGCCGGTGGACGCCTTCTTCGACGGCGTGATGGTCAACGCCGAGGACGCGGCCCTGCGCGCCAACCGCCTGGCGCTGCTGGAGCGGCTGGACGCGATGTGCCGTAATGTGGCCGACATCTCCCTGCTGCCCGGAGGCTGATGATGAAAGTCGTGGTGCTCGACGGTGACGGCGTGATCAACAACATCGCCGCGCATGACATCCAGTCCGCCGCCGAGTGGAAGCCCCTGCCCGGCAGCCTGGAGGCGATCGCCAAGCTCTGCCAGGGCGGCTGCCGCGTGTTCATCGCGGCCAACTACGGCGGTATCGGCCGCGGCCTGCTCGACTACGACACCCTGTTCGCCATGTTCGAGCGCCTGCAGAAGCTGGTAAGCGAAATGGGCGGGCGCATCGACGGCATTTTCTTCGCCCCCGAACACCCCGATCAGGCCAGCGAGATGCGCAAGCCCAACCCGGGCATGCTGCAGGATCTGGCGCGGCGGCTGCAGCTCAACCTCGACGAGATGGTGATGGTCGGCGACGGTGCCAGCGACCTGGACGCCGCGCTCGCCGCAGGCGTGCGGCCGGTGCTGGTACGCACCGGCAAGGGCCGCCGCACCGAGGCCGAGCACCATCTCAAGGGTGTGACGGTCTGCGACGACCTGGCCGCTTTCGCCGCCCAGTGGCTGGCCACGCACGGCAGCCATCACTGAAGCCTGCGCGCGGCGTGGCCGGGGCAGTCCCGCGGCTCAGCGCCCGCAGGCGGCGTAGTCCTCGCGCAGGCGCTCGATGCTCACCCCCACGCTGGCCGTGCCCGCCACCGCGCCGGGCTTGTGCACGGTGAGCCGCAGCCGGCGGATCGGAAATTCCTGGAACAGTTGGCGGGCCAGATGTTCCGCCAGCGTCTCCAGCAGCTGCGGCTGCTGGCCGGCGCAGACCGCGTGGACCCGCTCGGCCACGGCGGCGTAGTCCACGGCGTCGCGCACCCGGTCGCTGGCTGCGGCCTCGCGGATGTCCACCCCCAGCTCCAGATCGAAGCGCAGCGGCCGCAGCGCTTCGCGTTCCCAGGCGTGGACGCCGATCAGGGCCTGCGCCTCCAGGCCGTGGATGAAGACCGTATCCATGCGCGCCTTCAGGCCTCCACCGCCGTGAGCTCGCCCAGGGGCCAGCGGGGACGGGTCAGCAGGCCCTGCTCCAGCGGCCGGCCGTGGGCGCGGCGCTGCCAGCCGGCGTAGGCGATCATCGCCGCGTTGTCGGTGCAGAACGCCGGGCGCGGAAAATACACGCGGGCCCCGCGGGCCGCGACCAGCGCCTGGAGTGCGGCGCGCAGGCGCCGGTTGGCGCCCACTCCGCCGGCCACGACCAGCCGCGCCAGGCCGGTATGGTCGAGCGCGCGGGCGCACTTGATCGTCAGGGTCTCCACCACCGCCTCCTCGAAGGCATGGGCCAGGTCGGCCCGGGTCTGCGGGTCTGCATCCGGCGGCAGGGCGCTGAGCACGGCAGTCTTGAGTCCGCTGAAGCTGAAGTCCAGGCCGGGGCGGTCGGTCATCGGCCGTGGAAAACGGTAGCGGCCGCTCTGCCCCTGCTCGGCCAGGCGCGCCAGCTCCGGCCCGCCCGGATAGGGCAGCCCCAGCAGCTTGGCGGTCTTGTCGAAGGCCTCGCCCACCGCGTCGTCCAGACTCTCGCCCAGCACCCGGTAGCGGCCCACGCCGTGCACCGCCACCAGCAGGGTGTGCCCCCCCGAGACCAGCAGCGCCACAAAGGGAAAGGCCGGAGCGTCATCCTCCAGCATCGGCGCCAGCAGATGGCCCTCCATGTGGTGCACGGGGATCAGCGGGACCTGCAGCGCCGCCGCCATGCCGGCGGCGACGGTGGCGCCCACCATCAGCGCGCCGATCAGCCCGGGCCCGGCGGTATAGGCCACGGCGTCGAGCTGCGCAGGCCGCAGCCCGGCCTCGTCGAGTACCGCCTGCACCAGCCCCGGCAGGCGGCGGACGTGGTCCCGCGACGCCAGCTCCGGCACCACGCCGCCATATTCGGCGTGCAGCGCCATCTGGCTGTGCAGCCGGTGGGACAGCAGGCCGCGGCGCCCGCAGTAGACGGCGGCCGCGCTTTCATCACAGGAGGTTTCCAGACCCAGGACCGGCATAAGCGGCTATTTTGCATTACAAAACCACTCCGCATAGAATTGCGCCCCTTTTGTATGGGGCAGACTCTGTCTTGCCTCCTGTCAATCCTGATTGCGAGTGATCTGCATGCCCAATGTCCGCATCCGCGAAAACGAACCGTTTGAAGTCGCCCTGCGCCGCTTCAAGCGCACCTGCGAAAAGGCAGGGGTCCTGACCGACCTGCGCGCCAAGGAATTCTTCGAAAAGCCCAGCATGGAGCGCAAGCGCAAGCATGCCGCCGCCGTGAAGCGCCAGGCCAAGAAGGTCTCCCGCGAGACCACGCGCCGTACCCGTCTGTACTGAGGTCTCGCCGGGCGCACCGCCCGGCATTCCGGCGCCGCACCACCCCGTGTCCACCCTCCAGCAACGCGTACTCGACGACGTCAAGACGGCGATGCGCGCCGGCGACAAGGATCGTCTGAGCGTGCTGCGCATGCTCACCGCCGAGCTCAAGCAACGCGAGGTGGTCGATGCGGTGGAGATGACCGACGCCGTGGTCATCGCCGCGGTGGAAAAGATGGTCAAGCAGCGGCGTGATTCGGAAAACCAGTTCCGCAACGGCAACCGGCCGGAGCTGGCTGACAAGGAAGCCGCCGAGATCCGCATCCTGCTCGGCTACCTGCCGCAGCAGCTGAGCGAGGCCGAGGTGGGCGCGCTGATCACCGAGGCCATCGCGGCCACCGGCGCCGCCGGCCCCAAGGACATGGGCAAGGTCATGGGCTGGATCAAGCCCCGCGTCCAGGGGCGCACCGACATGGGCCGGCTGTCCGGTCTGATCAAGTCCGCGCTCACGTAAACTGGCCGCCATGAGCGGCCGCATCCCCGACGCTTTCATCCAGGATCTGCTGGCGAGAACCGATCTCGTCGAGCTGATCGGCGCACGCGTGGAGCTCAAGCGCGCCGGGCGCGAGTACAAGGGCCTCTCGCCGTTCACCAACGAGAAATCCCCTTCGTTCTTCGTCTCGCCCGCCAAGCAGATGTTCTTTGACTTCAGCTCCGGCAAGAACGGCAACGCCGTGGGCTTTCTCATGGAATACGACCGCCTGAGCTTCGTCGAGGCGGTGGAGGAACTGGCCCGCCGCGCCGGGCTGGAAGTGCCCCGCGAAGGCGGCGGGCAGGCGTCGGTGGTGATGGACGGTCCGCTCGACGCCCTGGCAGCCGCCCAGCGCTTCTACCGCGAGCAGCTGCGCACGGCACAGCCGGCCATCGACTACCTCAAGCGGCGCGGCGTCAGCAGCGACACCGCGCGGCGCTTCGGCATCGGCTACGCGCCGGAATCCTGGGACGCGCTGAGCCGCTTCCTCAAGGACACCCGCCACGCGGTGGACGCCGGGCTGCTGATCGAACGCGACGGCGGCGGCGTCTATGACCGCTTCCGCAACCGCATCATGTTTCCCATCCACGACACCCGTGGACGAGTGATCGCCTTCGGCGGCCGCACCCTGGGCAACGATCCGGCCAAGTACCTCAACTCGCCGGAAACCCCGCTGTTCCACAAGGGCCGGCAGCTGTTCGGGCTGTACGAGGCCCGCCAGGCGGCCAAAACCGCCCTGCCCTACCTGATCGTGGTGGAGGGCTACATGGACGTGGTGATGCTCCACCAGCACGGCCTCAGCGAGGCCGTGGCCACGCTGGGCACCGCCACCACCCGCGAGCACCTGCACCTGCTGTTCAAGACCAGCCCGCGCATCGTGTTCTGCTTCGACGGTGATCGCGCCGGCCGCTCGGCGGCGTGGCGCGCGCTGGAGCAGGCGCTGCCGGAAGTCTCGGAAGGGCGCGAGTGCGTGTTCATGTTCCTGCCCGAGGGCCAGGACCCGGACAGCCTGGTGCAGGCCATCGGCGCCGAGGCCTTCCGCGCCCTGATCGCGCAGGCGCAGACCCTCTCGCAGTTCCTGCTCGCGGAGTTGGCCCGGCAGGTCAACCTGGGCACCATGGACGGGCGCGCCAAGCTCGCCGGACTGGCGCGGCCCTACCTGGAGAAGATGCGCGAAGGCCCGCTGCGCAGCCTGATCCTGGACGAGCTGGCGCGCCTGACACGGCTGCGCCGCGAGGATGTCCTGAGCGCCGCGCCCGCCCGCCCGGCGCGGATCGCAGGCCGCACGCCGGCCCGCGCCGAGCCGGCCAGCGCCCGGCCGGTGAAGCGGGCCCTGCAGATCCTGCTGGAACAGCCGGCGCTGGCCGAACAGGCCGGCAATCTCACC
>JBKHXN010000050.1:0-3426 GCA_046565985.1 Gammaproteobacteria bacterium
ACGATAACCTGTGGCGGCACCTGTTCCAGGAACCGTTCGACGGCCGCGGGCTGCAACCAGGTGCCGGTGGGATTGTTGGGGTTGGCGATGAACACCAGCGCCACGTCCGGGCGCTCCTGCAGGCAGCGGGCGAAGGCCTCCAGGTCATGGCCGTAGGGCATGTCCGGATCCTGGGCCGGGCGCGCCGGCACCACCACCGCGTCGGCGTTCTGCGCCTGTGCGGCCAGTGCGTAGACCGCAAAGGCGTAGTCGGAATACATCACCGCCCGGCCCGGGCCCGCATAGATGCGCGAGAGAAACTCCAGGATGTCGTTGGACCCGTTGCCCAGCGTGATGCGGGTGGGCTCGATGTCATGCAGGGCGGCCAGCTTCTGCTTGAGGCGGAAGCCGCCGCCGTCCGGGTACAGCGCCAGGTTGCCGGTGGATACGGCCTCGGCCAGTGCCGCGCGCACGCGCGGGCTGGCGCCCAGCGGGTTCTCGTTGCTGGCGAGTTTGACCACGTCCTTGAGGCCCAGACGGCGCTGCAATTCCTCGATGGGCATCCCGGGCGTGTAGGCTTCCAGCGCGAGGATGCCGGGCAGGGCGTTATGTGTGAGGCTGTTCATGAATCAATCCGTTTGGGACGGCGGCGCGCTCAGACCACGGCCCGCGGATAGGCGCCGAGTATCTTGAAGAAAGCGGCGTTGGCCTGCACCGCGTCGAGCACGGCCTTGACCGCCGCATCCTGTGCATGGCCGCGAAAATCGATGAAGAAATAGTAATCCTGCACCGGGGCGCCCTTGATCGGCCGCGACTCGATGCGGGTGAGGTCCAGCCGCGCGTCGGCAAAAGGCTGCAGGAGCTGGAACAGCGCACCCGGCTGGTTGCGGTGCGCCGAGAGCACGATGGCGGTGATGTCCTGCCCGGTGGGCGCCGGTTCCTGCTTGCCGATGACCAGGAAGCGGGTGGTATTGCCCGGATCATCCTCGATGTTGCTGGCGAGGATGTTCAGGCCGTACAGACGCGCAGCCGGCAGTCCGGCGATTGCCGCCCCGCCCTGCTCGCGGACGATCTTGGCCGCCTGGCCGTTGCTGGAAACCGGCTCACGCTGCGCCCTGGGCAGATGTGCGTCCAGCCAGGTGCGGCACTGGGCAAAGGACTGGGCGTGGGCGTAAACGGTCTTGATCGCCTCCAGCGAATCCGCCGTGGACAGCAGGTGGTGATGCACCGGCAGCGCCACTTCGCCACAGATCCGCAGCTTGGTGTGGACCAGCGCGTCCAGCGTGTGGCTGACCACGCCGCCGATCGAGTTCTCCACCGGCACCACGCCGTAATCGGCCGCACCCGACTCGACGTCGCGGAAGATCTCGTCGATGGCGTTGCACGGCCGCGCCGTCACCGCCTCGCCAAACTGCTTGATCACCGCGGCCTGGGTGTAGGTGCCCTCGGGCCCCAGATAGGCCACGGTCAGCGGCGACTCCAGCGACAGGCAGGCCGACATGATCTCGCGCATCAGCCGCGCGATGGTGTCGTCGGTGAGCGGCCCGGCGTTGCGCTCGATGGCGCGGCGCAGCACCTCGGCTTCACGCGCCGGGCGGTAGTGATCGCCGGATTCGCCGAGCGACTGCTTGATCATGGCCACGTCCTGCGCGATGCGCGCGCGCTGGCTGATCAGCTGCTGGATCTGCTGATCCAGCGCATCGATTTGCTCACGGGCTTGGGCGAGGCTGCGGGCGGTCATGAGGCGGGTCTGAACGGGTCCGGGCGGGGGCGCAAGCCTAACCCACCCGGCCCCTGCTGTGGGCCTGCGGCATTCAACTGGCGGGGATGACGCGCACCCGCAGCACGCCCTGGATGCCGCTGATCTCCTTCAGCGATTCCTCGCTGATCGGCGCATCCAGATCCACCAGGGTGTAGGCCAGATCCCCGCGCGACTTGTTGAGCAGGTCGGCGATGTTGAGATTGCGCTTGGCCAGCGCGGTGGAGATCTGCCCCACCATGTTGGGCACGTTCTCGTTGACCACCGTCAGACGCGTCTTGCCCGGCAGCAGCGGCATCACCGCCTCGGGGAAATTGACCGAATTGCGGATGTTGCCCGCTTCCAGAAACTCCCGCAGCTGGTCGGCGACCATCATCGCGCAGTTGTCTTCCGCCTCGCCGGTGCTGGCGCCCAGATGCGGCGTGGCGATCACGCGCGGGTGCCCCTTGAGCGTGGCGCTCGGAAAATCGCAGACATAGGCGTGCAGGGTGCCGCCGTTGAGCGCCTCGACCACGGCTTTTTCATCCACGATCTCGGCGCGCGCGAAGTTCAGGATCACCCCCTGCTTCTGCATCAGCCGCAGGCGCTCGGCATTGATCAGGCCGCGGGTGGCTTCCAGCAGCGGCACGTGCACCGAGATGAACTGCGACTTGGCCACCAGGTCATCCACGCTCAGCGCCTGCTTGACGCGGGCGTCTAGCTTCCAGGCGTTCTGCACGGTCATGGCCGGGTCGTAGCCCCAGACGTCCATGCCCAGCTCCAGCGCGGCATTGGCCACCTTGACGCCGATGGCGCCAAGCCCGATCACGCCCAGCGCACGGCCCGGCAGCTCAAAGCCGACGAACTTCTTCTTGCCGTCTTCCACCGCCTTGTGCAGGGCGTGATCGTCACCGTCGAGCTTGCGCACGAAGTCCAGCGCCGGAGCGATGTTGCGCGCGGCCAGCAGCATGCCGGCGAGCACCAGTTCCTTCACCGCGTTGGCGTTGGCGCCCGGGGCGTTGAACACCGGCACGCCACGCTTGGACAGGGCCGCCACGGGAATGTTGTTGGTGCCTGCGCCGGCACGGCCGATGGCCTTGACCGAGGCCGGGATCTCCAGCTTGTGCATGTCGGCCGAGCGCACCAGCACGCCGTCCGGGCTGGCGAGCTCGGAGGCCACTTCGTAGCGGTCGCGCGGCAGACGCTCGAGGCCGCGTACGGAAATATTGTTGAGGGTCTGGATCTTGAACATGGACGGGTTCCTGCAGGATGTGGGGAGAAGACCGTGGCTCAGCCGCGGGTACGCACGAATTCCTTCATGTAGTCGATGAGCGCGCGCACGCCGGCTTCCGGCATGGCGTTGTAGAGCGAGGCGCGCATGCCGCCGACGGCGCGGTGGCCCTTGAGCCCCGACAGCCCGGCGGCCTTGGCGCCCTTGAGGAAGTCGGCATCCAGCGCCGCGTCGCGCAGGGTGAACGGCACGTTCATCCACGAGCGGTGGGCGGGATTGACCGGGTTGCGGTAGAAGGCCTCGGCGTCGAGGTAGTCGTACAGCATCTGCGCCTTGCGGCGGTTCTGCTCACCCACCTTTTCCAGCCCGCCCTGGCGCAGCAGGTGCTTGAACACCAGGCCGGCGATGTACCAAGCCAGCGTCGGCGGGGTATTGAGCATGGAATCGTTCTCGGCCTGCTGCCGATAATCGAAGATCG
>JBKHXN010000051.1:0-9822 GCA_046565985.1 Gammaproteobacteria bacterium
TCCCGCGCCACAGCCCGGCGCAGCTGCTCGGCATGTTCTCCAACCCCACACCGGAACAGATCCAGTCCTTCATCCGCGACGGCGAGCGCGCCACCTGGCCCAAGATCGAGCGCATCCGCAACCAGACGCACATCTCGCGCACCATCGAAGACTGCCTGTTCCAGCTCAAAACGCGCCAGCAGGCCGCTCCCCGCCGTCGCCGCGCCTGACCGGGCGTTCAATTCGCCGATACACCGGCGCTCCGCCCGAAGCCACCGTTGGTCCGCCCGCAGCGCCCGGGCGGGCGCGTGGGCGCGGACAATCGAGCGTGACGGAATGCCCGCCCGGGCCGCCCGTGTTGTGCCATACCTGCAAGGACATGGCCTTCCACACATAACGAGAGCACACATGCAACCCACACGCCAACTTCCCAACACGCGCCTGCGGGAACCCGGTTCATCCGGCAGCGGGCCGGCGCCCCTGATCCCGGCCACCGCCCGCGGTGAGGCCACACGGCGCAAGCTGCTGGATGCCGCCGAGATCGAGTTTGGTCAGCGCGGTTACCACAACGCCTCGGTCAGCTCGATCACCACCCGCGCCGGCGTCGGCCAGGGGACTTTCTACCTGTACTTTCACAGCAAGGAAGAAATCTTCGTCACCCTGGTGCACGACATCGGCGCGCGCCTGCGCAAGCACACCGCCCAGGCGGTGAGCCACCGGCGGCCGCGCATGGACGCCGAGCGCGCCGGCCTGGTGGCGTTCTTCGACTTTGCCCAGTCGCACCCCGGCCTGTACCGCATCGTCCAGGAGTGCCAGTTCGTGGATGAGAACGTGTACCGCACCTACTACGAGCGTCTGGCGCTGGGCTACAGCCGCGGCATGGCCGAGGCCACCGAGCGCGGCGAGCTCAAGCCGGGCGACGCCGAGGTGCGGACCTGGGCGATGATGGGTATCGGCCACTTCGTGGGCATGAAACATTGCCTCTGGCAGGGCGCGGTGCCCGATAGCGCGGTGGTGGACGAGCTGATGGAGCTGATCGCCCACGGCATGGCGCCCACGCGCCGCTGAGACGCACCCAGGCAGGCAACCACGGCGGGTAAATCCTCAGGCCAGCCCCGGCTGCGTCTGCCTACACTAGCGCTCATCCGATTTTTTGCCCCGGGGAGACTCCATGCAGCAGGCTACTGCACAGCAGATGCCGTCCGGCATTCCGTACATCATCGGCAACGAGGCCGCCGAGCGCTTCAGCTTCTACGGCATGAAGGCGATCCTGGTCACCTACATGACCCTGCACCTGGGCATGGGTGACGGACAGGCCTCGAGCTGGCTGCACAACTTCAACGCGGCGGTCTATGCCTTTCCCTTCATCGGCGCGCTGATCGCCGATATCTTCTGGGGCAAGTACAAGACCATCCTCACGCTCTCCATCGTCTATACCGCCGGGCACGGCGTGCTGGCGCTGGCGGAATTCCGACCGGACATGGCGACTGACTTTCTGGTCGTCGGCCTGACGCTCATCGCGATCGGCTCCGGCGGCATCAAGCCCTGCGTCTCCGCCAACGTGGGAGACCAGTTCACCGGCCGCAACGCCCACCTGATCGAGCGCGCCTTCTCGTATTTCTATCTCTCGATCAACTTCGGGTCGTTCTTCGCCACCCTGCTGATCCCCTGGACGCTCAAGGCCTTCGGCCCCAGCCTGGCGTTCGGCCTGCCGGGCATCTTCATGGCCATCGCCACCCTGGTGTTCTGGCTGGGGCGACGCAAGTTCACGGTCATACCGCCCGCCGGCGGCGCCTTCATCCGTGATCTGGTGTCCCCGCCGGTGCTCAAGACCATCGCCGGCCTGCTGCTCATCTACGTCTTCATCGGCGTGTTCTGGTCGCTCTACGACCAGACCTACTCCTCGTGGATCCTCCAGGCGCGCTCGGACCTGATGGTCAAGACCGTGGATCTCGGCCTGTTCAGCTTCACCGTGCTGCCGGAACAGATCCTGGCGGTGAACCCGCTGCTGATCCTCACCCTGACCCCGCTGTTCACCTTCTTCGTCTATCCGTGGATGAGCCGCGTGATGCGCGTGACGCCACTGCGCAAGATCGGCATCGGCTTTGTCATCACCGCGCTGTCGTTCGTGGTGATCGGCATGGCGGAAGGCCGCATCGCGGCCGGCGAGCCGGTCTCGGTGAGCTGGCAGCTGTGGGCCTACTTCATCATCACCGCCGCCGAGGTCATGGTCTCCATTACCGCACTGGAGTTCTCCTACCAGCAGGCGCCCAACCGGATGAAGAGCTTCATCATGAGTCTGTTCCTGCTCTCGATCACCTTCGGCAATCTCATCGCCGGCGAGGTCAACCGCCGCATCGTGGAGCCGGTGGGCGTGCAGGCGCTCGAGACCGGCGCGCGCACCTACGTGCGGCTGGACGACGTGGACGGCATCCAGCGCGGGCACAAGCTCGACATCAGCGGCACCCGCGGCGTCAGCCTCGCCGACGGCGGCACGCTGGGCGGCACCTATCTGGTCGGCGAGGTGGACCCCATCGGCCAGCGCGTGGAGCTGGTCAACATCCGCAACCGCGAGCCGCTGGTCAGCCAGGGCGAGCCCGCCGAGGCGGTCAGCGCCGCGCGCTATACCCTCAACGGTGCCGACTACTTCTACTTCTTTGCCTGGCTGATGCTCGGCGCCACCGTGGTCTTCGTGGGGATCGCCCGGTTCTACCGCGAGCAGACCCACGTGCAGGACGAGGCCCCCGCCGAAGCGGCCAGCACCTGAAAGCCCCAGCCATGAGAAAATAGGGCCCGATCCTCCCGGGCCCACGTTTCATGGCGGCAAGCGCAGACGATATCCGTAGCCAGGCACACGAGCAGGCCAAGCTCGCCAAACGCCTGCGCCGCCAGGTCGGCCAGGCGATCATGGACTACAACATGATCAGCGAAGGCGACCGTGTGATGGTCTGCCTCTCCGGCGGCAAGGACAGCTACACCATGCTGGACCTTCTGCTGCAATTGCAGCAGAAGGCGCCGGTGCGCTTCGAGCTCACCGCCGTCAACCTCGACCAGAAGCAGCCCGGCTTCCCGGAGCACGTGCTGCCCGAATACCTGCGGGCGCTGGGCGTGCCGTTTCACATCATCGAGCAGGACACCTACTCGGTGGTCAAGCGGGTGATTCCGGAAGGCAAGACCATGTGCTCGCTGTGCTCACGGCTGCGGCGCGGCGCGCTGTACACCTTTGCTGCCGAGCAGGGCTACACCAAGATCGCGCTCGGGCATCACAAGGACGACATCGTCGCCACCTTTTTCCTCAATCTCTTCCACGGCGGCAAGCTGGCCGCCATGCCGCCCAAGCTGCAATCCGACGACGGGCGCAACGTGCTGATCCGCCCGCTGGCCTACGTGCGCGAGCGCGACATCGTCACGTATGCCCAGCAGCGCCAGTTCCCGATCATCCCCTGCAATCTCTGCGGCTCGCAGGAACAGCTCCAGCGCAAGCAGGTGCGGCGCATGATGGAAGCCTGGGAGCGCGAGCACGGCAACCGCATCGAACAGGTGTTTGCCGCGCTCACCAACGTCGCGCCCTCGCAGCTCGCGGACCCCAGGCTCTTCGACTTTGCCGGGCTGGGCGGCGACACCCCGCCCGCGGCCGGCTGGCTCGTCGCCGATCCGGCGCCCTAGCAGATGACCGCGCTCGGCGGCGCGGCGGAACATCGCGCCCGGTCTGGCGGTCCCTGGGTGCGCGCTTCCGCGATCTGCCACCGTGCCGCCGTGCCCATCCGCCCGCTCCTGTTGCTGCTGCTGTTGCTCTGCGCCGGACGCGCGGCGGCCGGCGTCTCGGTGAGCATCAGCGGGATAGACGGCGAGCTGCGTGACAACGTCGAGGCACGCCTGGGCATCCGCCAGCCCGAGGGCGATACGCCGCTCGACGACGCGCTGGTACGCCGCCTGCACGCCGAGGCCGGGGACGAGATCCGCGAAGCCCTGCAGCCCTTTGGCTACTACAGCCCCGAGATCAGCGCAGAGCTCGGCGGCAAGGCGCCCAACTGGAAGGCGCGCTACCAGATCGATCCGGGCCCGCAGACCCGGCTGCGCCAGGTGGAGATCCTGCTCACCGGCGAGTCTGCCGACTTTCCCGCACTGCTGGAGGCGCGTGACGCCCTGCCCCTGCGCAGCGGCCAGCCGCTGCGGCACAGCGCCTACGAGGCGGCCAAGTCGCGGCTGATCGAGACCGCGCTGGACCTGGGCTTCCTAGATGCCCGCTACACCCGCGCCGAGCTGCGCGTGGAACCCTTGCAGCAGCAGGCCGACGTACTGCTCACCCTGGATACCGGCGCGCGCTGGTTCTTCGGCACGGTGACGCTGGACCAGGGCGACGACCCGCAGCCGCTCGATCCGGACTTTCTGCAGCGTTACGTGCGCATCTATCCCGGCACGCCGTTCCGGCCGCGCGACATCCTCGACACCCAGTTCAATCTCACCGACATCGACTACTTCCAGAGCGTGGAGATCCTCCCGCACCGGGATCAGGCGTCGGGCGACCGGATCCCGGTGAGCATCCGCACCCGTCCGCGCCTGCCGCGGTACTACAGTCTGGGCCTGGGCTACGGCACCGACACCGGGGCACGGATCTCGCTCGGTGCGGAATTCCGCCGCCTCAACGACCAGGGACACAAGCTGCGTACCGATCTGCGCCTGTCCGAGGTGAAGAACACCCTGGGCAGCGAGTACCGCATCCCGCTGGGCAGCAAGCCGGGCGAGAGCATCGGCCTCACCGCCAGCCTGGTCAGCGAGCGCTTCGACGACGGGGACAGCCTGAAATACACCCTCGGCACGAGCCTCAACCGCACACCCGGCGACTGGCAGCGGCGCCTGTATCTGAGCTACGAGCACGAGGAATCCGACCTCGGCGGGCAGCGCCTGACCACCGACCTGCTGATCCCCGGCCTGTCGCTGAACCGCAGCGAGGAGGATGACGCCATCCACCCGCGCGAGGGCTGGTCGTTCTTCATTGACGTGCACGGCGCGCAGAAAGGCGTGCTCGCCAACGCCAGCTTCGTGCAGACCCGCGTGCTGGCGCGCATCGTGCTGCCCATCAGCGCGCGCTCCCGCCTGCTCTGGCGCAGTGAGGTGGGCGCCAACTTCGTCGACCAGTTCAGCGAGCTGCCCGCCTCGCAGCGCTTCTTTGCCGGCGGCGACCAGAGCGTGCGCGGCTATGCCTACCAGTCGCTGGGCCCGCGTGACCCCGTCACCGGACGGGTGATCGGCGGCCAGTACCTGGGCGCCTTCTCGGTGGAGATGGATTACCGGGTCTGGGGCAACTGGGGGGTGGCGGCGTTCTACGACATCGGCGGCGCGGACGACACGCCCGACGTCGCGCTGTTCCGCGGCGTGGGCGGCGGGCTGCGTTACCGCGCGCCCGTGGGCTTCATCCAGCTCGACCTGGGGCACGCGCTCGATGGTGAAGACCGCTCCGGCGTGCGTGTCCACATCGGCATCCGGGTCGGCCTGTGACGCGCCTGCTCATCTTCATCTGCATCACCCTGCCAGCGCTGCTGCTGGTGCTGCTGGCCCTGCTGCTGGGCTCGCGCACCGGCGCCGACTGGCTGCTGCGCGAAGTCGGCGCCCGCAGCGGCCTGTACACCCTGGAGGCGGTGGAATCCGGCGACCTGCTCGGCCCGCTGGTACTGCGCGGCCTGCGCTACGAGGACGCACAGGTACGGGTGGAGATCGACCGGCTGCGCTTCAACTGGGCGCCGCTGGCCCTGGTGGCACGCCGTGTTTACATCACCGAACTGCGGCTGGACACGGTCACGGTGACGCGCAAGGACGCCGCGCCGTCTCCGCCGCCTGCCACGCCCGGCACGCCGCCGATTTCCCTGCCGCTGGCGCTGCGGCTGGAGAACATCGGCGCCGGCCAGCTCATCCTCATGGCGGCGGACGGCACGGCGCAGACGCTCACCGACCTGGCCCTGGCCGCCGACTGGACCGGCAACCGCATCCGCGTGCAGACCGCGCGCCTGAGCCTGCCGGAGTACGGCACGCTCGACGCGCAGGCCGAGGCCAGCCTGGGCGGCCGTGGCATCCGCCTGCACAACCTGCAGCTGAGCGCGCCGTTTGCCGTGCAGGCCAGCGGCTGGCTGGGGTACCGCGAGGACAGCGAGCTGGAGCTGAGCTGGGAAGCCGCGCGCTGGCCGCTGCAGGGTGCCGCTCTGGTCAGCAGCGCGCGCGGCAGCCTGCAGGCCAGCGGCCAGCCCGGCGCCTACCGCCTGCACCTGCAGCCCAGCCAGCTCCGCGCCCAGGGCGTGGACGCCACACTCGAAGCGCAAGGCCAGGGCGACGCGCAGTCCTTCCAGCTGGAGCGCCTGGGCGCGGCACTGCTGGGCGGAAATCTGGAACTGTCCGGGCGCATCGGCTGGGCCAGCGGGCTGGACCTGGACCTGCGCGCCCGCGCATCACAGCTCGACCCCGCGCGACTCCACGTCGCCTGGCCGGGCCGCATCACCGGCAGCGCCGAGCTGCGCGGCCAGTGGCAGGCCGAGCCGGATCTGCGCTTCAGCGCGCAGCTGCAGGAATCGCGGCTGCGCGGCTACCCGCTGCGCCTGCAGGCACAGGGGCAGTGGCGGGGCGAGACGCTGCGCCTGGAGACGTTCAAGCTCGCCAGCGGCACCAGTGAACTGCAGCTCCAGGGCCAGGCCCTGCCCCGCCTGGCGCTGGACGCAAGCCTGCAGAGCCCCGACCTGCGCCAGCTCTATCCGGGCCTGCAGGGACGAGCGGAACTCAGCGCCCGGCTGCGCGGCAGCGCGCAGAACCCCTGGGTGCAGACCCAGGGCACGGCCCACAACCTCGGCTTTGGCGAGCTGCGCGCACAGACCCTGAGCCTGGACGTGGACGCCGGGCTGGACCGTGTCTCGCGCATCCGGCTCAAGGCCACACAGCTGCAGCTCGGACTGCCGCTGGACAGCCTGGAGCTGGCGCTCGATGGCCGCGTCAAGGCCCACCGTCTGAGCCTCACGGCCCGCGGCCCGGACGGCCAGCTACAGGCCGCCGCCGAAGGCGGCTGGGACCTGCGCCGCGCACGCTGGCAGGGGCAGATCGGCCAGCTCGACCTGCAACCGGCACGGCTGGCCGGCTGGTCGCTGCAGCAGGCCGCCGCGCTCGATCTGGCCGCCGCGCGCTGGCGGCTGGCGCCGCTGTGCCTGGACGGCGCCGGCGGCAGCGCCTGTGTGGAAGCAGAGCGCAGCGGCACGCGCAGCCGCGTGGCCTTTGAACTCGGCCAGCTGGATTTCGCCTACTTCGACGCCAGCCTGCCGCCCGGCTGGCGTCTCAGCGGCGGCATCAGCGGACGCGGCGAGCTGCAGTACGGCGCCCGCGGGCTCAGCACTGCCGAAGCGGCGCTGAACATCGCCCCCGGCCGCCTGCGCTCCAATGGCGAGATGGAGCTGGCCTTCCTCGCCGGCCAGCTCGGCGCCCAGAACACCGCCGACGGGTTGCGGCTCTTTGCCGAGCTGCCGCTGGCGAACGGGCGGGTGGATTTCAACGCCCGCCTGGCCGCTGGCGGCGCCGCGCTGGACCAGCGCCCACTGCGCGGCGATCTGCGCATGGACATGCCGCAGCTGGAGTGGCTGGGCGCCTTCAGTCCGGAACTGGTGAACATTCACGGCCGGCTCGACGCCGCGCTGCGCCTGGCCGGTACGCTGGCGCGGCCACGGGTGGACGGCGAGCTGAACCTGGCCGCCGAGCGCGCGCAGCTGCGTACACCCGGCATCACCCTGGCGCCGCTGAACCTGCGCCTGCGCGGCGACGGCAGCGAGCGCATCGCGCTGGAGGCACTGGCCCGCTCCGGCGGCGGCGAGCTGCGCCTGGACGGCGACGTCCGCCTCGGCACCCAGACCCCCGACCTGCGCCTGCAGCTGACGGGTGAGAACTTCCAGGCCGCCAACCGGCCCGACATCCGCGCCTGGATCTCGCCCCAGCTGCAGCTGGTGGTGCGTGAGCAGCGCGCCGACCTGAGCGGCGAGCTCAGCGTGCCGCGCGCGCAGATCACGCCGCGCAACATCGACACGGGCGTGGCGCCGAGCCGCGACCAGGTGATCGTGCGCGATGACCGCGTGGCCACGCCGCAGGGCGTGATCGCCCTGCACAGCGACGTGCGCCTGCGGCTGGGCGACGAGGTCCACTTCCGCGGCTTCGGCCTCACCACGCGCTTTACCGGCACGCTCAACGCCCAGACCGCGCCCGGCCGTCCCGCCTCCGGGCGCGGCGAGATCCGCCTGGTGGACGGGCAGTACCGCGCCTACGGGCAGGATCTGCGCATCGAGACCGGCCGCCTGCTGTTCACCGGCGGCCCGCTGAGTGATCCGGCGGTGGAGATCCGCGCGCTGCGCCAGCCGCGCGAGGACATCACCGTAGGCGTGCTGGTCCGCGGCCGTCTGGACGCGCCCGAATTCAGCCTGTTCTCCACGCCCGCCATGCCGCAGGAACGCCAGCTCTCCTGGCTGGTGCTGGGCCGTGGCCTGGAAGACGGCAGCAGTGGCGACGACCGCGCCATGCTCACCAGCGCCGCCCTGTCCATGGGCCTGTCCGGCAGCAACTTCCTGGCCCAGCGGGTGCGCGGCGGGCTGCGGCTGGACGACATCACCATCGGCGCGCGGCCTGGCGAGGAGGCTGATCAGGCGCGTCTGACCGTGGGCAAGTACCTCTCGCCGGATCTCTATGTCAGCTACGGCGTGGGCCTGTTCCAGCCCGGTCACGTGTTCCGCCTGCTCTACACCATCGGCCGCGGCTTCAAGCTGCAGACCGAATCCGGCGTGGAGAGCGGCGGGGACCTGATCTACTCCATCGAGCGCTGATCGCCTTCACGGGCGCATGCGGTAGGGGCATGGATTCCGGCTCGCAGTCGCTGCGCTCCTTTGGCCGGAATGACGGAGCCGGGGGGAATAGAGGGTTTGTCATTCCCTGCACCAGAGGGAATCCATCTCGCGGGTCCTGCCTTCGTTCACTCAGCACCACCGGCAGTTTCCTTCCGGCATGGATCCCCGCTTTCGCGGGGATGACGGCGGGAAAGCATGAGGAAATATTTAGGGTTCGTCGTTCCCGCGAAAGCGGGAACCCATCTCTCTGATCTGCCCTCACTCCCTCAGCGCCACCCGCAGTTTCCTTCCGGCATGGATCCCCGTTTGCACGGGGATGACGGTAGGTAGGCAGGAGGAAATATCCAGGGTCGTCATTCCCGCGCACGCGGGAATCCATCGCGCCGATCCTGCATTCACTCCCTCAGCACCACCCACAGCCTCCTTCCGGCATGGATCCCCGCCGGACACATGGTCCGGCTCGCGGGGATGACGGGGGAGGGGCAAGGCGCAATAGTTGAAGTCGTCATTCCCGCGCACGCGGGAATCCATCGTGCCGCGACTGCCTTCACTCGCTCAGCACCACCCGCGGTTTCCTTCCGGCGTGGATCCCCGTTTGCACGGGGATGACGGGTTTGGGTGGGAATAAATGAAGTCGTCATTCCCGCGCACGCGGGAATCCATCTCTCCGATCCTGCCTTCACTTCCTCGGCACCACCCGCAGTCTCCTTCCGGCATGGATCCCCGTTTGCACGGGGATGACGGGCATGGGTGGGGGACGACGGGGCGTTTTACTGCACGAGCTGGTTGAGGTCGAAGATCGGCAGCAGGATGGCGAGCACGATCAGCAGCACCACGCCGCCCATGGCGAGGATCAGCACGGGCTCGAAGACGCCCATCAGCGCGGCGACCAGGGTTTCCACCTCGCGTTCCTGGGTGTCGGCGGCGCGGTCGAGCATCTCGTCGAGCTGGCCGGAGGATTCGCCGCTGGCGATCAGGTGCACGG
>JBKHXN010000052.1:0-78673 GCA_046565985.1 Gammaproteobacteria bacterium
TGCAGGGCCTGATCGAGGCCGGGCGTTCCAGCGTCTTCGACGCGCCCATTCCCTACACCGTGTTTCTGGGCAATGCCCCCGGCGTGCGCGTGCACTACGACGACCAGCCGGTGAGCCTGCGCGCCTACACGCGCGCCGATCTGACCGCGCGCTTCAAGCTCCCCCAGGTCATGCCCACGAGGCCCGCCGCCAACTGATCGCGGCGGACTGCCCATGGCCATGAAGTCCCAGTACCAGATCACGCGGCGCCGCTCGCGGCCGATCCGCGTGGGCCGCGTCACCGTGGGCGGAGACGCGCCGGTCTCGGTGCAGACCATGACCAATACCGACACCGAGGACGTCGCCGCCACCGTGGCGCAGATCCAGGCGGCGCAGAAGGCCGGTGCCGATATCGTCCGTGTCTCGGTACCCACGCTCAAGGCCGCCGCCGCGTTCCGCGAGATCAAGCGCCAGGTCGGCTACATGCCGCTGGTGGCGGACATCCACTTCAACTACAAGTGCGGCATCGCCGCCGCCGAGGCCGGCGCCGACTGCCTGCGCATCAACCCGGGCAACATCGGTGGCGAGAAGAAGATTGCCGAGGTCATCGCCTGCGCGCGCCACCACGGCATCCCCATCCGCATCGGCGTCAACGCCGGCTCGCTGGAGGCCGACCTGCAGGAAAAATACGGCGAGCCCAACTCCGACGCGCTGGTGGAATCCGCCCTGCGCCAGATCGAGATCCTCGACCGCCACAACTTCCCTGACTTCAAGATCAGCCTCAAGGCCTCCGAGGTGTTCATGACCGTGGAGGCCTACCGCAAGCTCGCCAGCCAGATCGAGCAGCCCCTGCATCTGGGCATCACCGAGGCCGGAGGCGCGCGCGCCGGCTCGGTCAAGTCCGCCATCGGCCTGGGCATGCTGCTCGCCGAGGGCATCGGCGACACCATCCGCGTCTCACTGGCGGCCGATCCGGTGGAAGAGGTCAAGGTCGGCTGGGACATCCTCAAGTCCCTGCACATCCGCAATCGCGGCATCAACCTGGTGGCCTGCCCCAGCTGCTCCCGCCAGAATTTCGACGTGGTCAAGGTGGTGGCGGAGCTCGAGCGCCGCTTCGACGACATAGACGAACCGCTGGATCTCGCGGTGATCGGCTGCGTGGTCAACGGCCCGGGCGAGGCGCGCGAAGCCGCCATCGGCGTCGCCGGCGGCTATCCCAACTCGGTCTATGTGGACGGTCGCATCCAGCACAAGCTGCACAACGATGAGCTGGTGGACCGGCTGGAAGTCCTGGTGCGCGAGAAACTCGAAGCGCGCCGCCGCGCCAAGGCGGCGCCATGAAGCTGCAATCCCTGCGCGGCTTCAACGATCTGCTGCCCGACGACACGGCGGCCTGGCAGCATGTGGAACAGACCGCACGCGAGGTATTCGCCGGGTACGGCTACCGCGAGATCCGCACCCCCATCCTGGAACAGACCGCGCTGTTCAAGCGCGCCATCGGCGAAGTCACCGACGTGGTCGAGAAGGAGATGTTCAGCTTCCAGGACCGCGAGGGCGACAGCCTCAGCCTGCGTCCGGAAGGCACCGCCAGCTGCGTGCGTGCCGGGCTGGAGCACGGCCTGCTGCACAACCAGCAGCAGCGGCTCTGGTACCTGGGCCCGATGTTCCGCCACGAGCGCCCGCAGGCTGGGCGTTACCGCCAGTTCCATCAGATCGGCGCCGAGGTCTATGGTCTGGCCGGGCCCGACGCGGATATCGAAGTCATCGCCCTGGCGCAGCGCCTGCTGCGGCGTCTGGGTCTGCGTGACCTCACCCTGGAACTCAACTCCCTGGGCGGCACCGATACGCGCCAGCGCTACCGCGCCGCGCTGATGGCGTATCTGGAGCGCCACACCGCCAGCCTCGACGAGGATTCCCGCCGCCGCCTGCACGGCAACCCGCTGCGCGTGCTCGACTCCAAAGTGCCCGCCACCCAGGCCATCGTGCGCGATGCGCCGGTCATCACCGACTATCTCGACGACGAATCCCGCGCGCATTTCGACGGTCTGCGTGCCGGGCTGGACGAGCTGGGCATTGCCCACGTGGTCAACCCGCGCATCGTGCGCGGGCTGGATTACTACAGCAAGGGCGTATTCGAGTGGACCACCACTGCGCTGGGCAGCCAGGGCACGGTCTGCGCCGGCGGGCGTTACGACGGCCTGGTGGAACAGCTCGGCGGCAGCCCCACGCCGGCGGTGGGCTGGGCCAGCGGCATCGAGCGCCTGATCCTGCTGCTCAGGGCCCAGGGGCTGGATCTGCCGGACGCCGCCCCGCAGGTCTATTTCTGCACCGTGGGCGAGGCCACCGCCGCGCCCGCCCGCCAGCTGGCCGAACGGCTGCGCGACGCGCTGCCCGCTCTGCGCCTGACCCTGCACGCCGGCGGTGGCAAGTTCAAGTCCCAGCTCGGGCGTGCCGACAGGTCCGGCGCCCGCTACGCCCTGATCCTGGGCGAGGAAGAACTCGCCCAGCGCAGCGTTCAAGTAAAATCCCTGCGCGACGACCAGCCGCAGACTCTGGTGAGCTGGCCGGAACTGCCGGCCCATCTGGCCGGTCTGCTGCAACTCCCCCTTACCCGATAGACAGCGAGAGCCCCGTGGCCACCCATTACGACGACGAAGCGCAGATCGAAGAACTCAAGCGCTGGTGGAAGGAAAACTGGAAAGCCCTGGCGGCCGGTCTGGCCATCGGCCTGGCGGGCATCGTCGGCTGGGAGAGCTACCAGTCCTTCAACCAGGGCCGCGCCGAGCAGGCCTCGCAGATGTTCGAGGAACTCAAGACCGCGCTCGCCGCCGGCCAGTCCGAGGACGCCACGCGCCTGGCCGCTACCCTGCAGCGTGAATTTGCGGCCACCCCCTATGCCACCGGCGCGGGCCTGAGCCTCGCCGCCCAGGCGGTGGAGCAGGGTGATCTCGCGCGTGCCGCCGAACAGCTGCGCTGGGTCCACCAGCACGGCTACGACGCCGGCATGCGCCAGCTCGCCGGCCTGCGCCTGGCGCGCGTGCTCTGGCAGCAGGAGCAGCCCGACGAGGCGCTCAAGCTGCTCGACACCGATGCGCAGGCCTACGCCGCCCTCTACGCCGAGCTGCGGGGCGACATCCTCCTCAGCCAGGGACAGCCCGAGGCCGCACGCGCCGCCTACGAGCAGGCCCTGCAGCGTCTGGCCCCCGACGCCGATCCCCAGCTGCTGCAACGCAAGCTCGACGATCTGGCCGGCGTGGTGCAGTCGTGATGCGCCTGGCCCTGCTCGCCGGCGCCCTGCTGCTGGCGGCCTGTTCCGGCAAGACCAACGTCCGCGAGCCCGCGGCGCTGCAGGACATCGCCAACCCCGAGCTGCGGCCGCAGCTGGTCTGGACCGCCCGCACCGGCGCCGACCGCTATTACGGCAAGCTGCTGCTGGCGGCCGAGCCGGACGCGGTCTTCAGCGCAGACCAGAAAGGCCGGGTCTGGGCGCTGAACCCGCAGAACGGCCGGCGCATCTGGCGCGTGGATACCGGCGCGCGGATCATCTCCGGCCCCACGGTCTCCGGCAGCACGCTGCTGCTCGGCACGCTTGATGGCGAGGTTATCGCCCTGCAGCGTGCGGATGGTGCCGAGCTGTGGCGCGCCCAGGTCTCCAGCGAGGTCATGGCCGCACCGGTCAGCGACGGCAGCCTGGTCGTCGTCCGCACCGTGGATGGCCGGACCCACGGGCTGAGCATCACCCGCGGCGAGATGCAGTGGGTGTTCGACCGCAGCGTGCCCAACCTCACCCTGCGCGGCCTGTCGTCCCCGCTGCTGCACGGCGGCGGCATCTTCGTGGGCATGGACAACGGTCGCGTCGCGGTACTGCGCCCGGAAGACGGCCAGCCGATCTGGGAGCAGGTGGTCGCCGCGCCCACCGGCCGTACCGAGCTGGAGCGCCTCACCGACATCGACGCCGACCTCATCGCCAACGGCCCCGAGCTGTACGTGGCCAGCTTTGGCGGCGAGCTCGCCTGCGTGGACGCGCAGAGCGGCCAGGTCCTGTGGCGGCGCAGCATCAAGAGCTATACCGGCATGGTCTTCAGCGGCGAGACCGTGGTGGTGAGCGACGAACAGGGCCACGTCTGGGCGCTGGACGCGCGCTCCGGCGCCGCCGCCTGGAAGCAGGAAGGCCTGCAATACCGAGGTCTCAGCGCACCCGCCGTCTGGGGCGACGCGGTGGTGGTCGGCGATGCCCAAGGCTATCTGCACTGGCTCAACCCCAGCGACGGTCAGATCATCGCCCGCCGGCGTGCCGGCTCGGCGGCCATCCAGAGCGCCCCGGTGGCCGCCGGAGACTGGCTCTACGTGCGCAACCGCAAGGGCCGGATCAGCGCCATCCGCCTGCGCGAATAGCCCCAGCCCCCGCACCATACCCGGCGGCCGGCCCGGCCCGCCGGGTTTTTTATGCCCGGCGCATATCGCCGGAGCGGCAGTTGGGCGACAATGCGCGCCCATGACATCCCAACTCCCCACCCTGGTCCTGGTCGGCCGTCCCAACGTGGGGAAGTCCACGCTGTTCAACCGCCTCACCGGCACCCGCGACGCCCTGGTCGCCGACTTTGCCGGGCTGACCCGCGACCGCCAGTACGGCACCGGGCGCTTCGAGAACAAATTATTCGTGGTGGTGGATACCGGCGGGCTGATGCCGGAATCCGCCGACCCGCTGGCCGCGCTCGCCGAAGACCAGGCCCGCGTGGCGCTGGAAGAAGCCGACCAGATCCTGTTCCTGGTGGACGCCCAGAAAGGCCGCACCGGGGCCGACGAGAGTATCGCCCGCTACCTGCGCAAGCTGGGCAAGCCCGTGCACGTGCTGGTGAACAAGGCCGACGGCCGCGCCCGCCTGGAGGCCAGCAGCGAATTCTTTGCGCTCGGCCTGGGCGAGCCCCAGCCCATCTCCGCCGAGAAAGGCGAGGGCCTGCCCGCGCTGCTGGCGCAGCTGCTGGCCGGCGTGGAAGAAACCCCGGAAGAACCGCCGCAGGAAGACGGCACCGTGCGCGTGGCCATCGTCGGCCGCCCCAACGTCGGCAAGTCCACCCTGGTCAATCGCCTGATCGGCGAGGAGCGCGTGCTCGCCGCCGATCTGCCCGGCACCACGCGCGATGCCATTGAAGTGCCCTTCGAGTACTCGGGCCACCCCTACGTGCTGATGGATACCGCCGGCATCCGCCGCCGCGCGCGGGTGACCGAGGTGATCGAGAAATTCTCCATCGTCAAGACCCTGGACGCCATCGAGCGCGCCCATGTGGTCATCGCCGTGATCGACGCCCAGCACGACATCGGCGAGCAGGACGCGCGGCTCATGGGCCTGGTGGCCCAGCGCGGGCGCGCCATGGTCATCGCCGTCAACAAGTGGGACGGCCTGGACGCCAGCGAGCGCGAGCGCGTGCGCTACCAGGTCACGCTCAAGCTGCCGTTTCTGGACTTTGCGCCGCTGCACTTCATCTCCGCGCGTCATGGTTCCGGCCTGGGCGAGCTGATGCAGGACGTGCAGGACGCCTACGAAGCCACCATGCGCGACCTGCCCACGCCCGAGCTCAACCGCGAGCTGGAAAAAGCCCTGGCCCGCCATTCACCCCCCGCCGTGCTGGGCCGGCGCATCAAGCTGCGCTATGCCCACCAGGGCGGCCGCAACCCGCCGCGCATCGTCATCCACGGCAACCAGACCGACAAGCTGCCCGCCGTGTACAAGCGCTACCTCAGTAATTATTTCCGTGAAGTCTTCCGCCTCAAGGGCGCGCCGCTGATGCTCGACTTCAAGACCGGCGACAACCCCTTCAAGGGCAAGAAAAACCTGCTCACCCCGCGCCAGGTCAAGAAGAAAAAGCGCCTGATGGAACGCACCCGCCGCTGAGTGCGCCGCCTCCTTCCGGCATGGATCCCCGTTTGCACGGGGATGACGGCGGGGAGGCAGTAGGAAACAACCGAAGTCGTCATGCTCGCGAAAGCGGGCATCCATCTCTCCGATCCTGCCTTCACGCTCTCAGTGCCACCCGCAGCTTCCTCCCGTCATGGATCCCCGTATTCACGGGGATGACGAGCCTGGCCGGGGGCTAGATGCGTTCCTCGATACCGAAGGCGGCAAAGCCCTTCTTCTTGAAGTTGTCGCGGAACATGTCGCGCAGCTTGGTGGCCTGGGCGTCGTAGGCGGCCTTGTCGGTCCAGGTGTTGCGCGGGTTGAGGATGCTGGCGTCCACGCCGGGGCAGGCGGTAGGCATCTTGAGGTTGAGGATGGGGTGCAGCTCGGTGGCCACGCCGTCGAGCTCGCCGTTGAGCGCGGCGTTGAGCAGCGCGCGGGTGACCTTGAGGCTCATGCGCTTGCCCACGCCGTAGGGGCCGCCGCTCCAGCCGGTGTTGAGCAGGATGCAGCGGGCCTTGTGCTTCTGCATCTTCTCGGCCAGCAGTTTGGCGTAGACGTTGGGCTTGTGGGCCATGAACGGCCCGCCGAAGCAGGCGCTGAAGGTGGGCTGGGGTTCGGTGACGCCCACCTCGGTGCCGGCCACGCGCGCGGTGAAGCCGGAGACAAAGTGGTACATCACGTCCTTGGGTTCGAGGATGCTGATCGGCGGCAGCACGCCGAAGGCATCGGCGGTGAGCAGCACGATGGTCTGCGGGTGCGGGCCCTGGCCCTTGGGCATGACGTTGGGCACCACGTCCAGCGGGTAGGAGAAGCGGGTGTTCTCGGCGATGGAGCCGTCGTTCAGATCCAGCTCGTCGGGGTGGCACTCTTCCATCTTCTTGCCCGGCAGCGGCGGCACGTTCTCGATGATGGTGCCGGGCTGGGACAGCGCGGCGGCGATGACCGGCTCGGCTTCCTTGTCCAGGTTGATGAGCTTGGCGTAGCAGCCGCCTTCGAGGTTGCACAGGCCGTTGTCGGACCAGATGGTTTCGTCGTCGCCGATCAGACGCCGCGAGGCGTCGGCCGAGAGCGTGGTCTTGCCGGTGCCGGAGAGACCGAACAGGATCGCCGCATCATTGCTCTTGCCCACATTGGCCGAGCAGTGCATGGACAGGCGGCCGTCCAGCGGCATGAGGTAGTTGCCAACGGTGAAGATGGTCTTCTTGTTCACGCCGCAGTAGTCGGCGCGCCCGGCAACCAGGCAGATGCGGTTGCGGGTGTCGATGATCACCGCGGCTTCGGCGCGGCAGCCGTCACGCTCGGGCTCGCAGACAAAGCTGGGCACGTTGAGCATGGTCCAGCGGCGGGCGTCCATGTCCTTCACGCCCTGCAGGTCCTTGGGGAACATGTTGTGCACGAACATGGCGTGCGTGGCGTATTCGCCGACGAAGCGGTAGGGGACGGCGAAGTCCGGGTCCGAGCCCATGAACACGTCCTTGACGTAGAGCGTGGCCTTCTTCTCGTTGAGGTGCTGGATCACGCGCTTGAGCAGCGCGGTGTACTGGTCGGGATCGTAGGCGTTGAGGTCGGCCTTGAACCAGATCTGGTCGGCCACTTCCGGCCATTTGACGGCGTAGGTGTCCTTGGTGCGCCGGCCGGTGCAGTCCGGATCGGTGTAGTACACCAGCGGGCCGTTGACGCCGAGCCGGGTCGGGAAGGCTTTCTGCTCGTCGGAGCGGCCGCCGCGACGCACGCGGCCCCGGTCGTGGGCGATGGCTTCGTGGAAAAGCTCGGGCTTGGAGAGATTGTGCTTGTAGGAGACAGACTTAAGCCCAAAGAGCTTTTCTAGATCAGCCTGAAAGGTCATGAGGATTCCTTCAACCGGGGACAGCGAAAATTGGGAGCGCAAATGGTAAGGACGGGGGGGCTGCACCGCAAGCCGAAAATCCGCTGAAAACGCGCTGGATCCAGTCTGGACGGGCTTCCGTGCGGGCCAGCAGCTCGTGGAATTTGGTCATTTGTTGACCGCTTGCGCGGGCGCCGTGGCCACTGGCACAAAAAAGCCCCGCGGACGGGGCTTGGGATGCGGCGGCCATGCGGGGTGGCTCAGGCGTTTCCGGGCAGCTTGAAACCCGACACCGAGGCGCGCAGTTTTTCCGACAGGCTGTTGAGCTCGGTCACGGCCTGTGC
This sequence comes from Gammaproteobacteria bacterium, assembly GCA_046565985.1. GTDB lineage: Bacteria > Pseudomonadota > Gammaproteobacteria > Nevskiales > Nevskiaceae > Polycyclovorans. The sequence continues at coordinate 8,048 of JBKHXN010000052.1, forward strand.
GGTCTGGCCGGCGGAGCCGGAGGTCTGTACCGCGATCTCCCGGATGACCTGCATCTGGCCGGCGATCTTGGTAGCGGTTCCGGACTGGTTGCGTGCCGAGACGGAAATTTCCTGGATCAGCTTGGAGAGTTCCTCGGAGGAGGTTTCGATCTTGGTCAGCGCGCCACCGGCTTCTTCGGCGCTGCGCGCGCCGGAGACCACGTTCTGCGTGGAGCGCTCCATGGAGATGATGGCCTCGTTGGTGTCGGCCTGAATGGTCTTGACCAGGCTTTCGATCTGGCGTGTGGCCTGGGCGGCGCGCTCGGCCAGACGCTGGACTTCGTCGGCCACCACCGCGAAGCCGCGGCCCGCATCACCCGCCATGGCGGCCTGGATGGAGGCGTTGAGCGCCAGCGTGTTGGTCTGCTCGGAAATGTCGTTGATGAACTCGATGATGTTGCCGATTTCCTGGGACGATTCGCCCAGGCGCTTGATGCGCTTGGAGGTGTCCTGGATCTGCTCGCGCAGCTGGGTCATGCCCTGGATGGTGCGCCCCACCGTCTCGGAGCCGCTGTTGGCGATCTTCACCGAGTTCTGCGCCTGCTGGGCGAGCTGCTCGGCGCGGCTGGCCACCTGCTGCAGCGACTGGGCGCTGGCGACCACCTGGTTGGTGACCGCGGTGATCTCCTTGGCCTGGCGCTCGGAGGCCTCGTTCATGCGCTGCACGATCTTGGCGGTGTTGGCCGCCGAGGTGGTGATCTCGGCCGAGGTGGTGTTGATGGTACCCACCAGGTTGCGCATGTTGGAGACGGTGTAGTTCAAGGAGTCGGCGATGGCGCCGGTGAAGTCCTCGGTCACGGTCACGTCCACCGTCAGGTCGCCGTCGGCCAGGTTGGTGATTTCGTCCAGCAGACCCAGAATGGCCTGCTGCTGGCGTTCGTCGCGCTCTTCCGCGGTGGCGGCGCGGCGGCGTACCTGCGTGGTGTTGAGCACGAAGAACAGGATCAGCAACGCCACCGAGGCGATGCCCAGCACGTAGCTCGGCCAGACGTAGACGCGGTTTTCGAGGGTGTAGTCCAGAATCGCCTGCTGCACGGTGTTGGCGGCGGTGACCACGGTGGTGGCCACGCCCAGCATGCCGGTGCCGGAGGTCTGGAACTCGGTGAGCAGCTCGGTGTCGGCGCTGATGCCTTCCACCGCCTCGGCAACCGGGGCAAAGGCGGCGCGGGCCTGGGCGATCAGCTCGTTGAGCGTGGCGTCGAACCCGCCGCCGGAGAGCTGGTTCTGCGCGCGGGTGAAGTCGCGCGTCAGGCCCTGCATTTCACTGATGGCGGCGCCCACTTCGGTGCCGATGCGCAGCATGCCGCGCGCGGCGGCTTCGAGCCGCCCCAGGCGCACCAGCTGGCTGGAGGCGGTGAGCGCCGGGCCAATCTGGCCCCGCTCGTTGAGTGCGTCGGTGATGCGGTCGTACAGCGCGCGGGTGGTGGCGATCTCGTTGACGATCACCGCCACGTTGTTGGAGGTACGGCCATAGCCTTCGGTGTTGCTGATCACCGCGGTGAGCGAGGGCTGCATCTCGCCCCAGATGGTTTCGAGTTCCGTGACGTCGGGCTGGATCTCGGCGGGCAGGGCGGGCAGGCCGGCGTCCGGATCGCCAGACTTGAGGGTCTGGATCAGCTCGGTGAACTCGACCTGGGTGTCGTTGAGGGCGCGGAAGTCCGGCTCGAAACCCTGCGTGGTTTCACGCGAGACGCGCGTGAGGCGCCCCGAGTTGGTGGCGATTTCGCGGGAGAGATCGAGCCAGGCCTGGTTGCGCGTGGCCTGGGTCTGGGTCACGTACAGGCTGCCCAGGGCCGCGATCAGCAGCGCCGTGGCCAGGATCAGGATCGTCAGTTCGCGGCGCCCACCGGTAAAGCCGCCGCCCGCTTTTTGTTCTGCCATCTCTCCCCCTCGTTGCCGCTCGACTGCGTCTGGATCAGGCGCCCAGTACGGATTTCACTTTGGCGATCAGGTCGGCTTCCTTGACCGGCTTGACCAGGTATTCCTTGGCGCCCTGGCGCATGGCCCAGACGCGGTCGGTTTCCTGATTCTTGCTGCTCACCACCACGATCGGGATGTGCGCCGTGGCGGGGTCCTTGGACAGCGTGCGGGTAGCCTGAAAGCCGTTGGTGCCGGGCATGACCACGTCCATGATCACACAGCTGGGCTTTTCCTGGCGCACGCGCTGGATGGCGTCGTCGCCGCTGTTGCACTCGAGCACGGTATAGCCGGCCTTGGTGAGGATGCTCTTGAGGTTTGCCACGTCCGTGGGTGAATCGTCCACTACCATGATGCTGGCCATCGTCTTGCCCTCTGGGATTTGACCGGGTGTTGCAGGCGCCCCGCGCGCTTGGGGCGCGGCGGCCATTCAGTGGCTGAAATATACACCAGCAGGCGCCGCTTCATTCAGGCGGCGTGTACGGTGCGCCCGTGCAGCAGGGTCCGCAGCACGCGCCCGCGCAGGGTCTGGCCGATGAACGGAGAGTTCTTGCCGCGGCTGATCAGGGCCTCGCGGGTGAGCGTCCAGCGGGCTTCCGGGTCGAGCAGGATCAGGTCGGCCTCGGCGCCGGGCTGCAGGGCGGCCTGTACGCCGAGCACCGCCGCGGGGCCGGTGGTGAGGCGGGCCACCGCCTGCAGCGGCTCCAGCACGCCGTCCGCCACCAGTTGCAGCACGATGGGCAGCAGGGTGGCGAGCCCGGAGATGCCGGGCTCGGTGAGCGGGAAGGGGTTGATCTTGGCGTCGGCCTCGTGCGGCTGGTGGTCGGAGCACACCGCGCTGATGACGCCCTTGCGCAGGGCATCGCGCAGGGCGTCGCGGTCCTGCGCGGTGCGCAGCGGCGGGATCACGTGCGCCTGGCTGTTGAAGCCGTCGATCGCGTCCTCGGTGAGCACCAGCTGGTGGGCGGCCACGTCGGCGCTCACCGGCAGGCCGCGCGCCTGCGCGGTTTCCACCAGCTCGGCGCCGCGCGCGGTGGAGAGCCGGCCCAGGTGCACGCGCCCGCCCACGTCCTCGACCAGCGAGATCCAGAAGCGGATGGCGGCGACTTCCGCCGCCGCCGGGATCGGCGCCAGGCCCAGGCGCGTGCCGACCGGCCCTTCGTGCGCGCAGCCGCCGGGGCAGAGCTGCTCGTCCTGGGCGAAGACGTGCACGGTCAGGCCCAGGCCGCGGGCGTATTCCAGCGCGCGGCGGGCGATCAGGCGGCTGCCGAGCGGCCGCAGCCCGTTGGACAGGCCGGTGCAGCCGGCGGCCTGGAGGGCGGCGAATTCCGCCAGCGCCTCGCCGCCCAGCTGTTGTGTGAGCGCGCCCAGCGGGTGCAGGCGCGGGCTGCCGGCGGCATCGGCGATGCGCTGCACGCGCGCGACCATGGCGGGGGTGTCGAGCACCGGCTGGGTGTCCGGCGGCAGGGCGAAGCGGGTGACGCCGGCGGCAAACGCGGCGGCGGTCTCGCTGCGAAAGCTGGCCTTGCCGGTGTGCCCCGGCTCGCGGAAGCGGGCACAGAGATCCACCAGGCCCGGCAGCAGCCAGTGGCCCTGGGCGTCGAATGTCTCGCGGTAGGGCTGGGCCGGCACCGCGGGGCCGATGTACGCGATGAGACCGTCGCGGATGCCGACGTGGCCGTTCTGGTCCAGGCCGCTGGCGGGGTCCAGCAGGCGGGCGTTGCGGATCAGCAGATCGCCCGGTGCGGCGCTGGTGACGGCAGTCTTTTTCATGCACCGCCCTCGCGGCCGAGGATGAGATCCATCACCGCCATGCGCACGGCGATGCCGTTGCGCACCTGGTCGAGGATCACCGAGCGCGGGCCGTAAGCCACCTCGCCCTCGATCTCCACGCCGCGGTTGATCGGGCCCGGATGCATGATGATGGCGCCGGGCTTGAGCGCGTCCGCGCGCTCGCGGGTGAGGCCGAAATCGCGGTGGAACTCGCCCAGCGAGGGCAGGAAGGCGCCGAGCATGCGCTCCTTCTGCAGGCGCAGCAGGATGACCACGTCCACGCCGTCCAGCCCGGCTGCCAGCTCATGGAACACCTGCACGCCCATCTGCTCGATCCCGGCGGGGATCAGGGTGGGCGGCGCCACCACGCGGATCTCCGGGCAGCCCAGGGTGCGCAGGGCGTGGATGTCGGAGCGCGCCACGCGGGAGTGCTGCACGTCGCCGACGATGGCGACCTTGAGCCGGGTAAAGTCGCCCTTGTGGCGGCGGATGGTGAGCATGTCCAGCAGCCCCTGCGTGGGGTGCGCGTGACGGCCGTCGCCGGCGTTGAGGATGGCCACTCCGGGCGCCGCGTGCTCGGCGAAAAAGTGCGCGGCACCGCTGGCGTCGTGGCGCACCACGAACAGGTCGGCTTCCATCGCTTCCAGGGTCTTGAGCGTGTCGAGCAGCGTCTCGCCCTTGCTGGTGGAGCTGGACGCGACCTGCAGGTTGATCACGTCCGCCGACAGCCGCTTGGCGGCCAGCTCGAAGGTGGTGCGCGTGCGCGTGGAGGTCTCGAAGAACAGGTTGATGACCGTGCGTCCGCGCAGGCGATCATAGTGCTTGTGACCGTCGTCCACGAAGCGGTCGGCGTGGTCGAGGATGCCGGTGAGCAACTCGCGGCTCAGCCCTTCCAGGCTGAGCAGGTGGCGCAGGCGACCGTGGTCGTCGAGTTGCAGGTGCGGACTCATCTGGGACGCGATTATGGCATTGATCCGCGCCCGGGAAACGGGGCGGGGCGCGTTGCCGGGATCAGGCTTCAGCGGCCCGCCGCCGCCTGCTCCTGGAACCACTGCTCGAGGATCACCCGCGCGGACTGGGCGTCGCGGTCGCCCTTGCGCACGCGGCGGCTCATCTGGCCGCTGGCGCGGGCCTTGCGCAGCCAGTCGTCGGCGGCGCGCGAGGAATAGCGTTCATCACAGGTCTGGACCGGCAGGCCGGTCTGCGCCGCGAGGGCGCGCACGAAGCGGCGCGCGGCGGCGGTGGCGGGCTGTTCGCCGCCGTCCTCGTCCAGCGGCAGGCCCACGACCAGCACCTCGGGCTGCCATTGGGCGATCAGGCGGGCGATGCCCGGCCAGTCGTCCGGCCTGAGGGTGGGCAGCGGGCTGGCGGTGCCGGTCAGACTGTCGCCGACCGCGACGCCGGTGCGCTTGCCGCCGTGGTCGAAGGCCAGCGCCCGCATCGGCTCAGGCGTGCCCGGCGCTCGCGGTGAGCTGGGTGACGTCCACGCCGAGCAGGCGGGTGGCGGCCTGCCAGCGGTCGCGCGCCGGAACCTGGAAGAGGATGGCCTCGTCCACCGGGGTATTGAGCCAGCTGTTGCGCAGGATCTCGCTTTCCAGCTGGCCTTCGTCCCAGCCGGCATAGCCCAGGGTCACCACGTACTCCTTGGGGCCGGTGCCCTGGCCGATGGCACGCAGCACGTCGCGCGAGGTGGTGATGTAGAGATCGTCGGCAATCTCCAGGCAGGATTCCCAGCCGCCGGGCTGGCGGTGGATGACGAAGCCGCGCTCCGGCTGCACCGGCCCGCCCCAGTAGACGATAACGCTCTCGTCCAGCGCGCCGTGCGGCAGGTCCATCTGGCTCATCATCTCGGAGAGGGTCAGCTGCATCGGACGGTTGATGATCAGGCCGATGGCGCCGTGATCGTTGTGCTCGCAGAGCAGGGAGACCGTGTGGCTGAAGTTCTCGTCCTCCAGCCCGGGCATGGCAATCAGGAACTGATTCTTGAGTGCGGAGTGATCCATGCCTTCGTTATACCGCAGATGGGCCGCCGGCGGGAGGCAGGCGGCGCAGGACCTGCCCCGCCAGCAGGCCGGTGAACAGGCCGAAGACCAGCCCGGAACCCAGCAGCAGCGGGGCCAGCCGCAGCAGGCCGGGGTGGGGGATGAACAGGGTCCAGGCCAGATAGAACTGGCCGCCCATGTGCGCCACCGCCGCCAGCACCGACAGCCCCACCACCGACAGCCGGGCGCCCGGTGGCAACAGCCGGTTGCAGCCGTGGCCGATGGCCAGGGCGAGCAGGCTGGCGCTGGCCCCGCCCACGCTGAGCCAGAAGCCGGGCGCCAGGAAGCTGCCCACCAGCAGGCTGCCGGCGAGCACGCGCAGCACGTTGACCCAGACCGCGGCGGCCAGCCCGTGGCGCAGCAGCACGATCAGCACCACCACGTTGGCGAGCCCGGGCTTGATGCCGGGCAGCGGCGAGGGGAATCCCGCCTCCAGCACATGGATGACGATGGCCAGCCCGGCGAAGCCGGCGATCAGCCGGTCGCGCGGCTGGATCGCCCGTTCAGTGACTGACACCGTCCACCTCCGCATCACCGCCGCTGAGCGTCAGGCTGACGCGGTTGGGCAGGCAGGCCGCGGCGCCGCCGCCGTAGGCGAGCCAGCCGCTGTGCACGCAGACACGGTTGCGGCAGGGGCTGTCCACAAAGCGCACCCGCCCGGCCTGGATCTCCAGCACGCTGATGCCGCGTGCACCGGGCACCTCCAGACGCTGTGGGGTGTGCAGCGGATGCCGGCCCCAGACCTGGCCACCCACGCGGATCTCGACGTGACTGGCGGCGCTGCGCGGGACCCACAACTGCGCGGCGAGGGCGCCGATGCCGGCGGCGAGCAGGACGACCAGCAGCAGATCGCTGCGGTTCATGGCGCCGGTGTGGCGGTGATTCCGTCACGCAGTTGCAGGCGCGCGGCCAGCGCCGGGGTGACCCAGACCTGGCCCGCCTCGTCCACCGCCAGCACCTGGTCCAGCTCCATCTCGCGGGCGGTCTCGCGCCACTGCGGGCCGGCGACGAACAGCGCGGTGCTGGCGGCGTCGCCCAGCGCACCGTCGCGACTGATCACGGTTACCGACTGCAGGCCGCGCGCCGGCTGGCCGCTGCGCGGGTCGAGGATGTGGTGGTAGCGCTGGCCCTCGAACTCAAAATAGCGTTCGTAGTCACCGCTGGTGATGATCGCCTCATCGCCGTGGGTGGGCAGGGTGGCGAGCAGGCCGGCGTTGCCGGCCGGGTCCGGGCGCGGGTGCCGGATGCCGATGTTCCAGGGCGTGTCGCCCTTCTGTCCGCTGACGCGCAGGTTGCCGCCGAGATTGACGATGGCGTTGCGCACCCCGGCGGCGCGCAGCCGGGCGATGGCAAGATCACAGGCCTCGCCCTTGGCGATGGCGCCGAAATCGAATTGCACCTCCGGCGCGGGGCCGTAGCGGGCGTCCGCACCCAGCTGCGGGGCCTGCCGCAGGGCGTCCACGCGCCGGGCGACCGCGGCCGGGTCGGGCGGGGTCTGGCGGTAGCGGCTCTCGTCGTCGAAGCCCCAGAGCTGGACCAGCGGCCCGACGCGCACGTCGAAGCGCCCGCCGCTCTGCCGGGTGTACTGCGCGGCGCGCTGGAACAGCGGCGCCAGCTCGGGCGGGATGCTCACGGATTCCCCGCGGGCGAGCCCGGCGTTGAGCTGCGCCAGCGCGCCGCCGCCCAGTACCGACCAGGTGGTTTCGAAGTCCTGGAGGAATCCGGCCAGATCGTCCAGCGCCCGTTCGGCGGCGGCGGGGCTGAGGCTGTCGTCGCGGTACACGGTGACGGTGACCAGGGTGCCCATGGCGAGCAGGTCGCGCTGCAGCAGGCGGCCGTCGGCCTGCGGCTGGCGCAGTGCGAGAAACGCGAACAGCCCGGCCAGCAGCAGGCCGGTGAGCAGGCGTCGTCCAAAATTCTTCAGCCGCGGATCAGCCATGCGCGAGCCGGGCCTCGATGGCCGCCATCAGCTCGCCGCCAATGTCGAGCTGGTAGGCCTGGTTGAGCTCACGCGCGCAGGTGGGCGAGGTGACGTTGATCTCGGTGAGGTAGTCGCCGATCACGTCCAGGCCCACGAACAGCAGCCCGCGGCGGCGCAGCTCCGGCCCCACCTCGGCAGCGATCCAGCGGTCACGCGCGGACAGCGGCTGCGGCCGGCCGCTGCCGCCGGCAGCTAGGTTGCCGCGCGTCTCGCCCTGTGCGGGGATGCGCGCCAGCGCGTAGGGCACCGGCTCGCCGTTGACCATGAGAATGCGCTTGTCGCCGTCGCGGATCTCGGGCAGGTAGCGCTGGGCCATGATCAGCTGACGGCCATTGGCGGTGAGCGTTTCGAGGATGGCGCCGAGGTTCAGCCCGTCCGGCCCCACGCGGAAGATGCCGGCGCCGCCCATGCCGTCCAGGGGCTTGAAGATGACGTCACCCTGCTCGGCGTGGAAGGCGCGCAGGGTGGCGGCGTCGCGCGCGATCAGGGTCGGCGCGCAGCACTGTGGGAACTGGGCGATGAAGGCCTTCTCGTTGCAGTCGCGCAGCGCCTGGGGGCGGTTGACCACGCAGGCGCCCTGGCGCTCGGCGGCTTCCAGCACGTAGGTGGCGCCGATGTAGTCCAGATCGAACGGCGGGTCCTTGCGCATGAGGATCACGTCGAGCCCGCCCAGCGGCTGGACCTGCGGCGCGCCGAGGTCAAACCAGTGCTGGCGGTCGTCGCGCACCGTCAGCGCCCGGGTGCGGCCCAGTGCCTGGCCGTCGCGCAGCCACAGGTCGCCCATCTCCAGATAGTGCAGGGCCCAGCCGCGCGCCTGCGCGGCGAGCAGCAGCAGCAGGGTGGTGTCCTTGTAGGGTTTGATGGACCCGATCGGGTCCATCACGACGCCCAGTGTTCTGGCCACGGCCATGTCCTGTATGAGGCCCGCCGCCAGGGTTGCGGCGGCGGGTTGCGGATTACTTCTCGATGATCGCGGTGACGCCCATGCCGCCCGCGGCGCAGATGGACACCAGGCAGCGGCCGCCGCCGTTTTCATTGAGCAGCTTGGCGGCGGTGGCGAGGATGCGCCCGCCGGTGGCGGCAAACGGATGCCCGCAGGCGAGGCTGGAGCCGCGCACGTTGAGCTTGGCGCGGTCGATGCTGCCCAGCGCCTTGCCCAGGCCCAGCTTGTTCTTGCAGAAACTGGAGCTCTCCCAGGCCTGCAGGGTGCACAGCACCTGGGCGGCGAAGGCTTCGTGGATCTCGTAGAAGTCGAAGTCCTGCAGCGTCAGCCCGGCACGCGCCAGCATGCGCGGCACGGCGTAGGCCGGGGCCATGAGCAGGCCTTCCTTCTTGTGCACGAAGTCCACCGCCGCGGTCTCGGCGTGGGTGAGGTAGGCCTGGATGCTGAGGCCGTGGGCGCGGGCCCAGTCCTCGGAGCCGAGCAGCACCGCGGAGGCGCCGTCGGTGAGCGGCGTGGAGTTGCCCGCGGTCAGGGTGCCGGCGCCGCTCTTGCGGTCGAAGGCGGGCTTGAGGCTGGCGAGCTTTTCCAGGCTGATGTCGGCGCGCAGGTTGTTGTCGCGCTCCAGGCCGCCGAAGGGCACCAGCAGGTCGGCGTAGAAGCCGCTGTCGTAGGCGTTGGCGGCTTTCTGGTGGCTTTCCAGGGCCAGCTGGTCCTGGTCGGCGCGGCTGATGTTCCACTCCTTGGCCATCAGCTCGCAGTGCTGGCCCATGCTCATGCGCGTGCGGGGTTCCCCGTTGGTGGGAATGGACGGCGTGAGCATGGAGGGGCGGAACTTGGCCAGCGCCTTGAAGCGCTGCCCGGCGGTCTTGGCGCGGTTGGCTTCCAGCAGGAGCTTGCGCAGGCGGTCGTTGAGTGCGATGGGCGCGTCGGAGGTGGTGTCGGTGCCCCCGGCCAGGCCGGAGTCGATCTGCCCCAGCGCGATCTTGTTGCCGATGCAGATGGCCGCCTCCAGGCCGGTGCCGCAGGCCTGCTGCACGTCAAAGCCCGGGGTTTCCGGCGCCAGGCCCGAGGACAGCACCGATTCACGGCACAGGTTGAAATCCCGCGAGTGCTTGAGCACCGCGCCGGCGGCGGCCTCGCCCAGGCGCTCGCCGTGCAGCTGGAAGCGGTCCACCACGCCCTTGAAGGCGGCGGTGAGCATGTCCTGGTTGGACTGGTGGGTATAGGCCGTGTTGGACCGGGCAAAGGGGATGCGGGCGCCGCCCAGAATGGCGACCTTGCGTGCGCTGGCCATGCGTGAAAGCTCCAGAGGTCAATAAAGTGGCGGGCATTGTAGCCCCCGGATGCGATCCGGGGATTGACGCCCGCGCCGGCGGCCGGTGGCGCGGGTTCCAGCCACCCCCCTTGAATCCGGAGCCGTCAACCACAACAATTAGCAGCCTATCGGGGAGAGTGCTAACAGGATGATCGTCCTGGCTCTGCCCGGTTTGTTTATCTAATTGAAATTACGGGAGATTGTCTATGAAGCTGCGCCCTCTCCACGATCGCGTGATCGTGAAACGTCTGGAAGAAGAAAAGAAAACCGCCGGCGGCATCCTGATCCCGGATAGCGCCGCGGAGAAACCCCTCAAGGCCGAGATCATCGCCGTGGGCCCCGGCAAGCGGACCGACGACGGCAAGATCCACGCCGTGGACGTCAAGGTGGGGGACAAGGTGCTGATCGGCAAGTATTCCGGCACCGAGGTCAAGGTGGACGGCCAGGACCTGGTGGTCCTGCGCGAAGACGACATCATGGCCGTCTTTTCCTGATCCCTCCCCGTCATTCCCCCCATTCAAGGAGCTGTAATCATGTCTGCAAAAGAAGTGAAATTTGGCGATGACGCCCGTTCGCGCATGGTGGCCGGTGTCAACGTGCTGGCCAACGCGGTCAAGGTCACCCTCGGTCCCAAGGGCCGCAATGTGGTGCTCGACAAGGCCTACGGCGCCCCCACCGTGACCAAGGACGGCGTGTCCGTGGCCAAGGAGATCGAGCTCAAGGACAAGTTCGAGAACATGGGCGCCCAGCTGGTGAAGGAAGTGGCCTCCAAGACCTCCGACGCCGCCGGCGACGGCACCACTACCGCCACCGTGCTGGCCCAGGCCATCCTCGCCGAAGGCCTGAAGTCGGTCACCGCGGGCATTGACCCGATGGACATCAAGCGCGGCATCGACAAGGCCGTGGAAGCTGTCACCGCCGAGATCAAGAAGATCGCCGTCCCCTGCAAGGACCGCAAGGCCATCGCCCAGGTCGGCACCGTGTCGGCCAACAGCGACGACGCCATCGGCGAGATCATTGCCACCGCCATGGACAAGGTCGGCAAGGAAGGCGTCATCACCGTGGAAGATGGTTCCGGCCTCGAGAACGAGCTGGACGTGGTCGAGGGCATGCAGTTCGACCGCGGTTACCTCTCCCCCTACTTCATCAACAACGCCCAGAGCCAGCAGGTGGAACTGGAGAACCCGCTGATCCTGATCAGCGAGAAGAAGATCTCCAACATCCGCGAGATGTTGCCGGTGCTCGAAGCGGTGGCCAAGGCTGGCCGCCCGCTGATGATCATCGCCGAGGACGTGGAAGGCGAGGCGCTGGCCACCCTGGTGGTGAACAACCTGCGCGGCATCCTCAAGGTCGCCGCCGTCAAGGCGCCGGGCTTTGGTGACCGCCGCAAGGAAATGCTCAAGGACATCGCCATCCTCACCGGCGGCACGGTGATCGCCGAGGAAGTGGGCCTGAGCCTGGAGAAGGCGACGCTCAACGACCTGGGCACCGCCAAGAAGGTGCAGATCAACAAGGAAAACACCACGCTGATCGACGGCGCCGGCAAGACCGATGCCATCGAGGCGCGCGTGAAGGAGATCCGCAAGCAGATCGAGGACGCGACCTCCGACTACGACAAGGAGAAGCTCCAGGAGCGCGTGGCCAAGCTCGCCGGCGGTGTGGCGGTGATCAAGGTCGGCGCCGCCACCGAAGTCGAGATGAAGGAAAAGAAGGCCCGCGTGGAAGACGCCCTGCACGCCACCCGTGCGGCGGTGGAAGAAGGCATCGTCCCCGGCGGCGGTGTGGCGCTGGTGCGCGCGGCCAAGGCGCTGGAAAAGCTCCAGGGCAGCAACGATGACCAGACGGTGGGCGTGAACATCCTGCGCCGCGCCATCCAGGAACCGCTGCGCATGATCGTCAAGAACGCCGGTGAGGAGCCCTCCGTGGTCCTCAACAAGGTGGCCGAGGGCAAGGGCAACTACGGCTACAACGCCGGCAACAACACCTACGGCGACATGGTCGAGATGGGCATCATCGACCCGGCCAAGGTGACGCGCCTGGCGCTGCAGAACGCGGCCTCGGTCGCCGGCCTGCTGCTCACCACCGAAGCGATGGTGGCCGAGCTGCCGAAGAAGGAAGAAGCCATGCCGGCTGGCGGCGGCGGCATGGGCGGCATGGGTGGCATGGGCGACTTCTGAGCCCGGCTTCCCGCGGTACAGCAAAAAGCCCCGGACGTGTGCCGGGGCTTTTTTACTTGCATGTATCCACATTGAAGTACATCACTGGCGCTCCGTGCGGTGGTTGTGACGACTGCAATGTTTCTTATCATTGGAGTCATTATTCGGAATCGTAGAACATACGGCCCTTCTCCGGCGTGGAATGGGCCCGGCGACTGGGCAAGGCACGAGGTCAATAGCAGCATGGTCGCTGTCCTGCATAACTCTCCGAGTAGCCCTCATTCCACGGCCTCCCCATGCTCCGCAAAGATGGTGCTTTGCCCGTCGGGTTGAAACAACAGCGTCACGTAGGGATCGCGGCGGTCGTCTTGCTCCATGCCGGGCGAACCGATGGGCATGCCCGGTACTGCGATACCACGCGCCTGTGGCTGCTCGGACAAGAGGCGGCGGACGTCCGAGGCCGGCACGTGGCCCTCGACGAGGTAGCCGCCTACAACGGCGGTGTGGCAGGCGCGTAGCGGCTTGGGCACGCCAAGTGCGTTTTGGCGCGCGCCAAGATCGGATTCGTTGCGCACCTCGACCCTGAATCCGGCCTGCTTCAGATGCGATACCCATTTCGTGCAGCAGTTGCAGGTGGTCCGTTTATAGACCACAACCGTGTCGGCATCGGAGCCGGATTGGCGAGCGTCCCGCCAGGCCAAGACAGACGCAATGGTGGCACCAATCAAAGCGACAAGGGCGATGACTTGAAGCTGCCGGCGTTTAAGTGAGGGAACAGCGGATTTTCCGGAGGGCATGGTCATTCTCAGGGACTGAAATGGCTCGACTCGTAGTTGCGAGCTGTGGCCACGTAAACGGTGACGGGTTGGTCGAAGCCCTTCAGAGCCTGCTTCTCGGGCAATGGATGAAACTCGCCGGCAAGATCGGGATCGCTGCGACTGGCATGAACGATGACAGCGTCGGTGGCGACAATGCCGCCGGGCGGCGCGAGATCGAGGATGCGCGCGGCAGTGTTGATGGATGGGCCGATAAACGCCAGTGCGTGGCGCTCGCGCGAACCGATACGGCCGACCACCAGTGGACCGACTGCGAGCGCAAAGCGAGCCTGCGGAAGCTCCGATTCGTAGTGCCGTTTATCGTCCAGAGCTTTGCGCAGATTGAAGGCGGCGGGCACTGCCTCGCCTGCGCCGGCGAAATAGAGCATCGCGCCGTCGCCTTGGAAATCGTGAACATCACCGCAGTGCTGGACCGCCACGTCCACGACGACCTGCATGAAGGCCTGCACCAGGCGCAGCACCTCCTCCGGCGTGTGCGTGAACAGTAGACGTGTGGAGTCCACCATGTCCACGAACAGCACCGCCAGGTTGCGGCAAGAGGGCAGCTTCTCTCCGGCGAGAAAGGCGCTTTCCGCGATGAGCGCTCCAGCGCTCGATGCGGGCGAATCTGGCGCGGCCATCCACGGCACCCGCTGCGCGTCGGCGAGCGCGATGGCAGACAGCGGGAAGCCCTGGGCTTGCCAGCCGGGCAGTCCGCCGTGCAATACCGCGACATCGCTATAGCCGGCAGCCAGCAGTTTCAGAGCGACACGTGTACTGGAAGCTTGCCCGGAGCAGAGGCAATAGACGACGATGCTGGTGTCGCGGTGCACGTCTGGCAGCCGTAGCAAGGGTTCGTCCAGCAACACCGGAATCGCGCCGGCGATACCCTGCGGATCGCGTCTGAATGCGTCCGTGCGGCGCGCATCCAGCAGCAGCGGCGTTGGCGCGGCCCGCAATCTTTCCAGAAAGGCCGGAGCAGTTAAGCGGGTCAGGGTCGTCACGGGCCAGAGCCCGATCGAGGCTTGGAAGACCAGTGGATGTGAGCGATTCGCCAGCCAGTGTCCGTCCGTGTCATGACCAGCGTCTCGGTGCTGTTGAGGTCCACGTCCTTGCCCTTGTATCGGCCGGTCAGCCGGGTTCGCGTGGCCACCCAGGCGGTTGAGGCGTCCCCGCCACTCAATTGCGAGAGCTGCTCGCGCGTGAGCTTGGACAGAAACGCCATGTCACCCGGCATGTGATGGCTCTCGTATTCGGCAGCGGAGGTTTCTGCGCCGCCCGACTCATAGATCAGAACGTCTGGAAGCAGCAGAGCGCGCACGGTGCCTGTGTCGCCGGCCGCCAGCGCGCGGCTGAAGGTATCCGCCACGGCCAGCGGCTGCGCTGCTGACGCAGAAGTGGCCTCATGCGCTTCATTGCCCTGCGCCGACACAGGGATGCTGGATACCGCGAGCAGAGCAGACAGCATGCCCACGATGATCTGCGTGATCGGCAGCCGGCGTTCAGTGCGCATGATCGTGACCCTCGCCGGCACCTTTCGCGTTCTTGGAGTCGCCATGGCTGTGCGCGGGCGCGCCGGGAGGGTCTATGTGCCCAGCAGGCGCGGGTTCGGCGGCGTGACCGTGGCCAGTATGGCTGTCGCCGCTCTCCGTTGCGCCATGCGGATGAGCGCCGTGGTCGTGACTGCCGCCTTCACCACCAGCAAGCGCCACGTATTCTTCTGGCGTCATACCGGGAAGCTTTTGTAGGAACGCGACCAGGCCCCAGATCGCCTCGTCGGAATGCGTGGTGCCCCAGGCTGGCATGGCGGTCATCTTGATGCCGTGCTTGATGATCCAGAATTGGCGGGCGGCCATCGCCTGCATGTCCATGTCTGCGTGGCTTTCACCGTGTTTGTGCTCAGATAGGCTTGGCGGCTGTGGATACAGGCCTTTGCGGATCTCGGTGTCTTCCATGCCTGGTGCCAGATGGCAGCCGGCGCACATCGCCGGGTAGTGCGCCGCGCCTTCACTGATGAGTTTTGGATCATCCAGCTTGGGTACCTTGATGCCGACCGCGCGCACCTTGATGGAACGCTCACGCAGGGTTTCGATGAGCTTGAAGGTGGCGGGCCAGTGCGGCTCGTCCGCGGCCATGTTGTAGACGCCGGAATAGACGAAGCCTGCGCCGGCTACGATGCCGAGTGCGGCAAGTGCCGCCAGTAAGATAAAAGTTTTCATAGGTGTATTTCCTCGTCAGATTTTTCCTGACCTGCGGATGGGGTTGCCGAAACTCGGATTTTTGCTGGTGCGCCAGGCGACCGTACCCTTGGGGTTCTTGTAATACCCGGGATCGCGGTAATCGCCGGGTGCGAGGTCGTCGCGCACCTTGACCACCGTGAACATACCGCCCATCTCCACGTTCCCGAACTGATCCTTGCCCATCATCATCGGCAAGGTGTTTTCGGGGCCCTGCATGTGACCCATGTTGGTGTGCTCCTGGTGCTCGGCCATGCCGGCTTCCCCCATCGCCATGTAGCCCGGCAGCATCGAGCGGATGGTCTTCTCGACGCCCGACTGATCCACGCCGATGGTGTTTGGGATGCCGTGGCCCATCGCATTCATCGTGTGATGCGACTTGTGGCAGTGGAACGCCCAGTCGCCGGCGATGGCCACGAACTCGATGTCGCGCATCTGGCCGACGCCGACGATCTCGGTGACTTCCGTTCGCCACAGCCGTTCAGGCAGACGTCCGCCATCGCCGCCCGTGACCCAGAACTGCACACCGTGCAGGTGCATCGGATGCTCGTGCATCGAAAGATTGCCGATGCGGATACGCACGCGCTCGCCGGTGCGGGCGACGAGCGGATCAATTGCCGGAAAGACCTTGGAGTTGAATGTCCACAGGTCGAAGTCGGTCATGATCGAGGGATCGGGCCGGTAGGTGCCTGGATGTAGTGCCCAGTTATGCAGCAGGAAGGCGTAGTCGCGGTCAATGCGGTTGGGTTCGCCGTCCTTCGGGTGAATGATGAACAGACCCATCATGCCCACCGCCATCTGCACCATCTCGTCGGCGTGCGGGTGATACATGTGCGTGCCATGCTGCTTGAGCGTGAACTCGTAGACGTAGGTCTCACCCGGCTGGATGTGCGGCTGGTTCAGACCGCCCACGCCGTCCATCCCGCTGGGCAGATACAGGCCGTGCCAGTGGATGGTGGTGTGCTCGCCGAGGCGGTTGGTGACGAAGATGCGCACGCGGTCGCCCTCGACCGCCTCGATGGTCGGTCCTGGTGTCGTGCCGTTGTAGCCCCAGCACTTGGCGATACAGCCTGGCGCGAACTCGTGCTCGACCTCCTCTGCGACGAGATGAAATTCCTTGACGCCATTGTTCATCCTGTAGGGCAGTGTCCAGCCATTGAGTGTGCGCACTGGCAGATAACCCTGCGGGTGGCGCTTGATATTTGAGGGTGGCGGCATCGTTGCGGGTTTAGGTGT
Organism: Gammaproteobacteria bacterium; assembly: GCA_046565985.1. GTDB lineage: Bacteria > Pseudomonadota > Gammaproteobacteria > Nevskiales > Nevskiaceae > Polycyclovorans. The sequence goes on from JBKHXN010000052.1 coordinate 24,502, forward strand.
ATCCATATCCGGCATCTTCATGCTGGACATGTCGTGGCTCTCATGCCCGGTCTGGGCCAAAGCGCGCCCCGTTACGGCGCTGGTCAGGCCGGCGACGGACCCGAGTCCCAGCCAGGACAGGAAATCTCGACGTGAGGTCATGGCTGGCCTCCATGGGAATGCTCAGTATGGCCGTCGCCTTTCGAGCCGGATGGCTGGCATCCCTCCATCATGGCCCGGTGCTCTTCGGCGGACATCTTCGACATGTCCATGCCCTGCATATCGCAGTTATCGTTCATCTGGTTGTGATCCATGCCTTCGTTCTGCATCGGCACGGGTGTCGGAGCCGGTACGGGCTCGGATTTTCCGCAGGCGGTCAGGCCCAAGGTAATCAGGCTGGCGGCAAAAATAGATTTCAGTTTCATGTGTTGCTCCTAGTGGTGTTGGTGCGACGGCTCGTTGGCAGCGTCATCCGCGGGGTCTGATTTCGACTTCCTGGGCGCGCCATGCTCGGGCATGGCGTGGCCTTCGTGACCGCCCGGCGCTTTTGGGGGCGATGTAACGGTGTTGCCCATGCCCTTCATGTTGTGCCGGGAATGGTCCATCCCCTTCATCCCGTCCATCTGCATACCGCTATCGTTGGGCTGTATCAGCGTTTCGGCATCAAGCGAGGTATCGCCTGCTTGCGCGGCACTGGGCAGCGGCGCGCCGACCGTGCGCGCGAGTTCCACGCGGGCCAGCCAGTAGTCACGTACCGCTTCGAGGTAGCCCTGATAGGCGTCGTATTCCTGCTGCTTGACCAGCAATAGCTCGAACTGGCCAACGAGCATGTAGTTCACCTGCTCCTGGGTGCGCGCGACGATGGCCTCGCGCAGCGGGATCAGTGAAGTCCGGTAGTGCTCCGCCCGCTGCCTGGCTGCCGCGACTTCGGCGACGGCGCGCCGCAGGCCGTTGCTGATGGTGATTTCCAACTCGCGTAACTCCGCCTCCGCCAGCGCCAGCTGGGCTTTGCTGCGCGCCACTTTGCCCTTGCCCTGGTTGAACAGCGGCAGTTCTAGCGAGAGCGTCGGACCGGTCAGGCGCGAGCGGTCGGTCTCGCGTTCGGTGTCGATGCCAATATCAATCGCGCCGAGGTAGCGGAAGCGACGTGTGACGCCAAGCGCGTCGGCCAGCAGGGTCACGTTCTTGCGTGCCGCCGCCAAGTCCAGCCGCGAATGATCCGCCAGTGCGAACAGAGCGCCCATCTCGTCCTCATCAGGCACTGGCTCCGCCAGCTGATCGGCAATCTTCCAGGTATCTTCGCTGGCGGCGAGGCCCATCAAACGGTTCAGGGCGTTGCGTGCCAGCGTGACCTCGGCACGCGCACCCAGCACGTCGAGCTGGGCCTGCGAGGCGGCGGCCTGCTCCAGCGCTAACTTCAGGCGGTTGATGTTGCCGGCCTCGAAGAAGCGTTGCGCAAGGTCGGCAGAGGCCTGCGTGGCCTTGGCGACCGCCTCGCGCATCGTCAGTACCTGCCAGGCCGCCGCCAACTGGGTGTAGGCCAGCTCGGTATCGGCGGCGAGGTTCAGCGCCGACATGCCGACGAGCAGCTTGGCGCGCTCGAATTCGCCTTCAGCGAAGCGGCTGCGCGCTGGCAGCAGCAGCAGATCAGTGAAGCTCTGCACCAGACCAAAGCCGACCTGGTTGGCGTCGCCGCTGACATTCGGAAACAGCACCGAAGCCGAGAGCGAAGGATTGCTGAGACGGCCGGCGTCATATACATCAGCTGCCGCAAACCCAAGCCGCGCGTATTCGGCCTTCAGGCCGGGGTTGTTGACCAGTGCTAAGTGAATGGCGTCGCGGGCGCTCAGCGGTCTGCCGGCGAGTTCCGCCAACAGCCGTTGTCCTGCCTGAGTATCGTCGTTGACAGGAGTGTCGTAACCACGCTGCTTGAGGAGACTGGCCACGTCACTGCGCCCGGAATCCGTCGGCAGGCTGGCGCAGCCGGGCAGCAACACGACCAGCAGTGCTGCTGGAAAAAGAAATTGTCGTTTCGGCACAAAACCTCTCCGTCTGATTTCTGAACAGGAGCCCCGCGTGTACGGCGAGAGACCCTACCGCCGGTAGAACGCTGGGCGTGGCACAGGGCCGCACCGCCGCGTTCGCGGCTACGGTTTCAGATCAGACTGGGAGGTCGAAGCAAATCGAGATGATGTGCGGTAGCCGGCCGGGCCGGGTCGCCAAGGAATAGCCGGGAGCTCGCTTGGACCGCCAGAGCTCCCTTAAAAGTGCCGATGGCCATGAAACTGGCACAGCTGGAGGCGCAATGGGTACTGCCGCAGTTACAACCGCAGGAACAGCCGTTGTCGTCGCTGGCCTTGACCGGTTTGGCGGCGTGGTCCAGGTGCTGGAGGTGATCGCCGTTCATCTGCATGTCCGCGTACATGGCGTGTTGCGCATGCCCGGCCATTGCGGACGATGCCGTCTTGCCGCGCTGGCAATGCTCCGCGCTCACAACCGACGCCAGCGCGGCGGTCGGCACGCTGAGCGAGAGCCACAGAACAAGAAGCAAGTCAAGCTTGAGCATATCGCATGATCGCATCACGGACGGACTCATGGCAACCGGGGCGCCCCCCGTGCTATCGAAGCTGAGATCCGGCCGCAAACCAGGCCGCTGCCGCTGATGCGCTGATCCCAGAGCGCTGATCCCAGAAATTAACTGATAGACTGTGTGGGTGATTATCCGCAGTTTCCGCCCGAACCCTACTATCGGAGCCATTCTGGCTCTGTTCCTGCTGTTCATGCAGGTGACGGGCTTGCACCAGCACCGCCATGTCGAAGCCTCTGGTGCGAGTCATGATTATGGCACTCAGATCCACTTCGAAGATGCGGGTATCCACGCTGACGATCCCGAACATGCACATGCGGGCGGTGCTGCGGGGGTCTCCCACGGGCATGCCGATGTCGAGGTGAAGGCGCTTGAGTCCGGCCTGACCAAGCCGGCTCTGGATTTCAACTTCGTTGCCCTGCTTGCGTGGACCCTCGTGTTGTGCCTGCCATCCCGAATGGGACAAGCGCCGCCATGTCCCCAGGCGCCTCCTACGCGACGGCTTTCGCGCTTCGCCATTCTCCCGCACTCCCACGCTCCGCCATTGACGCGCGCCATCGCCGTCTGAGCCCGCCGCACTGCGGCGGGCCTCGTCCTGCCGCGTAAGCGGTTTGCCAGCTCCAAGTGAGCTGGAATCAGCGGAGTTACTCTCATGCGGTCGTCGTTTCGATTCTGGCCCAGCATGGCTATGGGCTTGTCAGGCTTGTACTTCAGCACAGTTGTTCTGGGCTCCACCACGCCCCACGCTTCGGAAGCCGTGAGCGGACCAGACCTGACGTTGGTGGAAGCCATCGCCAAAACCCGATCTGCCAGCCCGGATCTGGCGCTATTTTCCTTCCAACTGAAAGCCGGGCAGGCGCGTGTGGAAGCTGCCGGACTGAAGCCTTCCCCGGAGTTCCAGGCACAGCTGGAAAATGTGGCCGGAACCGGGCGGAGACGCGGACTCATTGGAGCGGAAACCACCTTCGCCCTCTCCCAGGTCATCGAACTGGGTGGCCAGCGTCAGCGCCGTATCGATGTGGCCGAGTTGCGTCGTAGCGGCGTCGAGGTGGAACGGCAGGTCGCCCAGCTCGATGTGCTGGCGGAAGTAGGGCGTCGGTTCCTTCATGTGGCCGCCGATCAGAAACAACTGGAATTGACGGAGTTGGCGACTGGCCTGGCCCGCAAGACCCTGCGCGAGGTTCAGCGGCGGGTAGATACGGCTCGCTCCCCGGTGGCCGAACTGCACCGCGCACGTATCACGCTGGCGCGCGCGGAGGTCGAGCACGAGCATGCCGAGCATGAGTTGCTGACATCGCGGCGAAAGCTTGCCGCGATGTGGGGTGAACGCGAGCCCCAGTTCGGCCCGGTCGCGGCCGAGCTGTTTCGGTTGCCCCAAGTGGGCGACTACACGTCTCTGGTGGCCAAGCTCGCCAGCAGCCCGTATTTCCTGCGCTTTGCCAGCGAAGCCAGCCAGCGTGAAGCCGAGATTCGGCTGGCGGAGGCCAGGGCCCGCAGCAACATCACGGTCAGCGCCGGCATCAGGCGACTGGAGGATACGGACGATACCGCTCTGGTGGCCGGGTTCTCACTACCGTTATTCGGTGCGCGCCGAGCAGCACCCGCGATCACTGAAGCTCGGGTCCTGCGCGAGAGTGTCGATGCGGAAAACACCGCCGCGCGCATCAAGGCGGAAGCGAGCCTGTTCGGGCTGGTGCAGGAACTCCGCCACGCCATCACCGAAGCCGAGATGTTGCGGGACCAGGTACTGCCGCAAATGGAGGCGGCACTCACCGCGACCGAATATGCCTGGCAAAGAGGCCGCTACAGCTACCTTGAATGGACTGAGGCGCAGCGCGAACGCATTGCCGTGCAGCGGGCGCTGATCGAGGCGGCCGCCAACGCCCACCAGTTCCAGATCGAGATCGAGCGCCTGACCGGCACGGCGCTGGACAGCAAGCTTTCAGGCGCTGCGGGGACCGAAATGGATGATCACCATGCCCAGCACAAAGAACCCGGCCCCGAGCCAGTCCGTGGCCACGGGACGGATGCCGTCCACGCCCCACAGCCAGGTCAGCACGACGCCGATGTAAATCCTGCCGCAGGCAGCATAGACACGCCCGATAGGCTGCGGGTGCAGCGTCAGCAGCCAAGCGAAAGCAGCGAGGCTCATGGCAGCGGGCAACAGCAGCTACGCGCTGCGGCCCTGCTTGAGCCAGAGATACGGCAGATAGCAGCCGACGATCTCCGCGAGGGCCGTCGCGATGAATAAAGCGAGCACTCTCAAGAACTCCATGTTGACTCCCGGACACCCCACCATGAATCGAATACTGATGATCGCTGCGATCACCTTCGCGCTCGCTGCCTGTAATCACAATGATGCACCTGAGACAGCCCAGACGGGCAATGATCACGTCGAGCCGGCCGCAGGCGAAATCCAGAAAGGCGCGCACGACGGCCGCCTGCTCCAGAGCGGCGACTTTGCGCTGGAAGTCACGATTTTCGAACGCGGTGTGCCGCCGGAGTTTCGGCTCTATGCAACTTCCAAGGGCAAGCCCATCCCTCCTGCGGAGGTCACGGCGAGTATCACCTTGACGCGCGTCACGGGCATGTACGGCGGAACCGCCGATCAGCATACCTTCGCAGTCAAGGACGATTACCTGGTCAGCCCTGCCGAGGTTTATGAACCCCATTCCTTCGCGGTGGAGGTTCAGGTGAAATATGCCGGCCAGACGCATGAATGGCACTACGACTCGCCGGAGGGCCTGGTGCGGATCGAATCCGACATCGCCGCCGCACAGGGACTGCAAACCGCTGTCGCGCAGCCCGGCGTGATCCGCGAAAGCCTGTCGCTCTACGGCAGCATCCAGCCTGATCCAGAGCGGGTCCGTGCGGTGACCGCCCGCTTCCCCGGCATCGTCCGCAGCGTGGCGGTTCGGATCGGCGACACTGTGAAGGCGGGGCAAACGCTGGCGACCATCGAGAGCAATGAGAGCCTTCAGGTCTATGCAGTGAAAGCGCCCATTGTAGGCGTGATAACCCAGCGAGCAACCAATCCGGGCGAATCGGCGGGCAGCGATTCCTTATTCGAGATCGCCGACTTCAGAAGCGTAAGAGCCGAGCTCAACGTCTTTCCACGTGATCGGGCTCGTCTGAAGCTCGGCTATCCCGTGCAGGTCAGTGCTGCCGATGGTGCGGCCACCGGCAGTGGCGTCATCGGCTTCGTCTCGCCTGCCGGGTCGGTCGGACAGGCGCTGGTCGTGCGCGTGCTGCTCGACAATGCCCAGGGCCACTGGACGCCTGGCCAGTTCGTCAATGCGCAGGTCGCCGTCAGCGAATCGCCTGCCGCGCTGGTCGTGCCCTTGACCGCCCTGCAGACGTTCCGGGGCTGGGATGTGGTGTTCGTCGTCGAGGGTGAGCGTTACCAGGCCCAGCCTGTGGAACTGGGGCGGCGCGATCGTACCCACGTTGAAGTGCTTTCGGGACTGATCTCCGGTGCGCGTATCGTCACCGCCAATTCCTGGTTGGTGAAGGCGGACATCGAAAAGTCCGGTGCTTCACACGATCACTGAGGAGACGAAGACCATGCTCGAACGTATCCTCCGATTTTCCATCGCCCAACGCTGGCTGGTGCTGGTGGTCGTGGCCGCCGTTGCGGCGTTGGGCGTCTACAACTTCTTCCGGTTGCCGATTGACGCGGTGCCAGACATCACCAATGTCCAGGTACAGATCAATACCGAGGCACCGGGCTACTCACCGTTGGAGGCCGAGCAGCGCGTAACCTATCTGGTCGAAAACGCGATGGCGGGTCTGCCCCGACTCACCTATACACGCTCGCTGTCGCGCTACGGCCTGTCACAGGTCACAGTGGTCTTCGCCGATGGTACGGACATCTACTTCGCGCGCCAGCTCGTTGCGGAGCGCATCCAGCAGGTGAAGGGCCTGCTGCCGCCGGGGCTTGCCCCGGAGATGGGGCCGATTGCCACGGGTCTGGGTGAAGTCTTCATGTTCACGGTGGACCCCAAGCCCGACACCCGCAAGGAGGATGGCAGCGCCTGGACCGCGTTCGACCTGCACGATGCGATGCGCTGGATCGTGCGTCCGCAGCTCTCCAAGGTGCCTGGCGTCACCGAGGTGAACAGTATCGGTGGTTTCGAGCGGCAGGTGCTGGTCGCACCGCAGCCGGCACAGCTGCTGGCCTACGGCCTCACGATGGACGATCTGCTGGTGGCGCTCGCCCGCAACAATGCCAACCAGGGCGCGGGCTACATCGAGCGTAATGGTGCGCAGGTATTGATGCGCTCGCCCGGACAGGTCACGAGTCTGGACGAAGTGCGCCAGATCGTGGTCAAGACGCTTCGGGGCGCGCCACTGATCCTGGCCGATGTCGCTGAGATAAGCTGGGGCAGCGATCTGCGCACTGGCGCGGCCACGATGGACGGGCAGGAGGTGGTGCTGGGCACGGTGTTCATGCTGGTAGGTGAGAACTCCCGCACGGTGTCGCGGGCTGTGGCCGCCAAGCTCGAACAGATTCAGTCCAGCCTGCCGCCGGGGCTGGAAGCCCGCGCCGTCTACGACCGCACTGCACTCGTGGACAAGACGCTGGCGACGGTGAGGAAGAACCTGCTGGAAGGCGCGCTGCTGGTAGTCGTCGTGCTGTTTCTGCTGCTGGGCAATCTGCGCGCGGCACTGGTCACGGCGATGGTGATTCCGCTGGCCATGCTCGCCACCATTACCGGCATGGTGCAGAACCAGGTCAGCGCCAACCTGATGAGCCTGGGTGCGCTGGACTTCGGCCTGATCGTGGATGGTGCGGTCATCATCGTCGAGAACTGCATCCGCCGCCTAGCGCAGGCACAACAGGGGCAGGACGGCCCCTTGCCGCTGAAGGAACGGCTCGAAGTCGTCTATGCCTCCACCAGCGAGGTCATCCGGCCCAGTCTGTTTGGGGTTGGCATCATCACGGTGGTGTATCTGCCGCTGTTCGCGCTGACCGGGGTAGAAGGCAAGATGTTCCAGCCGATGGCGCTGACCGTGGTGATGGCCCTGATCGCCGCGCTGGTACTTTCCTTGACTTTTATGCCAGCAGCAGTCGCTCTGGTGCTGCGGGGGCCGGTGGCCAAGAAGGAGAACGCCGTCATGCGGGGCGCAGTAAGGCTTTACGCCCCCCTGCTGCGCGCCGCGCTGCACGGCCGCGTCGCGGTGCTGGCGGCGGCGGGTGTGCTGGTCGTGGCCTGTGGGCTGCTCACCGGCCGGCTTGGCAGCGAGTTCATCCCCAGTCTGGACGAGGGCGACATCGCTTTGCACGCCCTGCGCATTCCCGGTACGGCACTCACGCAGGCGGTAGGAATGCAGCAGGCACTGGAGGCCGAGATCCGAAAGTTGCCGGAGGTGGAGCGCGTGTTCGCCAAGCTGGGCACGGCGGAAGTGGCTACCGACCCCATGCCGCCCTCCGTGGCCGATACCTTCATCATCCTCAAGGGTCGAAGCGAGTGGCCCGATCCCGGCAAGCCGAAGACCCAGGTTGTGACCGAACTGGAAAAAGCGGTGATGCGCGTGCCCGGCAACAACTACGAGTTCACGCAGCCGATCCAGATGCGCTTCAACGAGCTGATCTCCGGCGTGCGCTCGGACCTCGCGGTCAAGGTTTACGGGGACGATCTCGACGTGCTGATCGAACAGGCTGAGCAAATCGAGAAGGTGCTGGCGCGGGTGCCGGGTGCCGCAGATGTGAAGACCGAACAGACCACCGGCCTGCCGGTGATGACGGTCACGCCACGGCGCGAGCTGCTGGCGCGCTACGGGCTGGCGGTTGCCGACGTACAGGCTGTTGCGGCGGCTGCCTTCGGCGGCGCTGAGGCCGGCACGCTCTATGATGGGGATCGCCGTTATGACATCGTGGTCCGGCTCTCGGATACGCAACGCGCCGACCCGCAAACCCTGTCACAGCTCACGGTCCCGCTGCCAGGCGGGGGTTACGTGCCTCTGCAGGAAATAGCACAGATCGAAATCGCTCCTGGCCCCAACCAGGTCAACCGCGAGCAGGGCAAGCGCCGCGTCGTGGTCACCGCGAATGTCCGTGGACGCGACTTGGGCAGCTTCGTCAACGAGGTCCAGCAGCGCGTGCGCGGCGAGATCGCGCTGCCGCCGGGCTACTGGCTCGACTACGGTGGCACCTTCGAGCAACTGCAATCCGCCTCGAAACGGCTCGCCATCGTCGTGCCGGTGACGCTGGCCCTGATCCTGGGCCTGCTGATCCTGGCCTTCGGCTCCCTGCGCGATGCCCTGGTAATTTTCAGCGGCGTGCCGCTGGCGCTCACTGGCGGGGTGCTGGCGCTGTGGTGGCGCGACATCCCCTTCTCGATTTCGGCGGGCGTGGGCTTCATCGCGCTGTCCGGCGTTGCCGTTCTCAATGGGCTGGTGATGGTGAGTTTTATCCGCAGTCTGATGGAGGAAGGCAAGGCACTCGACGACGCCATCATCGAGGGCTCACTGACCCGTCTGCGTCCTGTACTGATGACGGCGCTGGTTGCGGGCTTGGGTTTTGTGCCGATGGCTTTCAACACCGGCATTGGCAGCGAGGTGCAGCGACCACTGGCGACGGTGGTGATTGGTGGCATCGTATCGTCAACCCTGCTGACGCTGCTGGTGCTGCCGGGACTGTTCCGCATGGCGCATCAAGCCGCACGGAGTGCGAACGCGATCAGTTCAAGCCCGAGCGCGTAAAGGGCCAGAGCAGCTGCGCGAAGTAACGGCTGGGCGCAGTCTCTCCCCGCAATCCCACCTCGCCTTTGCGAGGACTGCGCGGGGCGTCGTGGAAGCTGCCGAACAGCCGATCCCAGATCAGCAGCACCTCGCCAAAGTTGACCTGCGCGTCCTCGAAGTCACGCTTGTGATGGAAGCGGTGCATCTCCGCCACGCCCAGCAGGTGGCGCAGCGGCCCCAGCCGGTAGTCGAGGTTGGCGTGCTGGAAGGCCAGGTGCACGCTCATGAAACTCAGCCACGCGGCTACGGCGATCGGTGTGGCGCCAAGCAGCAACAGCACGGTCAGACTCGGGCCGGCCAGCACCAGCGCCGACAGCGGATGACGGCGGCCACCATTGAGCCAGTAGAGCCGCTCGGAGCTGTGGTGGATGGCGTGCAGCCGCCACAACAGTCCACTGGCGTGGCTGGCGCGGTGCATGGTGTAGAGGCCCAGGTCGAGGATGAGACCGGCGAGCAGTACCTGCGCCCACATGGGGGCTTGCTGTGGCCACAGCACCCACGCCTCCGGTATCCACGCCCGCAGGCCAAAGGCAATGATCACGCTGCCCTGGATCAGCAGGTAGCTCACGAACCAGTGCAGCAGGTCGGCGACGGTGTCGCCGTCGTGGTCACGGTTCCAGTCCGGTTCGTAGGGGAATCTCCGCTCCAGGACAGCCACCAGACCCATGCCGGCGACGACGATCAGCGGGAACGCCGGCCAGTAAGCGACACCCGCGGTGGCGAGCATCAACAGCGCCGCGGCGGCACTTCCGGCGATCAGCGGGTAGGCGGTATATCGAACAAGGGTTTGCATGGCCGTTCTCCAGTTGCCCGGCAGCATGCATGAGACCCTGCCCGCCGGTCTTGAACGATTGAGCTATGCCCCCCTGAGTGCGCTCAACGCACGTGGCGCAATACCGAAATGCCGGCGCACCGTGCGCGTGAAGTGCGCCGCGTCGGAGAATCCGGCCGCCAGGGCCGCGTCGGTGATGGCCTCGCCCTGCATCAGGGCAGCCATCGCGTGCAGCAGCCGGCGCCAGCGCAGGTAGGGCCGCAGTGCCATGCCGGCATGTGCACGGAAGCGATGCTGGAAGCGGCTCAGGGACAATCCGGCCTGGCCGGCCAATTCCGAGGCCGCGAGTCGCTCCGGCAGAGGCGTGGGCAGCGCCGTCATGATCTGGTGGATCAGTTCGTCGCGCTGCCGCTCCGGGAGCGCATGGCGGGAGCCCGCCAGCATCGAGGCCAGCCATTGATCGGGCGCGGGTGCGAGTGCGGCCAGGTCGCCGAGTCTGCGGCGTGCCTGCTGGATTTCTTCGGCTGTCAGCGGGCTGACAGCGTCCAGCACACGCTGGCTCAGCGCCTGTCCCGCATCGGAGTCGGGCTCGATATAGAACAGAGAGACCGGCTCGCGCGTGGGCGCCAGCTGGTGGCGCACATTCGCGCCGATCATGATCCCCGTGTGCGAAATCCAGCCGGTCTGCACCGTCCAGACGGATTGCGGAGACTCCGCGATGAGGATCTGGATGGCGTGGTGGGCGTGCGGCTGATTGTCGCCCGCCATGCCCTTGAACCAGCCCCAGCCCAGGCCCATGCGGGCGAGCCCCTGCCAGGGCTGTGGCGCTCCGGCTATGGGCATGATCGAGTCCCTGGGGTGTCCCGTCTTTCGCAGATGTTCAGTCCGGTGAAGAGTCCCTGCCGGGGTGCTGCGGCTTACCTGCCGAGCCAGCGCGCCAGCCAGGCCTCCACGGTCTCGTGCCAGAGCACGCTGTTGTGGGGCTTGAGCACCCAGTGGTTTTCGTCCGGGAAGACCAGCAGCTGGCTGGGGATGCCGCGCCGCTGCAGCGCGGTGAAGGTGGCGATGCCCTGTTCCGGCGGCACGCGGTAGTCCTTCTCGCCGTGGATGACCAGCATCGGCGTCTGCCACTTGAGCACGTGGTTGGCGGGGTTGTGCTTCTCGTAATGCTGCGGCACGTCGAAGTAGGTGCCGCCGTGCTCCCACTCGTCGAACCAGAGTTCCTCGGTGGTGTAGTACATGCTGCGGTTGTCGAAGATGCCGTCGTGGTTGACCAGGGCCTTGAAGGCCTGCGGCCAGTTGCCGGCGATCCAGTTGATCATGTACCCGCCGTAGCTGGCGCCGAGCGCGGCGGCGCGGTTGCCGTCGAGAAAATCATAGGTCTTGAGCGCGTGCGCCCAGCCCTTCTGCAGGTCTTCCAGCGGCTTGCCGCCCCAGTCGCCGGTGATGGAGTCGGTGAAGGCCTGGCCGTATCCGGTGGAGCCGTGGAAGTCGATGAACACCACCGCGTAGCCGGCGCCGGCATAGGTCTGCGGGTTCCAGCGGTAGTGCCAGTGGTTGCCCATGCTGCCCTGCGGACCGCCATGGATGATGAAGGCTACCGGGTACTTGCGGCCCTTGCGGTAGTTCCAGGGCTTGACCACGTGGCCGTACACGGTCTCGCCGTTCCAGCCGGCGAAGCGGAACTGCTCGGACTCGCCCATGCGTACTTCCGCGAGCGTGGCGGCGTTGTGGTCGGTGAGGCGGGTGAGGGTGCCGCCGTTTGCCGGCAGCCGGTAGAGGTCGGCGGGCGCAGTGAGGGTGTCGTAGCTGACCACGATCTGCTCGCCGGCCAGCGCAAAACCACTGACGTTTCCCTCACCGGTGAGCTTGCGCACCGCGCCGCTGGCGACGTCAATGGCGAACAGCGGCTGCTGGCCCAGATCGTCCGCCAGGGTGTAGAGCGTCCTGCCGTCCGCGGAGAACGCCAGGGTGGTGGCGGAGCGGTCCCAGTCCGGCGCGACTTCGCGCGTCTGGCCGGTCTTGAGATCCCGCAGCTGGATGGCGTAGCGGTCGGATTCGAACATCGGCCGCCGCATGGCGCGCCAGGCCAGCTGCGTGCCGTCAGGCGAGAACACCGGCTGCGTGTCGGTGCCGCGGTTGCCGGTGCTGAGATTCTCCGGTGCGCGCGAGCCGTCCACCGGGACGCGCCACAGATCGAGATTGGTGCTCCAGGCCTCGGTGGTGCCGGCGATGCGCGCGGCGAAGACCAGCGTCTTGCCGTCGGGCGCGAAGCTGTACTCGCTGTCGTCGCCGAAGGGTTTGGAGGGAACGTCGCCGTCTATGCCGCGGCTGACGTGGATGGGATTGAGCGCCTTGCCCTTGTCCAGCGTGAGGGTGAAGAGCTGGCTGCGGCTGCCGTCCTTCCAGGTATCCCAGTGACGGATGAAGAGCTTCTCGAACAGCATCCCGCTGGCCTTGCGCTGCTTGAGCGCTTCCCGCTTCTGTTGCGTGCAGGCCAGATCGGCGCAGTCGGGGAAGACCTCCAGCGTCAGTGCGATGTGCGTGCCCTGCGGTGACAGCACGAAGCTGCCCACGTCCAGCGGCAGCTCGGTCACGGGCTGCGGCTCGCCGCCGTCCACCGGCAGACGCCAGACCTGGCTGCTGCCCGAGCGGCTGGAGAGAAAGTACAGACTGCCGCCGTCCGGCGCCCAGCGGGGGCTATGACCGCCGCTCTGGGTCAGCGCGCGGCGCTGGCCGCTCTGCAGGTCCAGCAGCCAGAGGTTGGTGTTGCCCTTGTTCTGCGCGTAGTCGGTCGTGCGCAGGCTGTAGGCCACCCGGCGCTGGTCGGGGGAGATGCGCGGATCGGACACGCGTTCGAGGCGCACCAGGTCCTGGGCGGTGAAGGGACGGTCGGCAGGTTTCATGTTGGTTTTCTTGTCGGCGCCGGAAGCGGCGGTCAGGGTCAGGGCCAGCACGGCGCCCAGGGCGATTCTGTACATGGGTCATCCTCGATTGCGAATCCATAGGGTAGTCAGCGCGCAGCACGAGGGATAGCGGAACTATACTCAGCCGAGTCACCTTCAGGGTCTCCACATGCATCCCGTCACCTCGCGGCCCGGTAATTTCCTGGGCCACCCGCCCGGCCTGTTCGTCTGTTTTCTCACCGAGATGTGGGAGCGCTTCTCCTTCTACGGGATGAAGGCGCTGCTGTTCTTCTACATCACCAAGTACCACCTGTTCAGCGACGAGGCGGGGTATCTGCTGCTCGGCACCTACGGCGGCCTGGCCTACGCGCTGCCGGTGGTGGGCGGGCTGCTGGCCGACCGCTACCTGGGCATGCGCAAGGCGGTGATCTTCGGCGGCGTGCTGCTGTGCCTGGGGCATTTCGGCATGGCCTTCGAGGGTGAGCAGGCACGCTGGGTAGAAGGTCAGGCGCAGCGTGACGAGGGCGCCCTGCAGGTGTTCTACGCCTCGCTGGCGCTGATCATCATGGGCGTGGGGTTCCTCAAACCCAACATCTCCACCCTCGTCGGACGGCTGTACGCGGAGGACGACCCCCGCCGGGATTCGGGCTTCACCTGGTTCTACATGGGCATCAACCTCGGTGCCTTCATCTCCTCGCTGCTGTGCGGCTGGCTGGGCGAGACCTATGGCTGGAAGTACGGCTTCGGCGCCGCCGGCGTGGGCATGCTGCTGGGGCTGGCGGTGTTCCTGCACGGGCAGCGCTACTTCCACGGCTGTGCCGAGCCGCCGGACGCCGCCCGCCTGCGCCAGCGCCACGGCGGCCTTTCCTGCGAACGCTGGATCTACCTGGCGGCGCTGCTCGGCGTGGTGCTGGTCTGGCAGCTGCTGCAGGCCCGGCTGGGCTTCCTGCAGCAGATCCAGCTCAGTGCAACCGAGGCCGTGGCCCTGGTCGCCGCGCTGGCGCTGGGCGTCTGGTTTGCGTGGTTCACGCTGCGCCATTGCAGCCCGGCCGAACGCGGGCGCATGTGGGTATTGATGCTGCTGATCGCGGTCAGCACGGTGTTCTGGGGCCTCTACGAACAGAGCTACAGCAGCTGGAACGCCTTTGCCGACCGCGTGATGAACCGCGAGGGGCTGGGGGTGCAGTGGAAGGCCAGCCAGCTCACCTCGCTGGGCGCCTTCTTCATCTTCCTGCTGGCGCCGCTGTTTGCCTGGCTGTGGCCGCGGCTGGATGCGCGCGGCATCAATCCCGGCGCGCCGGTCAAGTTCGGCTGGGGCCTGGTCTGCGCGGGGCTATCCATGGGCGTGCTGGCCTACGCGGCCGCACATCCGGAGGCCAACGGCAAGGCCGCCCTGCACTGGTTCGTGCTGGCCTACCTGGTGCTGGAGATCGGCGAGATGCTGCTCTCGCCCATCGGCCTGTCGGCGGTGACGCGCCTCTCGGTGCCGCGCGTGGTGAGCCTGATGATGGGCGTGTGGTTCCTGGCCTCGGCCTTCGGCGAGATGCTGGCCGGGCGCTTCGCCACGCTGGCCGCACTGGAGCCGGGAGAGCAGGCGCTGGACCTGTCCCTGGCACTGGGCGTTTACGGCGAGCTGTTCGTGCTGCTGATGTGGGTGGGCCTGGCCAGCGGCGGCGTCCTGCTGCTCGCCAGCCCCGGGCTCAACCGGCTGTCGGCGCGCGCCTGAGCCGGGCACCCGCCAGGGCGCAGGCCAGCAGCAGGAGCAGCAGGCGCGGATCCGGCGCGCCGCCACCGCCGCTGGCAGTCTGGCGGCTTTCCATGGCCGCCCCTTGCAGCGCGCAGACGGGCCTGGGGGGCTCGCTGGTCTCGGTAGCCAGCGTGCCCGGCATGGGATCGGCGCCGGCGCACTGTGCATCGGCGGGGTTGCGGCCGCAGAGGGTTTGGGTTGTGCCTGCACCCACGGGATCGAGATGGCTGCGCAGCTCGGCGCTATCGCCCCAGGCCACGTCCAGGCGGCCGAAGAAATCCGGTTCCGAGCGCGCGTCGCAGCTGCTGCTGCCGCCCGAGAGCACGCCGGTCACCTGCCGGTCCTGGTTCCACAGCCCGGCGCCGGAAGAGCCGGGCTCGGTAACGCCCTCGTCCCAGGTGATGCGCCAGGTTTCCGCCGTAAAGCTGGGGTTGGTAAAGGTCTGGCTGGCCTGGACGCCGGGCTGGCTGTAGGTGCTGATCTTCTTGGCGTCGGACCGGGGATGGTGCAGGCTCACGCCGGACTGCGGCGTGGCGCCGTTGACGGCATTCCAGCCGGCGAAGTAGGCCTCGAAGGCGGCCAGTTTTGCCTCGGCTTCGGGATCGGTGCTCTCGACCAGCAGCGTGTCCGCCGCTTCCGAGACCGCGCACACGGCGCTGCCACTCAGGGCCTGACTGGTGCTGAGTGTCGGCGCATCCACCCCACAGGTGGGGTTTTCGAAATTGAAGATCAGGTTCACGCTGGCGGCGTTGTCGTTGTTGATCTGGCAGTGGCGTGCGGTGAGCACGTAGGGGCGGTTGTTGAAGGCGCTGTTGTTGAGCAGTGTGCCGCTGCAGCGGATCCGGCCGTTGGCCACGTCCACCGTCACCATCACCGCGGCGCGGATCTCGTCGCGCCAGTTGTCGCCGGGGGGGCAGGCGACGTCCACGTTGCAGCTGCCGGCGTCGCCCAGTGCCTTGGGCGCGTACAGGGCCCGGTCGCCGTGGTAGGCCTTGGCGATCAGCAGCTGCGGGGTATCGGGCGTGGCCGGGTAGGGCAGCGCCAGTTGCAGGCGCGCGTGCGCGCCGGGGACCGGCGGGGTCCACAGCCGTCCGTCCGCCTGCGGATTCAGGGCGTGCACCACCTCGCCCTGCACGTCGGCCAGGCTCAGCCGCGCGCCGGCGGGCAGGGCCACGCCGGTCAGCTGCAGCGACAGCGACAGCGCGCCTTCGGAGGCGATGTCCAGCGTCCAGGTCTGGGTCTCGGGGCTGCTGCTCCACAGGCCGGCGTCCAGACCCTGGTTGATGTCCACGCCCACCGCGTAGCGGCGCGGATCATCCCCGGCGGCGGCGATGGCGGCCCGGACCTGCAGCGGGTCCAGGTTCAGTACCGGCGGTTCCGGGGAGGTATCGCCGGTCTTGGGTGCGAAGGCCAGCAGGCCCGGGGACAGCCCCAGCAGCAACAGGCCAGCGAGACGGCCGAGGGCGGGCCGGATCTTCATGCGCCGGGCGCTCCGGTGGGGGCGCTGACACTCACCCGTGGGCCTTCCGGCGTGTCCAGACGCAGGTCCGGCGTGCCCTCCAGGGCGCGCAGCTGCAGCACGGCGCTGAAGGCGCAGCCGCCGTCTGCGCAGATGGCCGCCTGGACCACGCTGCCCACCGGCTCCGGTGCGCCGTGGGCGTAGAGCGGAGCGCCGGGCAGCGGCGGACTGCCGGCGGCGCGGCAGGCGAACAGACGCCGCTTGATCTGCCCCAGGTAGTGCAGGCGCGCGACGATCTCCTGCCCGGTGTAGCAGCCCTTGCTGAAGCTGATGCCGCCGAGCAGGTCGAGGTTGGCCATCTGCGGCACGAATTCGTCGCGGGTCTCCGGCAGGATGGTCGGCAGCCCGCAGGCGATGTCCTGCAGACACCAGTCGTTGAGCGTGCCGGCGCGGCAGGCGGGCAGCGCGGCCAGGCGTTCGGGTGTGCCCCACAGCGCGTAGCGCGGCTGGTCTCCCGGCTGGCGGATGAGGCTGATGCCCTGGGCGCCGGCGCGCGCGAACGGCGCCTCCGGCGCGGGCAGGCCCGCCGTCCGCAGCCAGTCCGGCGCGCCGGCGCCGTACACGCCCAGGCCGGCCAGCGGCGCCGGCTCCAGGGTGACGCGCGAACGCAGGATGAACAGCCGCAGCCGCTTGAGCGTGTCGTCGAGCACGCGCTGGTCCAGCTGCAGATGGATGTCGGCTTCGTGCAGGAACAGCTGCAGCACCGCCAGCATGCGGCCCTTGGGGCTGTTGAGGCTGGAGAGCTGGCCCTGCTGCTCGCCGAGCAGGCGCACGTCGTTGCTGAGCTGGCCCTGCAGCAGGCTCGGGGCGTCTTCGCCGCTGGCGCGGATCAGACCCAGGTGGGATAGGGGGAGGTGATGGACCGGATTCATGGAATTCATTGCCACTGATACGCAAATCTTGTCACACTAGTGCGCTTTCCAAGCCGGACTTTTCTCCCATTCATGCCCCCCATTCACGCCGCCGAGCCTGCCAGCCCCCCGTCCCGCGACACGGATGTGGTGCCGCTGGCCGAACTGCTCAGGGCGCAGAATGACGCGCCCGCCCCGGCTCCGGCCGCGGCGGAGACCGAGCCGGGGCGGGTTCCCGAGATCGGCGGCCGCCAGAACGGGCTGGAACCGACCCGCTACGGAGACTGGGAAAAAAACGGCCGCTGTATAGATTTTTGAGCGGCTTGCCCGCATTTCCCTTATTTTTCACGTCCCCTCCGGGAGCCGGAATGAGCGCCACCAAACCCTCCACGCCGAACCGTCCGCTGTCCCCTTTCATGCTGGGACAGTACTACCGCTTCCAGCTGACCTCGGTGCTGTCCTTTGCCCACCGCCTCACCGGTCTGGGCCTGAGCCTCGGCACGCTGTTGCTGGCGGTGTGGCTGATCGCGCTCTCCGGCGGTGAGCCGGCCTACCGCGCCGTGGCCGTGCATCTGCAGGCCTGGTACGGCCAGACGCTGCTGTTCGCCTGGAGCTGGGCGTTTCTCTACCACCTGTGCAACGGCATCCGTCATCTGTTCTGGGACGCGGGCTATGCACTGGAACTGCCCGCCGCCTATCGCAGCGGTTACCTGGCGGTGATTGCCTCACTGCTGCTGACGGCCGCCTGCTGGGCCACGGCCTACCTGATCTGACGAGGAACCACACATGAGCTTGCGTTCTCCGCTTGGCCGCGCGCGCGGCCTGGGTTCGGCCAAGGAAGGCGTCCACCATTTCTGGGTCCAGCGTGTCTCGGCGGTGGCTTTGGTGCCGTTGTCGCTGTGGTTCGTGTTTTCGGTTGCCCAGCTCGCCGGTGGCGACTACGCCGCCGTGCATCACTGGGTCTCTGCGCCCTCGGTCGCCGTGACGCTGGTGCTGTTCCTCGGCGCGGCGCTGTATCACTCCATGCTCGGCGTGCAGGTGGTTGTCGAAGACTACGTGGCGCATGAAGGTGCGCGCATCGCCACGCTGATGCTGCTGAAATTCATCCACGTCGTGGTGGCGGCCGCGAGCATTTTCGCCGTCCTCAAAGTTGCCCTGGGAGCCTAGTGCATGTCGTCTTACGAAATCGTCCATCACGAATATGACGCCATCGTGGTCGGGGCCGGCGGTGCCGGCCTGCGCGCCACGCTGGGCCTGGCGGAATCGGGCCTGAAGACGGCCAACATCACCAAGGTGTTCCCCACGCGTTCGCACACCGTGGCGGCGCAGGGCGGCATTTCCGCGGCGCTGTCCAACATGGGCCGCGACGACTGGCGCTGGCATTTCTACGACACCGTGAAGGGCTCCGACTGGCTGGGCGACCAGGACGCCATCCAGTACATGACCCGCGAGGCGATTCCGGCGGTGATCGAGCTGGAGCATTACGGCGTGCCGTTCTCCCGTACCCCGGAAGGCAAGATCTACCAGCGGCCCTTCGGCGGCATGACCACCGAGTTCGGCAAGGGCCCGCCGGCCCAGCGCACCTGTGCGGCGGCCGACCGTACCGGCCACGCCATGCTGCACACGCTCTACCAGCAGAGCCTCAAGTGCAAGGCGCAGTTCTTCATCGAGTTCTTTGCCCTGGACCTGCTGATGGACGAGGACGGCGCCTGCAAGGGCGTGCTCGCCTGGGAGCTGTCCACCGGCAAGCTGCACCGCTTCCGCGCGCACATGACCATACTTGCCACCGGCGGTTACGGCCGTGCCTACTATTCCGCCACCAGCGCGCACACCTGCACCGGCGACGGCAATGCCATGGCGATGCGTGCCGGCATCCCCATGCAGGACATGGAATTCGTGCAGTTCCACCCCACCGGTATCTACGGCGCCGGCTGCCTGATCACCGAGGGCGCGCGTGGTGAGGGCGGCTATCTCACCAATGCCAAGGGCGAGCGCTTCATGGAGCGCTACGCCCCCAGCGTCAAGGACCTGGCGCCGCGCGACATGGTCAGCCGCTCCATGGCCACCGAGATCCGCGAAGGCCGCGGCGTAGGCGAGGAGGCGGACCACATCCACCTCCATCTGGAACACCTGGGGCCGGAGGTGCTGCACAAGCGCCTGCCGGGCATTACCGAATCGGCCCGCATCTTTGCCGGCGTGGACGCCACCAAGGCGCCGATCCCGGTGGTGCCGACGGTGCACTACAACATGGGTGGCATCCCTGCGCTCTACACCGGCGAAGTGGTCACGCTCAAGAACGGCGACCCGGATTCCGTGGTCCCCGGCCTGATGGCCGCCGGCGAGGCGGCCTGTGTCTCGGTGCACGGCGCCAACCGTCTGGGCTCCAACTCGCTGCTCGACCTGGTGGTGTTTGGCCGCGCCGCGGCGATCCGCACCGCGCAGCTGGTGAAGCCGGGCACGCCGCACCGCAAGATCCCGGCGGCGTCCGAGGAGCAGGCGCTCGCACGCCTGGACCGCCTGCGCAATGCCAAGGGGACGGTCACCACCGCCAAGCTGCGGCTGGACATGCAGAAGACCATGCAGAAGCACTGCGCGGTATTCCGCGACGGGCCGCTGATGAACGAGGGCCTGGCCAAGATCAAGGCGATCATCGGCACCTTCAACCAGGATCTGAGCGTCAGCGACCGCTCGATGATCTGGAACTCCGACCTGGTGGAGACGCTGGAACTCGACAACCTGCTCGGCCAGGCGCTGGTGACGGTGGCGAGCGCCGCCAACCGCAACGAATCGCGCGGCGCCCACGCCCGCGACGACGTCAAGGACCGTAACGACAGCGAGTGGCTCAAGCACACCATCGCCTGGCGCACCGGTGATACCGCGGTGAAGATCGACTACCGCCCGGTCCACATGCAGCCGCTCGACAACGACGTCGAACACATCCCGCCCATGGCGCGGAAGTACTAAATCCCCCGGGAATCGGGAATCGTAAATCGGGAATAGTCAATGACGAGCCTGCTTCTACGATTCCCCATTCCCCATTCCCGATTCCCGCTTACGGAGTAAGCCATGGCCCAGTTTTCACTGCCGCAG
This sequence comes from Gammaproteobacteria bacterium, assembly GCA_046565985.1. Classification (GTDB taxonomy): domain Bacteria; phylum Pseudomonadota; class Gammaproteobacteria; order Nevskiales; family Nevskiaceae; genus Polycyclovorans. Next base: position 44,697 of record JBKHXN010000052.1, read on the forward strand.
AATTCCAAGATCGACAAGAAGGCCGGCAAGCACTACCCGGCGCCTGCCGGTGCCAAGAACGTGCAGACCTTCAAGGTCTACCGCTACGAGCCGGACACCGGCCTCAATCCGCGCATGGACAGCTACGACGTGGACATGGACAGCTGCGGGCCGATGGTGCTCGACGCGCTGATCAAGATCAAAAGCGAGATGGACCCGACGCTGACCTTCCGCCGCTCCTGCCGCGAAGGGATCTGCGGCTCCTGCGCGATGAACATTGACGGCACCAACACGCTGGCCTGCATCAAGTCCTGCGACGAGGTGAAGGGCGAGGTCAAGGTGTACCCGCTGCCGCACATGCCGGTCATCAAGGATCTGGTGCCGGACATGACGCACTTCTACGCGCAGCTGGCGAGCATCGAGCCCTGGCTCAAGACCGATTCCCCGGCCCCCACCCGCGAACGCCTGCAGTCCGAGGAAGAGCGGGCCAGGCTCGACGGCCTCTACGAGTGCATCCTCTGCGCCTGCTGCTCGACCAGCTGCCCGAGCTACTGGTGGAACGGCGACCGCTACCTGGGCCCGGCCATCCTCCTGCAGGCCTACCGCTGGCTGGTGGATTCCCGCGACGAGGCGACCGGCGAGCGCCTGGACGCGCTGGAAGATCCCTTCAAGCTGTACCGCTGCCACACCATCATGAACTGCACCAAGACCTGTCCGAAGGGTTTGAACCCGGCCAAGGCGATCGCACAAACCAAGAAGATGATGGTGGAGCGCACCGTCTGAACGGCGTGACGCCCGGGACGGACCCCGCACGCCTGCGCTGGCTGCTGCGGCGGGGCATGAAGGAGCTGGATATCATGGTCACGCGCTACCACACGCATCGCTACGAGCAGGCGCCCGAGACCGAGCGCGCCGCCTTCGTGCGGTTGCTGAGCGAGGTGGAGGACCCGGACATCTGGGCCTGGGCCATGGGGTATCAGGATGTGCCGCCGGAGTACGCGGATGTCATCGGCCAGCTTCGCATCCACCGTTGATCTGGCGCTGCAGCCCTCCTACCGGGGGCTGCGCGCCGTGTTCCTGCTGCATCTCATTCCCCTGCTGCTGCTGCCGCTGGCGTTGCGCGGCTGGCCGCTCGTGCTGGTGGCCGGCGCCTTTGGACTCTCCTGGCTGTGGCTGCGGCGCCACCCGGCGCTGGGCCTGGGGCCGACGGCCATCACCCGCCTGGTCTGGCCCGCCGAGGGCCCCTGGACCCTGTACCGCCGCGGCCGCGCGCCGGTGACGGCAACCCTGCACGACAGCAGCTATCTGCACCCGCGGCTGCTGGTACTCAACTTCAGCCTCGACGGCGGTGGCCGCCAGACCCGCGTGCTGCTGGGAGACGAGGCGCCCGAGGATCTGCTGCGCCGGCTGCGCGCGCGCCTGGCCGCCGGGGCCTGAACCGTCCCATGTCCGAGCACCTGTTCGACCTGCTGCCCAGCCCACTGGGCGTACTGCGCGTGCAGGGCGACGGCGAGTTCCTCACCGCGCTGTCCCTGCACGGGCCGCGTGGACTGCCGCCGCTGCCGCCCGGTGCCCGCCAGGCGCCCGGCCACTTTGCCGCGGCGGCGGCACAGCTTCGCGACTACTTTGCCGGCCGGCGGACCGCGTTCGACCTGCCGCTGCGCCCCGTGGGCACGCCTTTCCAGCACCGGGTCTGGGCGGCACTGCAGCAGATTCCCTACGGGCAGACCCTCAGCTACGGCGAGCTGGCGCAGCGCCTGGGCCAGCCCGGCGGCGCGCGTGCGGTAGGCCTGGCCAACGGACAGAACCCGCTGGCCATCGTGGTGCCCTGCCACCGGGTGATCGGCGCCAACGGCGCGCTCACCGGCTACGCCGCGGGGCTGGCGCACAAGCGCTGGCTGCTGGCGCACGAGGCCAGCCACCGCGGCGGGGGTCTGTTCGGCTGATCCTCCCGCGGCGTCTCAGCGCGCGCCGGGGAGGATGGTGGGCTGTGCCTGCGGCAGGCTGTGCGGGTAATCCAGGGTGTAGTGCAGGCCGCGGCTTTCCTTGCGCGCCAGCGCCGAGCGCACGATCAGCTCGGCCACCTGCACCAGGTTGCGCAGCTCCAGCAGGTCGGGGCTGACCTTGTAGTTGCCGTAGTACTCGTGGATCTCGCGCGCCAGCAGCTCCACGCGGTGCAGGGCACGCTCCAGCCGCTTGGTGGTGCGCACGATCCCCACGTAGTCCCACATGAAGGTGCGCAGCTCCAGCCAGTTGTGGGTGACCACCACGTCCTCGTCGGAGTCGGTGACGCGGCTTTCGTCCCAGGCGGGCAGGGCCGCCGGCGCCGGCAGGGCGGGCAGCCGTGCGATCAGGTCCTGCGCCGCGGCCTGGGCGAAGACCAGGCACTCCAGCAGCGAGTTGGACGCCAGGCGGTTGGCGCCGTGCAGCCCGGTATGGGCGACCTCGCCGATGGCGTAGAGCCCGTCCACGTCGGTGCGGCCGCGCAGGTCGGTGAGCACGCCGCCGCAGGTGAAGTGCGCGGAGGGCACCACCGGGATCGGCTCCCGCGTGATGTCCAGCCCCAGCTCCAGGCAGTGCGCGTGGATGCTGGGAAAATGTTCGCGGACGAAGGCGGCCGGCTGGTGGGTGATGTCCAGATAGACGAACTTCAGGCCCAGCCGCTTCATCTCGTGGTCGATGGCGCGAGCCACGATGTCGCGCGGCGCCAGTTCGGCGCGCTCGTCGAAGCGTGGCATGAAGCGCTCGCCCGCGCTGCCGTTGGCCTGCGGCAGGCGCAGCAGCGCGCCTTCACCGCGCAGCGCCTCGGTGATGAGGAAGTTGCGCGATTCCTTGTGGTACAGCGTGGTGGGGTGGAACTGCATGAATTCCATGTTGGCGACGCGGCAGCCGGCGCGCCAGGCCATGGCAATGCCGTCGCCCGAGGCGCCGTGCGGGTTGGAGGAATACAGGTACACCTGGTTGGCGCCGCCTGTGGCCAGCACCACCGCCCGCGCGGCGAGGGCGCGTACCTGCTGGGCGGGGATGTCCAGCACATAGGCCCCGCGCACACGCCGGGCCGCGCGGTCGATGATCAGGTCCACGGCGACGTGATGTTCCAGCACGCGGATCTGCGGATGCTGTGCCGCCAGCGAGGCCAGCGTGGTTTCCACCGCGCGGCCGGTGGCGTCGGCGGCGTGGACCACGCGCCGGTGCGAGTGGCCGCCCTCGCGGGTCAGATGCAGGGCGGCCGCACCGTCGGCCGGGGAGGGCGCGTCGCGGGTGAAGGGCACGCCCTGCTGCACCAGCCAGGCGATGGCCTGCGGGCCGCGTTCCACGGTGAAGCGCACCGCCGCCTCATCGCACAGCCCGCTGCCGGCGCGCAGGGTGTCCTGGATGTGGTTTTCGGTGGAGTCCTCGCGGTCGAGCACCGCGGAGATGCCGCCCTGGGCCCACAGCGTGCTGCCGCCCTCGATGCGGCTCTTGGAGATCACGCAGACCCGGTGGCCGGCCGCGGCCAGGCGCAGGGCACAGGTCAGGCCGGCAGCGCCGCTGCCAATCACAAGGACTTCGGTATCGCGCATGGGGCGGCTTGATTAGAATGACGGGACGCGGCGGCCAGATGGCATGCCGTGCAAATGATCAGGGAGTTTAGCCGGTTGTCAGCCGCCGCCGCTGCGCGCCGACACCGAACGGGCGCATGAGCGAACAATTACTCGATGAACAGCTGGTGGCGCGCGCGCAGGCCGGAGACTCGCGGGCTTTCGAGCTGCTGATCCGCAAGTACCAGTACAAGATCGTGCAGCTGGTGAGCCGCCTGGTGGGCGACGCCGACGCGCCCGACGTGGCCCAGGAGACCTTCATCAAGGCCTGGCGGGCGCTCGGCGGGTTTCGCGGCAACAGCGCGTTCTATACCTGGCTGTACCGCATCGGCATCAACACGGCCAAGAACCATCTGGTGGCCAACCGCCGCCGCCCCAGCGGGCAGGACAACATCGAGGTGGCCGATGCGGAACTCTACGGACACACCGAGCATCTAAGCGACATCGATACGCCGGAAGCCCTGGCGTTGACGCAGGAGATCAAGCAGAAGGTGGAAGCCACGATCGCCGGCCTGCCACCCGACCTACGTACGGCGATCACGCTGCGCGAGCTGGAGGGCCTCTCCTATGAGGAGATCGCAGAAGCCATGGACTGCCCGATCGGCACCGTCCGTTCCCGCATCTTTCGTGCGCGCGAGGCCATTGACCTGGTCATCGGCCCGCTGCTCGACTGAATGAATACGTCCTTTTCCCCCGATGTTCCGACCCGGTTGGCGGGAACTTTCACCGCCGGCCGTGGTTTAGCCAGTATCCAGTTTGCAGGTGGCCATGATGTCCAATGAATCCCTTTCCGCCCTGCTCGACGGCGAATGCAGCCCGGCCGAACTCGACCGGCTGCTCGACCAGATGGGCACAGACCCGGCGCTGATGCAGCGCTGGAGCCGCCTGTGCGCCGCCCGCGAGGCACGCGAGGGTATCCGTGCGCCGGCGCTGCGGCAGGACCTGGCCGCCGGCATCATGGCGGCGCTGGAGCCTGCGCCGCGGACCGCCACGGTGGTCCACCTGCCCGTTCGCAAGTCGCACTCGCGCGGCAGCTGGAGCGGCTGGGCGGGCTGGGCCGCAGCGGCCAGCATCGCGGCCGTGGCCCTGCTGGTGAACCTGCCGGGCAACCGTCCCGAGATCACGCCCCAGGCCCCCGGGCTGGTCCAGGACGGACCGCTGCCGGGTATTGGCAGTCCTCCCCAGGTGCGTGACCTGCGCACCGTCCGCTACGACGGCGGCGGGGCGGTCGAGCCGGATGAGGAAGATCCGCTGGCCAACTACCTGATGGAGCACAACAACACCCTGGCCAGCCAGGGCATGGCGGGCACGCTGCGCTACACCCGGTTTGCCGCCCATACCGCCCAGTACCGGGTGCCGGAGGGCCAGCGCTGATGCGCGCCGCCTGGCCCTGCGCAGTGCTGGCCGCCGGCGTCGTGCTGGGCGCCCAGGCGGCCACGCCGGAGGAAGTGCTGGCGCGCATGAGCGAGGCGGCCCGCACCGTCAACTATGAGGGCGTGGTCATCTACCGTGGCGACCAGATGCTGGAAACCTTCCGCGTCACCCATCGTTTCCAGGACGGGGTGGAGCGCGAGCGCGTGCAGTCGCTCAACGGCGAGCCGCGCGAGATCCACAAGCAGGACAACGTCGTCACCTGCCTGCTGCCCCGCGACCGCCGCCTGACCGCCGCCCGGCCCACGCCGAAGGACCTGTTCCCTGCCATGACCGCGGAACGCATCCGCCAGATCGTGCAGGTCTATGAATTCGACGACCTGGGGACCGAGCGCGTGGCCGGCCGTATCTGCCGGCGCATCGCCATCACCCCCCGCGACCAGTACCGCTACGGTTACGAGATCTGGGCCGACGAGCAGACCGCCGTGCCGCTCCAGGTCAATTTGATCGGCCAGGACGGCGTGGTGCTCGAACAGATGATGTTCACCGAGGTGGAGTTCCCCGCCGAGATCCCCGACGCCGCCTTCGTGGTGGATCCGCAGCGCGCTGCCCAGCTGCCGCAGGTGATCCGCACCGAGGTGGCGCCGCCCGATGAGCCGGCCGCCTCGCTGCCGGCGCCGCCGGGCTGGGAACTGGACCGGATGCCGCCGGGCTACCGGGTGATCATGCACGACCAGCGCACGCTGCCCAACGGCAGCGGTACCATCCATCACTGGGTGCTGTCTGACGGGTTGTCGGCCATCTCCATCTTCGGCAAGCAGCGCCAGAATGCACCGGAACGCCCGGCCCAGCCGGTGACCCAGATGGGCGCGGTGCACGCCTACCGCCGCCGCGTGGGCAGCTTCCACATCACGGTGGTGGGCGAGGCGCCGTCCATGACGGTGCGCATGATCGGCGACGGCGTGATTCCCGCCGTGACCCCGGCTACGGAAGTGGACGCCGCCCCGTGATCGAGGAGCGCGCCGTGATCAGCCGGGTCGGCGATGACGGTGTCTGGGTCCGGGCCTTCGGCGCCGAAACCTGCGAGCGCTGTGCCCAGGGCCGCGGCTGTGGCGGTGGCGTGCTCTCGCGCCTGGTGCAGCGCCGCCGCAGCGACGTGGCGGTGGAAAGCCATATCAGCACCCCACAGATAGGCGAGGTGGTGATCGTCGGCGTGCAGGAATCGGCGCTCATGCAGGCCTCGCTGGCGGTCTATGCCCTGCCGCTGCTGGGGATGCTCGCCGCCGGAGCCTTTGCCCACCAGGTGCTGGCCGCGCACGATCTGCTGGTGGCCGGCTTTGGGCTCGCCGGGCTGTTTGCCGGGCTGCTGGGCACCTACCGGCTGGGCCTGCGCGCCGAGGCCGGCAAGCACTTCCGTCCCGTCCTGCTGCGGCGCGCCGCACTGGCCGAAACCGCCTGCGGCCGTTTATCCTGACGCCCTGACGCAGACGCCGGCCCGTTTTTGCCGGATCCACCCCCAAGCAGTGCGTGACGCCGGACGCGGCGGGAGATTGCCATGACCACCCCCATCCGCCTGCTGCCGTGGTGGCCCGCGCTGTTCGTGGCCGTACTGCTGGCCGGCTGCCAGCGCGGCCCCGCGGCCAGCCACCCCGATTTTGCCGATCTGGTGGCGCGGGTCTCGCCCTCGGTGGTCAACATCAGCACCGTGGCGGAGCCCTACCCGGAGCTGCCGGCCGACCACCCCGCGCTGACCGAGGAGCTGCCGGAGGACGCGCCCGACTGGTTCCGGCGCTACTACGAGGAGCGCCGGCGCGAGCGGTCTGGCGAGCCGCCGCTGGAGAGTCCGGAATCGCTGGGCTCCGGGTTCGTGCTCTGGGAGGACGGCTACATCCTCACCAACTACCACGTGGTGCAGGACGCGGGCGAAGTGGTCGTGCGCCTGCTCGACCGCCGCCAGTTCACCGCCCAGGTCGTGGGCTTTGACGAGCCCAGCGACCTGGCGCTGCTCAAGATCGACGCCACCGGCCTGCCGGCCGTGGCGCTGGGTCGTTCCGACGCGGTGCGCCCGGGCCAGGGCGTGCTGGCGATCGGCTCGCCGTTCGGCTTTGACTATTCGGTGACCTCCGGCATCGTCTCCGCCAAGGGCCGCACGCTGGATACCGAGCAGTACGTGCCCTTCCTGCAGACCGACGCGGCGATCAACCCCGGCAACTCCGGAGGCCCCCTGTTCAACCTGCGTGGCGAGGTGATCGGCGTCAACTCGCAGATCTTCAGCCAGACCGGCGGCAACATGGGCGTGGCCTTCTCCATCCCCATCGACGTGGCCTCCAAGGTGGCGCGTCAGCTGCGCGAAACCGGCCGCGTGACGCGCGGCTGGCTGGGCGTGGTGGTGCAGGGCGTGGACCGCAACCTGGCCCAGTCCGCCGGTATGGAAAAGACCGAGGGCGCGCTGGTCGCCCGGGTCCTGCCGGGCAGCCCGGCCGAGGCCGGCGGCGTACGCGCCGGCGATATCCTGCTCAGCTTCAACGGCGAGGTGCTGCCCAGCTCCCGCGAGCTGCCACCGCTGGTGGGCAGCCTGGATCCGGGCGACATGGCCGAACTGCGCGTGCTGCGCGAAGGCCGGCAGTTCACGCTCAAGATCGAGATCGGCGTGCTCACCCCGCAGGCCGCGGAGCTGGCCGCCGCGCCCGAGCCCGAGGCCGGCCTTGCGCCCGAGCCCGACGAGCGACCGGCGGGCCCGCCCCTGGGTCTGGTGATCCGGGCCCTGAGCCCGGAAGAGCGGCGCGCGGCGCAGACGCTGGCCGGCGGGGTCTGGGTGGAGCGGGTGGAAGAGGGCGCGGCCCTGCGCGCCGGGATCCGCGCCGGCGACATCCTGCTGCAGATCGGCGGGCAGGAGATCACCTCGGTGGAGCGCTACGCCGAGGTTCTCAAGCGTCTCACGCCGGGCTCCACCACCCCGGTGCTGGTGCAGCGGCGCAACGCGCCCCTGTTCCTGGCCCTGGACGTGCCGCGGCCATGAGCCGGCGGCTGTTGCTGCTCACCCGTCCGGAATGCGGCCTGTGTGAAGCCTTCCTGGCGGAGTTCATCGCCTGTTTCGGCCCCGGGCGCTTCGAGATCGAGCGGGTGGACGTGGACAGCCGCGAGGACTGGCGCCAGCGCTTCGGCCTGAAGATCCCGGTATTGCTCGACGCGGCCGACGGCCTGCCGCTGGCCACCACCCGGTTTGACGCTCAGGCCCTGCGGGATCAACTGCTGAACGGCTGAGCGGCGGGGCTCGGTTATACTGCGCGCCCTTCCGGTTCCTGTGCTTCCATGAAGCTCGAAAACATCCGCAATTTCTGCATCATCGCCCACATCGACCACGGCAAGTCCACCCTGGCCGACCGCTTCATCCAGATCTGTGGCGGGCTGGCCGAGCGCGAGATGCAGCAGCAGGTGCTGGACAACAACCCCATCGAGCGCGAGCGCGGCATCACCATCAAGGCCCAGGCCATCTCGCTCGATTACAAGGCCCGCAACGGCGAGATCTACCAGCTCAACCTGATCGACACGCCGGGCCATGTGGACTTCAGCTACGAGGTCTCCCGCTCGCTGGCCTCCTGCGAGGGGGCGCTGCTGGTGGTGGACGCCTCCCAGGGTGTGGAGGCGCAGAGCGTGGCCAACTGCTACACCGCCCTGGATCTCAACCTGGAAGTGCTGCCGGTGCTCAACAAGGTGGACCTGCAGAACGCCGAGCCCGAGCGGGTGGCCGGCGAGATCGAGCAGGTCATCGGCATCGAGGCGCGCGACGCGCTGCACATCTCCGCCAAGACCGGCCTCAACGTGCCGGACGTGCTCGAAGCCATCGTCGCCAAGCTGCCGCCGCCCAAGGGCGACACCCAGGCGCCGCTGCAGGCGCTGATCGTGGATTCCTGGTTCGACAACTATCTTGGCGTGGTCTCGCTGGTGCGCATCATCAACGGCTCGGTCCGCAAGGGCCAGAAGATCCGCGTCATGTCCACCGGGCGCGATCACGAGGTCACCATGCTGGGCGTACACACGCCCAAGCGGGTGTTCAAGGATCAGCTCGGCACCGGTGAGGTGGGCTTTCTGATCGCCGGCATCAAGGACATCTTCGGTGCGCCGGTGGGCGATACCCTCACCGACGCACAGAAGCCATGCACCACCCAGCTGCCCGGGTTCCGCCAGGTGCAGCCGCGCGTGTTTGCCGGCATGTTCCCCATTGACGCCGACGACTTCGAGGATTTCCGCGAGTCGCTGCAGAAACTGCGCCTCAACGATTCCGCCCTGCAGTTCGAGCCGGAGAATTCCACCGCGCTGGGTTTCGGGTTCCGTATCGGCTTCCTCGGCATGCTGCACATGGAGATCGTGCAGGAGCGCCTGGAGCGCGAGTACAACCTCAACCTCATCACCACCGCACCCTCGGTGGTATACGAGGTGATGATGAACGACGGCAGCCTGCGCAAGATCGACAATCCGGCGGAGCTTCCCACGCCCGGCGAGTTCTCCGAGCTGCGCGAGCCGATCATCAACGCCCGCATCCTCATGCCGCCCGATTACGTCGGCTCGGTCATGCAGCTGTGCATGGAGAAGCGCGGGGTGCAGAAGAACCTGCGCTACCTCGGCGGCCAGGTGCAGATGGAAGTGGAGATGCCGCTGGCCGAAGTGGTGCTGGATTTCTTCGACCGTCTGAAGAGCGTATCGCGCGGATATGCCTCGTTCGAGTACGAGTTTGTACGCTTCGAGCCCGCCGATCTGGTGCGGCTGGATGTGCTGGTCAACGGTGACCGCGTGGACGCCCTGGCGAGCATCGTGCACCGTGAGACCGCCTATCCGCGTGGACGCGACCTCTGCGAGCGCATGCAGGAGGTCATCCACCGGCAGATGTTCGACGTGGCGATCCAGGCCGCCATCGGCTCCAAGATCATCGCCCGTACCACGGTCAAGGCGCTGCGCAAGGACGTGCTGGCCAAGTGCTACGGCGGCGACGTATCACGCAAGCGCAAGCTGCTGGAGAAACAGAAAGAGGGCAAGAAACGCATGAAGCAGGTAGGCAGTGTGGAGATTCCGCAGGAAGCCTTCCTCGCCGTGCTCGGTGTGGACAAGAAAAAAGGATAGTCCGGAATGGCCGATTTTCACTGGGACTTTGCCGTCCTGCTCACGCTCGCCACCCTGGTGACCGGCGTGGTGTGGGCACTCGACAGGTTCGTCTGGGCGCCCGCGCGCCGCCAGTCGCCCGCGGGCCCGGAGGCCAAGCCCAATGCGGTGGTGGATTTCTGCAGCTCGTTCTTCCCGGTCATTGCCCTGGTGCTGCTGCTGCGCTCCTTCGTGGCTGAGCCGTTCCGCATCCCTTCCGGCTCGATGATCCCCACGCTCTCGGTGGGGGATTTCATCCTCGTCAACAAGTACGCCTACGGCCTGCGCGACCCGGCTTTCCATCATGAATTCCTGCCCGGCGGCCGGCCGGAGCGGGGCGACGTGGTGGTGTTCCGCTGGCCGGTGGACCCGAGCAAGGATTTCATCAAACGTATCGTCGGCCTGCCGGGTGACCGCATCGCCTACCGCGACAAGCAGCTGTTTGTGAACGGCGACATCATTCCCCTCGACCCGGCGGGTGTATTTTCCGGTCTGGGCGGCGCGGTGTATCGCTTCAGCGAGAACCTTTCCGGCCGTGAGCACTACGTGATCGTCAACCCGGACCGCCCGGCGCGCGATTTCGAGTTCACGGTGCCGGAGGGGGAATACTTCGCCATGGGCGACAACCGCGACGGCAGCGATGACAGCCGGCGCTGGGGTACGGTGCCGGAGCGTAATCTGGTGGGGCGTGCTTTCTTCATCTGGATGAGCTGGGACAGTAACGAAAGCCGTATCGACTTTTCCCGCATCGGAACCATCATTCGGTAAGACAACGGAGCAAGACCATGAAAGGACCTGCAACTCAACGAGGCCTCGGTTGGCTGGGGCTGCTGTTCATTTTCGGCATGATCGGCTTCACGGCGCTGCTGACCATGAAGTGCCTGCCGATCTATCTCAACCAGATGAAGATCACGCGCGCGGTGAATTCGGTGGCGCAGAGCGCCGAGGTGCGCAACAGCCAGAGCGTTGAGCCGGCACGTGCCGCGCTGGGACGCTTCTGGATCGTCGAGGACATCATCTACATCAGCCCGCGCGACGTGAAGATGCTGCGCACCGAGGCCGGTCGTGTGCTGGCCTACGAGTACGAGGCGCGCGAACGGCTGTTTGGCAACGTCTCCATCGTCTTCGAATTCAGCGAAAAGGTCCCGATCCCGGGTGGCGACGGTTGAAGTACGACGCACTGCAGCGCGATCTGGGATACAGGTTTGAGGACCGGGGTCTGCTGGTCCGCGCCCTGACCCATCGCTCGGTCGGTGCGCAGAATTACGAACGGCTGGAATTCCTCGGCGACGGGCTGCTGAACTTCGTGGTGGGAGCCGCGCTCTACGAGCGCGAACCCGGCGCCGAGGAGGGTGCGCTGTCGCGTCTGCGAGCTGCCCTGGTGCGTGAGGAAACCCTGGCGCGCTGCGCCCGCGGCCTGCGTCTGGGCCAGTACCTGGAACTGGGCGAGAGCGAGCGGAAATCCGGTGGGAACCGCCGCGATTCGATCCTCGCCGATGTGCTGGAGGCCCTGATCGGCGCGGTCTATCTGGACGCCGGGTTTGCCGCCGCGCAGGCGGTCTGCCTGCAGGTGCTGGCAGCGGAATTTTCCAGCCTGCCCGATCCGGACACCCTCAAGGATTCCAAGACCCGTCTGCAGGAGTGGCTGCAGGCGCGTTCACGCCCGCTGCCGACTTACGAGATTCTCTCGGAATCCGGTCCCCCGCACCGGCGCGTTTTCCGTATCCGCTGTACCCTGACCGACGCCGGCCTGCTCGCCGAGGCCCGCGGTGCCAGCCGCCGCGCGGCCGAGCAGGATGCGGCGCGCAAACTACTGGAGTCGCTCGATGCGTAGCGGAATGGTGACCCTGGCCGGGCGCCCCAATGTGGGCAAGTCCTCGCTGCTCAATGCGCTGGTCGGTCGCAAGGTCAGTATCGTCTCGCACAAGCCGCAGACCACCCGCCACCGCATCCAGGGTGTGCTGCATCACCCGCAGGGGCAGATCGTGTTCGTGGATACGCCGGGCCTGCACCAGGTGCAGAAGCGCGCGCTCAACCGGGCGATGAACGAGCAGGCGGTCAGCGCCCTGCACGACGTGGACCTGGTGCTGTTCGTGGTCGAATCCGGCCGCTTTACCGACGAGGACCAGGCCGTGCTCGAACGCCTGGCCCGTCTCAAGACCCCGGTGGCGCTGGTCCTCAACAAGGTGGACCGGGTCACCGACAAGCCCAGGCTCCTGCCGGAGATCCAGGCGCTGGCGGCGCGGCACCCCTTTGCGTTCGTCATCCCGGTCTCGGCGCTCAAGCACGACAATCTCGACGCACTGGTCAAGACCCTGCTGGAGCATATGCCGGAGGGCGAGCCGCTCTATCCCCAGGACATGGTGATGGGCCATGACGCGCGCTTTGCCGCCGCCGAGGTGATCCGCGAGAAGCTGATCCGCAACCTGCACCAGGAGCTGCCGTACGCAACCACCGTGGAGATCGAGTCCTTCGAGGCCGATGGCCGCATGGACCGCATCGACGCCATCATCTGGGTGGAGCGCGAGGGCCAGAAGGGGATCGTCGTCGGTCAGGGCGGGGAACAGCTGCGCAAGATCGGAGAGGCGGCACGCCGCGAGCTGGAACACAGCAGCGGGCGCAAGGTCTTCCTCAAGCTCTGGTGCAAGGTGCGGGAAAACTGGAGCGACGACCCGAAGGCGCTGTCGCGCTTCGGGCTGACGCCGGAATAGGGCGACAGCGGCATGGCGCGCGCCCGTATCGCGCTCACCGCGGCCTATGTACTCACGGCGCGGCCCTATCAGGACAGCTCCCTGCTGGTGGAGATTTTCAGCCGCGACCACGGCCGTGTCGGGCTGGTGGCCCGCGGCGCACGCGGCCCCCGATCACGCTACCGCGCCCTGCTGCAGCCCCTGCAGCCGCTGTTGCTGTCGTGGACCGAGGCCGGCGGCCTGGGCACGCTCACCGGCGCAGAGGCCGACGGCCCGGCGCACGCGCTCGGCGGAGAGCCGGTGTTCTACGCCTGGTACCTCAACGAACTGCTGCTCAAGCTGCTGCAGCGGCACGACCCGCACCCCGCCCTGTACGAGGCCTACGCGCGGAGTCTGGCGGGATTGTGCGGCGCGCGGGCGGAGGCGCAGCTGCGCTATTTCGAGCTGGATCTGCTCGCCGAGCTCGGCTATGCCCTGTGGTGGCCGGAGGATCTGCAGCCCGGCGCCCACTACCGTTTTGATCCCGAGCACGGCCCGCAGGCCGCACCCGCCGGTGCCGACAGCTATCCTGCCGAGATCCTGCAGGCCCTGGCCGAGCGGCGTCTGGAGCAGACTGCCCAGTTGACCGCCGCCCGCCGGCTGCTGCGCGAGGCGCTGCGGGTGCAACTGCAGGGGCGCGAGCTGCAAACCCCGCGCCTGCTGCGCGCCCTGCGCGCCCGCGCCGGGCGCTCCTGAGACTACAATACGCGCCGCACACGCGAGACTTTTCATGCCGCATTCCAACCTGCGCCTGGGCGTCAACATCGACCACGTGGCCACCGTGCGCCAGGCGCGCGGCACGGCCTATCCGGATCCGGTGGAGGCCGGGCTGATCGCCGCCAGCGGCGGCGCCGACAGCATCACCCTGCACCTGCGCGAGGATCGCCGTCACATCCAGGACGAGGACGTGGCGCGCATGGTCGCGCAGTGCCCGGTCCCGGTGAACCTGGAAATGGCGGTCACGGGCGACATGCTGGCGCTGGCCTGTCGCCTGCGTCCGCGCTACGCCTGTCTGGTCCCGGAGCGTCGCCAGGAGATCACCACCGAGGGCGGGCTCGACGTCGCCGGGCATCTGGCCGAGGTCCGCGCGGCCTGTGGCCGGCTCGCCGATACCGGCGTCACCGTGGCGCTGTTCATCGACGCCGATCCGCGCCAGCTCGAAGCCAGCCTGCAGGCCGGCGCCCAGCAGATCGAGATCCATACCGGCCGCTATGCCGATACCGCCGGGGCGGCACAGGCGGCGGAACTCGTGCGCATCCAGACCTTTGCCCGCGACGCCCGCGCCGCCGGGCTGGAAGTGCACGCCGGGCACGGCCTGCATCTGCAGAACGTGGCGCCGGTGGCGCGCATTCCCGAGATCGTGGAGCTCAACATCGGCCACAGCCTGATCGCGCGGGCCATCTTCATCGGTCTGCCGGCCGCGGTGGCCGAGATGCGCCGGGCGATGACCGAAGCGCGGCTCGCGGCATGATCTACGGTGTGGGAGTGGACCTGCTGCGGTCCGAACGCATGCAGGCGGCCTGGCTGCGATTCGGCGAGCGCCTGGCGCGCAAGCTGCTGATGCCCGAGGAGCTGGAACGGTTTGCCCGGGCGCGCAGGCCGGCGCGCAGCCTGGCCATGGCCTTTGCCGCCAAGGAGGCCACGGTCAAGGCGCTCGGTACCGGCTTTCGCGGGGTGGGCTATCGCGACTGCGGCGTGGTGCATGCGGCCAGCGGCCAGCCGCAGCTGGTCTTCAGCCCCGCGCTGCGCGCACGGCTCGATGCCCTGGGCGTGGCGGGCGGGCACGTCTCGCTCACCGACGAGGGCGGCATGATCTGCGCCATGGTGGTGCTGGAACGCCTGAGCGCCGCGGCGGACAGGTAAGATCAGCGCATGAACGACAAGACGCTCGCCGATTGCATCGGCAACACGCCGATGGTGCGCCTGACCCGGCTTCCCGGCATCGGCCGCAACCGCCTGTACGCCAAGCTCGAAGGCACCGGCCCCGGGGGGTCGGTGAAGGATCGCCCCGCCTACTCGATGATCCGCCGCGCCCAGGAGCGAGGTGAGATCCACCCGGGCGATATGCTGATCGAGGCCACCAGCGGCAACACCGGGATCGCCCTGGCCATGGTCGCGGCCATGCTCGGTTACCGTCTGCGCCTGATCATGCCGGCGCACATGAGCGCCGAACGCCGCGCCACGATGAAAGCCTTTGGCGCCGAGATCATCCTGGTCACCCAGGAGCAGGGCATGGAAGGCGCGCGCGACCTCGCCGAGCAGATGGAGCGCGAGGGCCAGGGCAAGGTCCTCAACCAGTTTGCCAACCCGGACAACCCGCGCGCCCACTACGAGGGCACCGGGCCGGAGATCTGGCGCGACACCGCGGGGCAGATCACCCACTTCGTTGCCACCATGGGCACCACCGGCACCATCATGGGCACCTCGCGCTATCTCAAGGAACGGAATCCGGCGGTGCAGATCATCGGTGTGCAGCCGGACGGCGATTCTTCCATCCCCGGCATCCGCAAGTGGCCGGAGCCTTACCTGCCGAAGATTTTTGATCGCTCGCGCGTGGACCGCATCGTCGAAGTCTCGGCCCGGGACGCCGAGCAGACCACCCGCGAACTGGCGCGCGTGGAGGGCCTGTTCTGCGGCCCATCGTCCGGCGGCGGCATGTGGACGGCGCTGCAGCTGTGCCGCAGCCTGGAGGACGCCACCATCGTCTGCATCGTCTGTGACCGCGGTGATCGCTACATCTCCACCGGCCTGTTTCCGGACTGACGCGGCGCATGCACCGCCGCCGCAAGCCGCTGCCCCAGGGCCGCTTCGAAGCCGACATCGTGGACCTGAGCCATACCGGGCAGGGCCTGGCGCGCGTCAACGGCAAGGTCACCTTCATCGCCGACGCACTGCCGGGCGAGCGGGTGGCGTTTCGCTATACCGCGCAGTACCGCGACGCCGACCACGGCCAGGCGCTGGACATCCTGCAGGCCTCGTCCGACCGGGTGACGCCACGCTGCCCGCACTTTGGCGTCTGCGGCGGCTGCTCACTGCAGCATCTGGCGCCCGCCGCACAGATCCGCTTCAAGCAGAAGCAGCTGCTCGACGCCCTGCAGCGCATCGGCAGAGTGCAGCCGGAGACGGTCGCCAGCCCGATCACCGGCGCGAGCTGGGGCTACCGCCGCCGTGCCCGGCTGGGGGTCAAGGACGTGCACGGCCGGCAGGTGATCGTCGGCTTCCGTGAGCGCGAGAGCGGGCTGATCGGCAACCTCTCCAGCTGCCCGGTTCTGGACGAGCGGGTGGGCGCGCAGCTCCCGGCGCTGGCCGCGCTGATCGCCGGTCTGGGCATTCGCGACCAGGTGGCGCAGATCGAGGTGGCCGCCGCAGCCGGGGTCTGTCTGGTGCTGCGCGTGCTGGCGCCGCCCAGCGCGGCGGACCAGCAGGCCCTGCGCGCCTTCAGCGCCGCCAGCGGTTTCGAGCTGCGCCTGCAGCCGGGCGGGCACGATTCCATCCAACCGCTCGACCCGCCTGCACGCGAGCTGGCCTATTCGCCGGACGGCTCCGCCCTGCGGCTGCGTTTTGAACCCACGGATTTCATCCAGATCAACGCCGACATCAGCCAGCGGGCGGTACTGCAGGCGCTGGACTGGCTGGCGCCCCAACCCGGCGAGCGGGTGCTGGAGCTGTTCTGCGGGCTCGGCAATTTTTCCCTGCCCATCGCCGCGTGCGGCGCGCAGCTGGTGGCGGTGGAGGGCGAAGCCGGACTGGTACGCCGTGCGCGCGAGAACGCGCAGGCCAACGGCCTGGAGATCCGCTTCGAGCAGGCCGACCTGTTTCGCGCCACGGCCCAGGCGCCCTGGCTGCAGGGCCGCTACGACAAGCTGCTGCTCGACCCGCCGCGCAGCGGCGCCAGCGAGATCCTGCCGCTGGCGGCCGCCGCCGCGCCGCAGCGCATCGTGTACGTTTCCTGCCATCCGGGTACGCTGGCGCGCGATGCCGGCACGCTGGTCCACGACCTGGGATATCGTCTGCAGCGGGTGGGCGTCATGGATATGTTCCCGCACACCGCCCATGTGGAGAGCATGGCCCTGTTTGAACGTGCAAGAGCCTGATATGCCCATTGAGATCGAACGTAAATTCCTGGTCACCAGCGACGCCTGGCGCGCCCAGGCACAGCGCCGCCAGTCGCTCAGGCAGGGCTATCTTTCCGCCGAGGGCGGGCGCGCCTCGATGCGGGTGCGCATCCAGGGCGAGGAGGCGCGTCTCAACATCAAGGCGGCGGTGGTGGGCAGCGCGCGCGCGGAGTTCGATTACGGCATCCCCCTGGACGAGGGGCGGGAGATCCTCGCCAGCCTGTGCGTGGGCGTGCTGGCCAAGACGCGGCATTTTGTCGAGTTTGACGGCCTGACCTGGGAAGTGGACGAGTTCGAGGGCCGCAATGCCGGTCTGGTGGTCGCCGAGCTGGAACTGGACCGCGTGGATCAGGCTTTTTCGCGCCCGCCCTGGCTCGGACGGGAGGTCACGCAGGACCGTCGCTATTACAATCACTACCTCGCACTTCACCCCTACCAGAGCTGGCCGGATGCAGGTTGAGATCGACCTCGGGCAACAACGCCTGCTGCTGTGGGACGGCAAGAACCGCGTGCGCGACTACACCGTCTCCACCGCCGCCAACGGGCCGGGCGAGATCAACGGCTCTGGCGCCACCCCGCGCGGCCGCCACGTGGTGCGTGCCTGCATCGGCGCCGGCCTGCCGGTGAACAGCGTGCTGGTGGCGCGCCGCCCCACCGGTGAAATCTGGACGCCCGAGCTGCACGCCCGCTTTCCGGGGCGCGACTGGATCCTCACCCGCATCCTCTGGCTCTCCGGCACCGAGCCGGGGCGCAACCGTCTGGGCTGCGTGGACACCTTCCGCCGCTACATCTACCTGCACGGCACGCCGCCGGTGACGCGCCTCGGGCTGCCCGGCTCCAAGGGCTGCATCCGCATGGCCAACGCCGACATCATCGACCTCTTCGACCAGATCAGCCCAGGAACTCCCGTTGACCTCCACGAGTAACCCGCGTCCCGCGGACGCCCCCCGCACCCGCCCGCTGATCGGCCCGCTGATGCTCGATCTGGGTGGCCTGGAACTCACCGCCGAGGATCGCGAGGTGCTCTCGCATCCGCTGGTCGGCGGGGTGATCCTGTTCACCCGCAACTACCGCAGCCGCAAGCAGCTCAAGGCCCTGTGCGACGAGCTGCTGGCGCTGAAGAAGCCGCGACTGCTGCTGGCCGTGGATCATGAGGGCGGACGGGTGCAGCGCTTCCGTGTCGGCTTCTCCCGCATCCCGGCGATGCGCAGCTTCGGCCTGCAGTGTCAGGAGCGGCCCGAGCAGGCCCACGCCGAGGCGCGTGCCGCCGGTCAGACCATCGGCCGTGAACTGGCGGAATTCGGCATCGACCTGCCGTTTGCCCCGGTGCTGGATATTGACCACGGCGTCTCGGGAGTGATCGGCGACCGCGCCTTCGCCGCCGACTGCCCCACGCTGATCAGCCTGGCCCGCGCCTTCCGCGAAGGGCTCAACGCCGCCGGGCTGTGCGCCACCGGCAAGCATTTTCCCGGCCACGGCGCGGTCAGCGCCGATTCACACCTGGAACTGCCGGTGGACCGGCGCAGCCTGGAGCAGATCAGCCAGACCGAGCTGCTGCCGTTCCGGGCCCTGATTGCCGAGGGGCTGGAATCGCTGATGACCGCGCACGTGCGCTACCCCGCAGTGGACGAGGCGCCGGCCTCGCTGTCGCGGATCTGGATCCAGAACATCCTGCGCACCGAGCTGGGCTACGACGGCGTGATCTTCTCCGACGACCTGAGCATGGGCGGCGCCGCCAGCTTCGGCTCCATGGAGGACCGCGCCCGTGCGGCGCTGGCCGCCGGATCGGACATGCTGCTGGTCTGCAATGACCGGCCTGCCAGCATCCAGCTGCTGGACGCACTGCGCGACGTGCGCCCGCGCCGCGCCAGCAGCGAGCGGCTGCGCCGTCTCTACCGCCGGCCTGTATGAACCCCCACCCGCACCCGTTGCCTTCCGGAGCCCGCATGCATCCCTCTGAAGAAGCCCAGGCCATGCTGCAGAACGCCGACTGCCTGCACGACGCGCAGGCGGTGGGCCTGGCCTATGACAAGATCGCCCGCAGCCTGCGGGCCGAGTATGCGGACAAGAATCCGCTGATCCTGTGCGTGATGATCGGCGGCCTGGTGCCGACCGCCGAGATCATCAAGCGGCTGAACTTCACCTTCGAGCTGGACTACCTGCACGCCACCCGCTACCGCGGCGAAACCAGCGGCAGCGGTCTGGTCTGGAAGGCCGAACCCGGCACCGTGGTGCAGGACCGGCACGTGATCATCATCGACGACATCCTCGACGAGGGGCACACCCTGGCCGCCATCCAGAACGCGCTGCGCGCCCAGGCGCCGGCCAGCCTCAAGACTGCCGTGCTGGCCGAGAAACTGCACAAGCGCAAGGCGCCGGGCGTCAAGGCCGACTTCATCGGCCTGGCGGTGGCGGACCGTTACGTGTTTGGCTGCGGCATGGACTACAAGCACTATTTCCGCCAACTGCCCGCGATCTACGCGGTGCGGGGCTGAGGCGCCGGCCATGCACGCTACGCTCGCAGTGATCGGCGGCACCGGCATGAACCAGTGGCGGGGCCTGGAGGTCACCGACCAGCTGGCGGTGGAGACCCCGTGGGGCATGCCCTCGGCGCCGCTGCTGCTGGGGCGTCTGAACGGCCTGCCGGTGATCTTCCTCGCCCGTCACGGTGAGGGGCACCACATCCCGCCGCACGCCATCAACTACCGCGCCAATATGGCCGCCCTGGCCCAGGCCGGCGTGCGCCGCGTGGTGGCCCTTGCCGCGGTGGGCGGCATCGCGCCCTGGCTGGCGCCGGGCGAGGTGGCGGTGCCCGCCGATCTGGTGGAC
Organism: Gammaproteobacteria bacterium; assembly: GCA_046565985.1. GTDB lineage: Bacteria > Pseudomonadota > Gammaproteobacteria > Nevskiales > Nevskiaceae > Polycyclovorans. The sequence continues at coordinate 64,437 of JBKHXN010000052.1, forward strand.
TACACCCACGGCCGCCTGCACAGCTATTCCGACGGCAGCCCCGGTGCGCCGCTCACGCATGTGGAGTTCACCGCGCCCTACACCGCGGGCATCCGCCAGGCCCTGATCACCGCCGCTGCCGCCGCCGGGCTGCAGCTGGCCGGGGAGGGCGTGCTGGGCGTGACCCAGGGCCCGCGGCTGGAAACCGCAGCCGAGATCCGCCGCATGCAGCGTGACGGCTGCGACATGGTCGGCATGACCGGCATGCCGGAAGCCGCGCTGGCGCGGGAGAAGAACCTCGAGTACGCCTGCCTGGCGGTCAGCGTGAACTGGGCGGCGGGCGTGCAGGGCAACGGCGACATCCACGCCGAGATCCAGCAGTCCCTGGCCACCGGGATGGCGCGCGTCCAGGCGCTGCTGGCCCAGGCGCTGCCGGTGCTCGCCGTACAGGCATGACAGATCTGGGGCATGATGCCCAGCAGCCTGGTGATCACTCCAAACCATGAACCGCAATGACCCGCAGGACGCAGGCAGGGACGATGTGGACTTCGCTGCCTTCCAGCAGCGCATGGTGGGGCTGCTGCGTGACGCCGGCATGGCGCGCGAGGGGCATTACACCCGTGAGACCCTGATGCGTCATGCTCTGCGGCGTCTGCGCCGCCTGGGCTACACGGCGCCGGAGCTCTACCTGCAGCGGCTGGAGCAGGATCCCGGTGAGTTGCGCGCCCTGGCGCGCGACGTGCTGGCGCCGCAGAGCCTGCTGTTCCGCGACCCGGAGATCTACGCGGCGATCTCCCGCTGCCTGCCCCAGCTGCTGCGGGAATCACCCCATGCCCAGTTCTGGGTGCCGGCCTGCGGCAGTGGCGAGGAGGTCTTTGCCCTGGCCATGCTCGTCCATCAGGCGCACGAGAGTCTGGCTGGTGATCGCCTGCCCACCTACCGCATCGCCGGAACCGATACCGATCAGCTGGCGCTGGACAGCGCCCGCGCGCGGCATTTTGCGCTGATCGAGGTGGAGCGCGTGCCGGAGTCCCTGCGCGGCCGCCATCTGCGGCGCGAAGGACAGGAGTGGCGCGTGAGTGACGATCTGGCCGCGCAATGTCTGTTCCTGGAGCACGACCTGCTCGCCGAACCGCCGTTTCGGGAAGTGGATTTCATCTGCTACCGCAACCAGCTCTCGGCACTGGATCTGCCTGCCCAGCGGCGAGTTCAGGAAAACCTCCATGCCTCGCTGCGTGACGGCGGCTATCTGCTGGTGGGGCATGCCGATACCGCCCTGATCCACCCGGATCTTTTCGCCCCCAACATGCTCGCCAGCGGCTGCTATTCGCCGGTGGAGCGCCGCACGCCGGATCAGCCGTTCAGTGGCCGTCGCAACACGGTCCTGCCGGAGATACTCGAATCCGGCGGCATCTATCGCGAGCTGTTCGACCGCGTCTCGCTGGCGGTGGCGCTGGTGGACATGGACCTGCAGGTGCTCGGCGTCAACGCGGCCTTTGTGCGGCTCACCGGGCTGGGCGGGCGGCTGATCGAAGGCCGCAGCCTGCTCGACGTGTTCGACAGCCCCCAGCATCAGGAACTGCGCGAGGCCGCGCAGGCGCTCAAACCGCAGACCCAGTTCACCCTGGATGTGAGCCTGCGCACCACCCAGGGCCCCATGGCCGGCCACGTGGCCGGCTATGCGGTGGCCGACAACTGCCTGTTCGTGGAACTGCTGCCGCAGAGCAGCGAGGAGGCCCTGCACCAGCGGATGCAGATCCGTCGCAGCCGCGTGCAGGTGGCCATGGAGCTGCTCAGCGAAGGCTTTCTGATCACCGATGCGCGCGGGGTGATCATCGAGTTCAACAAGGTGGCGGAGCGCCTCACCGGCTGGAGCCGTGGCGAGGCGATGAATCAGCCGCACGATCGCGTCTTCCGGCTCATCGGTCCCGGCGGCACGCAGGTACGCAGTCCCATCTGGACCAGCCTGCGCGAGAACCGCACTGTGGAGCGCGCCAGCAGCAGCGAGTTCCTGCTCGGGCGCAGCGGCCGGCGCCTGAACATCAGCATGCGCTGCGCACCGGTCCCCGGCCTGGACGGCCTGCCCGGAGCCATACTGGTGTTCGAGGACACCACCCAGCACAGCCTGCTGGCCGAGGAACTGGCCTACCGCAGCGATCACGACATGCTCACCGGGCTGCTCAACCGCGACGAACTGGAACGCCGCCTCAGCGCTGCGCTGTCCGCGGCCCAGCAGAACGGGGTGCAGCATCTGTTTGCCTACCTGGATCTGGACCAGTTCAAGGTCATCAACGACACGCTGGGCCATACCGCCGGTGACGAGCTGCTGCGCGAGGTCGCCGCCCTGCTGCGGGCGCGGCTGCGCCCGCAGGATGCCCTGGCACGGCTCGGTGGCGACGAGTTTGGCGTGCTGCTCTCCGGCTGTGAGCCGGAGCAGGGCCGGCGGATGATCGAGGATCTGCTGGAGGGGGTTCGCAGCTTCCGTTTCAGCTGGGATGGCCAACAGCACGCCGTGACCCTGAGCATGGGTGCGGTGCAGGTGGATGCCAGCGTGAGCAGTGTAGGGCGCGTGCTCTCCGACGCCGACGCCGCCTGCTTCGCCGCCAAGGATGCCGGCCGCGACCGGGTGCACTACGTGAGCGCCAGCGCCGAGCTCAGCCGCCGCCAGGGTGAGATGAGCATGATCACCCGCATCGGCCACGCGCTGGACCGCAACCTGTTCGTCCTGCACTACGAGGACGTGGTCCGCACCGCCGCGCCGGGCGAGGTGGTGTACCGCGAACTGCTGGTGCGCATGCGCAGCGAGGAGACCGGACGACTGATCCTGCCCGGCCAGTTCATCCCCGCCGCCGAGCGCTATTACATGATGACGGCGCTGGATCGCTGGGTGGTCAATACCGCGCTGACCGCGCTGGCCAGCCGCCCGGCAGACGGTATCCTGTATGCGGTGAACGTCTCCGGCCTGTCGCTGGGGGACGAGAAGTTTCTGGCCTATGTGATCTCCCGCTTCGACGCGCTGGGCGTGGCGCCGGAGCAGGTCTGCTTCGAGATCACCGAAACCGCGGCCATCTCGCACCTGACCGAAGCGCGCCGTTTCATCGAGCGCCTGGTCAACATCGGCTGCCGTTTTGCGCTGGATGACTTTGGCGCCGGCATGGCTTCGTTCTCCTACCTGAAGAATCTGCCGGTGAGTTTCCTCAAGATTGACGGCAGCTTCATCCGCTCCATGATGCACAGCCGCGCCGACTACGGCATGGTGGAGGCGATCAACCGTATCGGCCACGAGATGGGCCTGAAGACCATTGCCGAGCACGTTGAGGATCTGGCGCTGCTCGAACCCCTGCACAGCATGGGCGTGGACTGGGCGCAGGGCCGGGCGGTGGGACTGGGTGCGCCGCTCGAAGAGCTGCTGCGGCGGGCCTGAACGCCGGACTCAGTCGGCCTTGACCACGCGTGCCAGCACGCCCAGTCGCGGGCTGTCGAGGTAGTGCAGTTCATCGCGCCGCATCCGGCGCCGCTCGCTGAGGCGGTAGGTGATGTAGCCGCCGTCGCCGGGCTGGGTGTAGACCAGATCGGCCTCCAGGTGCAGGAAGCGGCCGAGCATCAGGCCCAGGCTGCCTTCCACCGGGGCGGTCTGCAGCAGCTGGCCATTAGGACTTACCACGCTGAGCTCCTGGCCCAGGCGCACCTGGATCATCGGCCCGCGCTCGGCTGGTGGCTGCTTCTGTACCCAGGCAAGCCGGAGCAGGGGCTCGTGCCGTGCCGAATTGCTCAGGCGCTTCCATTCGGTTTCCAGGGCAAACTGGCTCTCCGGGAGGATGCGGATGCCGGCGGCGGCCAGGGCCCTGACGTTGGCGGGATCGATGGCGCGGCTCAGATCCGGCAGGGCCACCGGGCGCCCCAGCTCGCTGCTGGCGGCCTTGTTGAGGAACACGATGGCATCCACGCGGTAGCTTTGCACCTGCGCGGACGCGGAGCCGGGCAGGGCCCACAGCAGGCATAGAAGGATGGCTGGCAGACGGTTCATGGGGCGAGTGTAGCCAAGACCTCGGTCACGCGCTCTGCGCGCTGCGCGGCCGCGCTCAGATCGGCGTAATAGTGCAGCCGCTTCTGGCCTTCCAGCCTGTAGGTCTTGGGCTGGGTCTGGATCAGCCGGATCAGCTGCGCGGGCTCGATGCGCGGCTGCGGGCCAAACTCGAAAGTCACCGAGCGCTCGCCGGCACGGATGCGCGACAGCCCCAGCGCCAGGCCGCGCAGATGCAGGCCGGTCTGCTCGAACAGACGTTCGGCGGCCACCGGCAGCGGGCCGAAGCGGTCGATCATCTCGGCCTTGAGACCGGCCAGCGCTTCGGCATCCGCCGCCTGGCTGAGGCGCTTGTACAGGCTGAGGCGGGTGGCGATGTCCGGTACATAATCGTCCGGGATCAGGCTGGTCACGCCCAGATCCACCTCGCAGGCGCTCTGGCCGAAGGGGGCGTCGTCCACCCGGCCACTCTTGAGCGCCCGCACCGCGCGCGCGAGCAGGTCGGCGTAGAGGGTGAAGCCGACTTCCTCGATCTGACCGGACTGTCCCTCGCCCAGCAGCTCGCCGGCGCCGCGGATCTCCAGATCGTGCGTGGCGAGCATGAAGCCCGAGCCCAGTTCTCCGAGTGCCTCGATCGCCTCCAGGCGCTTCTGCGCGTCGGGCGTGAGCGCCCGCTTGCTGGGCACCATCAGGTAGGCATAGGCGCGGTGATGGCTGCGCCCCACGCGCCCGCGCAGCTGGTGCAGCTGGGCCAGGCCGAGCTGGTCGGCACGGTCGATGAGGATGGTATTGGCGCTGGGGACATCGATGCCGGACTCGATGATCGTGGTACACACCAGGATGTTGAAGCGCTGGTGGTAGAAATCCAGCATCACCTGTTCCAGCTCGCGCTCGCGCATCTGGCCGTGGGCGTGCCGCACCCGGCCTTCCGGGACCAGTTCCTGGATCTTGCGGGCAAACGGTTCGATGTCCGCCACCTCGTTGTGCAGCACGTACACCTGCCCACCGCGGCGCAGCTCGCGCTGGCAGGCTTCGTAGATCAGGCCGTTGTCCCACTCGGCGACGAAGGTCTTGATCGGCAGCCGCGATTCCGGCGGCGTGGCGATGATGGACAGATCACGCAGACCGCTGAGGCTCATGTTGAGCGTGCGCGGAATGGGCGTGGCGGTGAGCGTGAGCAGGTCCACCTCGGCGCGCAGGTTCTTCAGGCGCTCCTTGTGGCGCACGCCGAAGCGGTGCTCCTCGTCCACGATCACCAGCCCCAGTTGTTTGAAGCGCACGTCCTCCTGCAGCAGCCGGTGGGTGCCGATGACGATGTCCAGGCTGCCCTCGGCCAGCTGCCGGAGCAGCGCGGTCTGCTCGCGCCCGGTACGCATGCGCGACAGCCCGGCGATGCGGATCGGCCAGTCGGCGAAGCGGTCGGCGAAATTCTTGGCGTGCTGTTCCACCAGCAGGGTGGTGGGGGCCAGCACGCAGACCTGGCGTCCGGCGCGGGCGGCGCAGAACGCGGCACGCAAGGCCACCTCGGTCTTGCCGAAGCCCACATCCCCGCAGACCACGCGGTCCATGGGTTTTGACGAGGCCAGATCCGCCAGCACCGCGTCGATGGCGGTCTGCTGGTCGGGCGTGGGCGTGAAGGGGAACCCGGCGGCAAAGCGGGCGTAGTCCTCGCCGTCGGCCTGGATCGTCTGGCCGGGCTTGGCCAGCCGCCGGGCCTGGATCTGCAGCAGCTCGGCCGCCACGTCGTGCGCGCGCTCCTCGGCGCGGCTGCGGGCCTTGCTCCATTTCTCGCTGCCCAGCGCGTGCAGCGGCGCGCTGGCTTCCTCGGCGCCGGTGTAGCGGTGGATCAGCGACAGCGAGGCCACCGGGACGTAGAGCTTGTCCTGGCCGGCGTATTCCAGCACCAGGTATTCGGCGGTGACACCGCCGGCGTCGAGTTTCTGCAGGCCGATGTAGCGGCCCACGCCGTGCTGCACGTGCACCACCGGCGAGCCCGGATGCAGGCTGCCCAGATCACGCAGCAGGGTGTCCGGATCACGTACTTTCTGGCCGCGCGTGCGCCGCGTCTGCGCCGGCGTGCGGGTGCCCAGCAGGGCGGCTTCCGGGACCAGGGCCAGCCCCGCCGGTGGCAGCAGCAGGCCATCCTGCACCGCGCCCAGGGTGATGCCATAGCGGTTGCGGTCGCGCTCGAAGGCGGCCCAGTCCGCGGCGTCGCGGGGGATGATACCCAGCGGCTTGAGGGTATCGAGCAGGGTCTGGCGCCGCCCGGCGGATTCCGCCACGAACAGCACCCGCGGCCCGTCCGCCTGCTGCAGCCAGGTTTTGAGGTCGTCGCCGGCGGGCAGGGAGTGGCCGGTTTCCGGCGGCAGCACCAGCGCGGAGAACCCGGCCAGGCTCTCCAGGACCTGTGCCGGCGGCAGGTACAGGTCATCGGGCCGCATCAGCGGGCGGGTGAGGTCGCCGCTGTAGCGCTCGAAGCGCTCGCCGATCTGCCGCCAGTCCTCCTGCAGCGCCGCCGGCAGGTCGGTGGTGCAGAGCAGCTGCGCGCTGGCGGGCAGGTAGTCGGCCAGCCGGGCGGTGGCGGTGAAGAACAGTGGCAGGTAGCTCTCGATCCCGCCGGGCATGTGGCCACGGCTGACTTCGCTGTACACGCGTGAGCGCGCCGGATCGCCGGGAAAATATTCACGGTAGCGGCGGCGGAAGGTTTCGATGCCTTCACGATCGGTGGGGAACTCGCGCGCCGGCAGCAGGCGGATGGCGCTGACCTTGTCGGTGGAGCGCTGGGTTTCCGGATCGAAGCTGCGGATGCTCTCGATCTCCTGGTCGAACAGGTCGATCCGATAGGCCGCGCTGGACCCCATGGGGAACAGGTCGATCAGCGCGCCGCGCACCGCGAACTCGCCCTGCATCTGCACTTCGGACACGCTGGCGTAGCCGGCCTGGACGAGCTGTTCGCGGAAGGTGCCGAGATCCAGCGTATCACCCGGTTTCAGATTCAGGCTGCGGCCGTCCAGCCAGGCGCGCGGCGGCAGGCGCTGCATCAGCCCGTCGGCGGTCACCAGCAGCACGCCACGGGTCAGGCGTGGCAGCGCGGCCAGCGCGCCCAGCCGCTCGGAGAGGATCTCCTGGTGCGCGGAGAACTGGTCGTAGGGCAACACCTCCGGATCGGCCAGATGCAGCAGCGGCAGGCGCCCGGCGAGGAAGAAGCGCAGGTTCTCCTCCAGCCGGTAGGCCTGCTGCTCGTTGGCGGCGATGACCACGGTGAGGCTGGCATGGCGCGCCGCTGCCTCGGCGGCGAAGTGGGCGATCGCAGGGGTGTTCACGTCGGGGGTGCCTCGAATGAGGCGCAATTCTAAAGGCAAAGCCGCGCGCGGGTCAGTGCATGGGCTGCCTTGCCCGCCGGGCGCAATCAGGGTGGAATAGGGCCGTCGTCACATTCCATCCCCCACACGAGGAGAGTCCGGTGCAGCACACGCGGACGCCGCTGCTCGACCGGCGCGGCTTTTTGAAACTGGGACTCGCGGGTTCCGCGGTGCTCGGGACGGTGAGTCTGGGCGCGGGGCTGAGCGGCTGCCATGCCCGCGAGCAGGCCGCCGCTCAGGGCTTTGGATTCTTCCAGGACGCCGATCTGGTGCTGTTCACCGCACTGGCCCCGGTGGTGCTGGCCGGCAGCCTGCCCGCCGGTGCGGAGGAGCGCAGCGGGCACATCCAGCTGCTGTTGCAGCGCATGGATTATGGCTGCGGTCTGCTGGCCCCCAGCGCCCGTGCCGAGCTGCGCAAGCTGCTGGACCTGCTCAACCTGGGCCTGACACGGCGCCTGGCCGCGCGGGTTTCCCGGCCCTGGGATCAGGCGGACGCAGAGCAGATCGACGCCTTCCTGCAGCGCTGGCGCGACAGCTCCATTGGGCTTTTCAACGCGGGCTACCGCGCGCTGGTGGCGCTGCTGGCCGGTGCCCACTACGGCACGCCGGCAGGCTGGGCGGCCAGCGGCTATCCCGGACCGCCGCGCTGGATCGTCGACGCACTCCAGGCATAGGACAAGACCCAAGACATGGCCATCAATGACATTTACACCGACGGCATCGCCGGCGGCTGGGACGTACAGGACGCGAGCCGCTACACCGGAGACCTGAGGCTGGAGGCCGATGTGATCGTCATCGGCAGCGGCGCCGGTGGGGGCACGGCCGCCGAGATTCTCACGCTAGCTGGGCTCAAGGTGCTGATCGTGGAGGAGGGGCCGCTCAAGACCTCCGCCAGCTTCCGCGACATGGACGAAGCGCGCGCGCTCGCCGAGCTGTACCAGGACGGCGGCAGCCGCAGCACCAGCGACGGTGCGGTGGCGGTACTGCAGGGGCGCTCCGTGGGCGGCACGACCACGGTCAACTGGACTTCCAGCTTCCGCACCCCGCCGCAGACCCTGGCCTACTGGGCGGCACGCTTTGGCGTGCGCGACGCCAGCGAAGCGGCCATGCAGCCCTGGTTCGAGAAGATGGAAGCGCGGCTGGGCATCGCGCCCTGGAAGCAGGCCCCCAACGCCAACAACGCGGTGCTGGCGCGCGGCGCGGCAGCACTCGGCTGGGAGGCGCACGTCATCCCGCGCAACGTGCGCGGCTGCTGGGATACCGGCTACTGCGGCTACGGCTGCCCGGTCAACGCCAAGCAGTCCATGCTGGTCAGCACCCTGCCGGCGGCGCTGGCCCGGGGTGCGACCCTGGTACACCGCCTGCGTGTGGAGCGCATCGTGCACCAGGGCGACAAGGTGCGGGAACTGCAGGCCCTGGCCCTGGGTGCCGACGCACGCACGCCCACCGGCGTCAGGGTGCAATTGCGCGCGCGCCACTATGTGCTGGCCGGCGGCGCCCTGAACAATCCCGCCCTGCTGCTGCGCTCCGGCGCGCCCGACCCGTATCAGCGCCTGGGCCTGCGCACCTGCATCCATCCGGTGAACATGACGCTGGCGCAGATGCCGGAACGCATAGACGGTTACTACGGCGCGCCGCAGTCCGTCGCCAGCGATGAGTTCCAGTGGCGTGCGGACGACCAGCGTATCCCCGGCTACAAGATCGAGGTGCCGCCCATGGCGCCGGCGCTGTCGAGCACCATTTTCGGCGTGCACGGCCAGGCGCTGGCCGTCGCCATGCGTGAATTGCCGCATACCAACGCCATGCTCGCGCTGCTGCGCGACGGCTTTCATCCGGAGAGCGAGGGTGGCCGCGTGCGCATCGACGAGCACGGCAATCCGCTGCTGGACTACGAGTTCAGCGACTATCTCTGGCGCGGCTTCCGCGACGCCTACCTGCGCATGGCGGAACTGCAGTTCGCCGCCGGCGCCCGCGCGGTGATGCCCGCGCACCTGGACGGCCGCTGGAGCACGAGCTGGGAACAGACGCGCACGCAGATCGAGAACCTGCCCTATCGTCCCCTGAGACTGGCCCTGTTCACCGCCCACCTGATGGGCGGCTGCGCCATGGGCGAGGACCCGCGCGAGTCGGTGGTCAACAGCGACGGCAGCCACCACCAGCTCGTCAACCTGTCGATCATGGATGGCTCCATCTTCCCCACCAGCATCGGCGCCAACCCGCAGCTGTCCATCTACGGGCGGGTGGCCCGCAACGCCAGCCTGCTGGCGCAGGGCCTGCAGCATGCCTAGCCGCCGGTTTCAGGGCCTGGCAGTCGCGAGCCTGCTGCTGGCCACCGCGGCCAGCGCCCAGCCCGCCACGCCCGCTTTCGATGCCGCCGTCCTGGCGCGCGCCACCGTGCTGCGTGACACCGCGCTGCGGGATAACCGTGCCTATGAGCTGGTCGCTGATCTGACCACCCGCATCGGCCCCCGCCTGGCCGGCAGCGAGGGTGACCGCCAGGCGGTGATCTGGGCGCAAAAGCAGCTGCGCCGTGCAGGGTTTGCCAATGTACGGGCCGAACCGGTGCGCGTGCCGCTGTGGCAGCGCCGCGAGATCCGCGTGAGCCTGGGGGAGGCCCGCCTGGCCGCTGCGGCGCTGGGCGGCAGCGTGGGCGGCAGCGCCGACGCCGAGGTACGGCGCTTCGCCTCGCTGGCCGAGCTGCAGGCGCTGCCATCGGACGCCCTGCAGGGCCGTATCGCGTTCATCGACCAGGCCATGGAACGCACTCGCGACGGGTCTGGCTACAGCTCGGCCGTGGGCGCCCGTTTCCATGGGGCGGTGGAAGCCGCCCGCCGCGGCGCTTCGGCACTGGTGATCCGCAGCATCGGCACCTCTGCCGGCGGGGTTGCGCACACGGGCACCATGCGGGCCGATCCCGGCGTGACCGCCATCCCGGCGGTGGCCCTGTCGAATGCCGACGCCGATCGCCTGGCGGCCGCACTGCAGGCCGGCCCGGCCCGGCTGCGCGTCCACGTCGGCAGCCGGCGCTTCGGGGATGCGGAGTCTGCCAACGTCATCGGCGAGATTCCGGGGAGCAGCGACGAGATCGTCCTGCTCGCCGCGCACCTGGATTCCTGGGATCTCGGCACGGGCGCCAACGACGACGCGGCCGGGGTGGCCATCGTCATCGAGGCCGCGCGGCTGATCGCGCGCGCCGGCATCCGGCCACGCCGCACCCTGCGTGTGGTGCTCTACGCCAACGAGGAATTCGGTCTTTCCGGTGCGCGCCAGTACGCCGAGGCGCACGCCGCCGAGCTGGATCGCCATGTGCTCGCCATGGAGGCGGACTTCGGCAGTGGCGCGGTCTTCCAGCTGGCCTCGCGCGTGGCGGAGCCGGCACTGCCCGCCATCGCCAGCATGCAGGAGCTGCTGCGGCCGCTGGGCGTGGAACCGGCCCACAATCAGGCCAGTGGCGGGCCGGACCTGCGCCCGCTGCGCGAGCGCGGCGTGCCCGTGCTGGAACCCCGCCAGGACGGCACGCTGTACTTCGACGTGCACCATACCGAGCGCGACGTGCTGGCCTCCATAGACCGCGCGGGGCTGCGGCAGAACGTGGCGGTTTATGCCGTGGCCGCATATCTGGCCTCAGAGTACGGGCCGGGCTTCGGGCGGCTGCCGGCCACGGCGGCGGCGCCCTGACACACCCGGCGGCCACGCGCCGCTGCCGAATCCCTCTACACTGTGCGGCCGACCCGGAGGTATGCCCATGGCCAAGCCCAATTATCAATTCGACAAACGTCAGCGTGAGCTGAAGAAAAATCAGCAGCAGGAAGAGAAGCGCCTGAAGAAGCTGGCACGCAGCGCCAGCGAGTCCGCCGCGCCCGAACCGGAGAAGACCTCATGAGCAAGGGCATGGACCGCAAGAAGGAAGCGAAGAAGAAACCTGCCAAGAGCCTGCTGGAAAAGCGCGCCGCCAAAGCCGAAAAGGGCAGGAAGAAATAGTGCCGGCGGCCTGCCTGCCCGGCACGACCTGGCCATGAGAGTCCCCGCCGGCCTGCAGCCGCTGATCGACGACGGCATCATTGACGAGGTCATCCGGCAGCTCAAGAGCGGCAAGGAGGCCTCGGTTTACATCGTGGCCAGCGGAGCCGCGATCCGCTGCGCCAAGGTGTACAAGGCGGCCGAGCACCGTGGTTTCCACAAGCTGGCCGAGTACCAGGAAGGCCGCAGGGCCCGCGGCAGCCGCGACGCGCGCGCCCTGGGGCGTGGGGGCCGCCACGGGCGCAAGGTGCAGCAGGCGGAATGGAAAAACGCCGAGGTGGAAGCGCTCTACCGCCTGGACGGTGCCGGCGTGCGCGTGCCCCGGCCGTTTGGCGTCTTCGACGGCGTGCTGCTGATGGAGCTGGTGCTCGACGCGGGCGGCCAGCCGGCGCCGCGCCTCAACGAGGTGGAGCTGGCGCCGGAACAGGCCCGGCAGTGGCATGCCTTCATGATGACGCAGATCGTGCGCATGCTCTGCGCCGGGCTGATCCACGGCGATCTGTCGGAGTACAACGTGCTGGTGGATGCCAGCGGCCCGGTCATCATTGATCTGCCGCAGGCGGTCAACGCCGCCAGCAACAACAATGCCTTCCGCATGCTGGAGCGCGATGTACACAACATGCGCGAGACCTTTGCCCGCGCGGCGCCGGAGCTGATGCAGACCGACTACGCGCATGAGATCTGGAAGCTCTACCAGGCCGGCGAACTGACACCCGAGACCCCGCTGACCGGCCGCTACACGCACAGCACCGCAGCGGCGGACGTGGACGCGGTGCTCGATCAGATCGAGGAAGCGCGCCTGGAGGCCGAGGCGCGCGCCCGCGGACGCGCGGCGGCCGATTCGGAGCTCTGACGCGCGCCGGTAGCCGCGCGCTTCAGGCGGACGTGAAGGACAGATCCGGTTCGCGGTAGTCCACGCGGATGCGGTCGCCGGCGCTGAACTGGCCGTCCAGCAGCTGACGCGCCAGCGGGTTCTCCACCAGTGACTGGATCGCCCGCTTCAGCGGCCGCGCGCCATAGACCGGATCGAATCCGCTGCGGGCCAGATGATCCAGCGCGGCGTCGCTGAACTCGATGCGGATGTTGCGCTCGGCCAGGCGCTGCGCCACCCGCTGCACCTGGATGCTGGCGATGGCGCGGATCTGCTCCGAGCCCAGCGGGCGGAAGACCACGGCCTCGTCGATGCGGTTGATGAATTCGGGCCGGAAGTGCGTGCCGACCACGGTCATCACCCCTTCCTTGATGGCGCTGTAATCGGACTGCGTGCCGTCCTTGCCCATCATCTCCTGGATCAGCGAGCTGCCGAGGTTGCTGGTCATCACCACCACGGCGTTGCGGAAGTCCACGGTGCGACCCTGGCCGTCGGTGAGGCGGCCGTCGTCGAGCACCTGCAGCAGTACGTTGAACACCTCGGGGTGGGCTTTTTCCACCTCGTCGAGCAGGATCACGGAGTAGGGCCGGCGGCGCACCACCTCGGTGAGCTGGCCGCCTTCCTCGTAGCCCACGTAGCCGGGCGGGGCGCCGATCAGCCGTGCCACGCTGTGGCGCTCGCCGTACTCGGACATGTCGATGCGCACCATGGCCTCGTCGGTATCGAACAGAAATGCGGCCAGCGCCTTGCACAGCTCGGTCTTGCCCACGCCGGTGGGGCCGAGAAACAGGAAGGACCCGATGGGCCGGTTGGGGTCCGACAGGCCCGCGCGCGAGCGGCGGATGGCGTTGGCGACCGCGGCCACGGCCTCGGCCTGGCCCACCACCCGCTGGTGCAGGGCCTGCTCCATGCGCAGCAGTTTCTCGCGCTCGCCCTCCAGCATCCGTGAGACCGGGATGCCGGTCCAGCGCGCGACGATCTCGGCGATTTCTTCCTCCGTCACCGCGGAGCGCAGCAGGCGCGGGCCGGCTTGCGGTGCACGCTCGCTGTCCTGCTGCTGCGGGGCCTGCGCGCGCTTTTCCAGTTCCGGGATGCGGCCGTACTGGATTTCCGCCATGCGTGCCAGATCCCCGGCGCGCCGTGCCGCCTCAAGATCGAGCCGCGCCCGTTCCAGTTCTTCCTTGACGTTGGCAGAACCGGCGACGCTGGCCTTCTCCGCCTTCCACTGTTCTTCCAGGTCGCTGTACTCGCGCTCCAGGCGGGTGATCTCGCTTTCCAGCGCGGCGAGGGATTTGCGCGCGCCTTCGTCACTCTCCTTGCGCAGCGCTTCGCGTTCGATCTTGAGCTGGATCAGGCGACGGTCCAGACGGTCCAGCGACTCGGGCTTGGAATCGATCTCGATGCGGATGCGGCTGGCCGCCTCGTCCACCAGATCGATGGCCTTGTCCGGCAGGTTGCGGTCGGTGATGTAGCGGTGGCTCAGGCGCGCGGCGGCGATGATGGCGCCGTCGGTGATGTCCACGCCGTGGTGCACCTCATAGCGCTCCTTGAGGCCGCGCAGGATGGCGATGGTGTCCTCCACGCTGGGCTCTCCCACCAGCACCTTCTGGAAGCGGCGCTCCAGCGCGGCGTCTTTCTCGATGTACTTGCGGTACTCGTCCAGCGTGGTGGCGCCGATGCAGTGCAGCTCGCCACGGGCGAGCGCGGGCTTGAGCATGTTGCCCGCATCCATGGCGCCTTCCGCCTTGCCGGCGCCAACCATGGTGTGGATTTCATCGATGAAGACGATAGCCTGGCCTTCGTCCTGCGCCAGCTCCTTGAGTACGGCCTTGAGCCGTTCCTCGAATTCGCCGCGGTACTTGGCACCGGCCAGCAGCGCAGCCATGTCGAGCGACAGCACGCGCTTGTTCTTGAGGCTTTCCGGCACCTCACCGTTGACGATGCGCTGTGCCAAACCCTCCACAATAGCGGTCTTGCCCAC
>JBKHXN010000053.1:0-18495 GCA_046565985.1 Gammaproteobacteria bacterium
GCCCGCAAGGCTCCGGCGCGCGCCCGCGGCTGAGCCGGCCGTGCGCATCCGCCTGCTGGCGGTGGGGACGCGGATGCCCGCCTGGGTAGAGACAGCCTTTGCCGACTACCAGTCGCGCCTGCCGCACGAGTGCCGGCTGGAGCTGACCGAGATCGTCGCGCCGGAGCGCGGCCGGCGCCCGGATCTGGCGCGCCTGCGCCAGGCCGAGGGCGAGAAGCTGCTCAAGGCCGTGCCGGCCGACTGCACGCTGATCGCCCTCGACGAGCGCGGCAGTGCCCTGAACACCGCCGAATGGGCGCAGCAGTTGCAGGGCTGGATGGCCTCGGGGCGCGATACCGCGCTGATCATCGGTGGCGCCGACGGCCTGGCGCCCGAGGTACTGGCGCGCGCCGCGCAGCGCTGGTCGCTGTCGCGCCTGACGCTGCCGCATCCGCTGGTGCGGGTGCTGGTGGCCGAGCAGCTGTACCGGGCCTGGAGCATCCTCGCCCACCACCCTTACCACCGGGCCTGAAATCCCCGCAGCCGGTACCGTGCGCGTTTATCATGGGCGCACTCATGACAGTTTCTTTCTATCTTGCCTCGCAGTCGCCGCGGCGCCGCGAGCTGCTGGCGGCGCAAGGCCTGCATTTCGGGCTGCTGGACGCGGGCGTGGCCGAACAGCCCGCCGCCGATGAGCCCGCCGCCGACTACGCCCTGCGCATCGCGCGGGCCAAGGCGCTGGCGGGCCAGGCACTGGCCCCGCAGCCGCTGCCGGTGCTGGGCGCCGATACCGACGTGGTGCTCGACGGCCGCATCCTCGGCAAGCCGCGGGATGCCGAGGATGCCTATCACACGCTGATGGCGCTCTCGGGCCGCGAGCACGAGGTGATCTCCGCCGTGGCCTGCGTGCAGGGTACGCGCATCGAGACCGTGCTCAGCCGCAGCGTGGTGCGCTTTGCCCGGCTGCGCGACGAGCGCGTGCGGGCCTACTGCGCCAGCGGCGAGCCGCTGGGCAAGGCCGGCAGCTACGCCATCCAGGGCCTGGCCGCCGCGTTCGTGCAGAGCGTGCAGGGCAGTTACACCGGCATCGTCGGGCTGCCGCTGGCCGAGACCCTCGCCCTGCTGGATGGCTTCGGCGTGCAGCCGCAGGGATTTCCATGAGTACCGAGATCCTGGTCAATATCGGCCCGCAGGAAACCCGCGTGGCGCTGGTGGAGAGCGGTGCCGCGCAGGAGATCCACGTCCAGCGTGCCTCGCTGCACGGGCTGACCGGCAACATCTACCAGGGCCGGGTACAGCGGGTTTTGCCGGGCATGCAGGCTGCTTTCGTGGAAATCGGTCTGGCACGCACCGCCTTCCTGCACGCGGCCGACATGCTGCCGCCCGGCGCCCGCAACGAGGCCGTGCCACCGCCTACCATCAGCCAGCTCCTGCACGAGGGCCAGAACGTGCTGGTGCAGGTGCTCAAGGACCCGATGGGCAGCAAGGGCGCGCGGCTGACCACCCTGCTGTCGGTGCCCTCGCGCTATCTGGTGCTGCTGCCCTTCGAGCCGCACGTGGGCGTTTCCGCGCGGATCGAGGACGAGACCGAACGCGAGCGGCTCAAGCAGGTGCTCGATCGCGTGCAGCAGGCGCTGGCACCGGAGTTTGGCGTCATCGCCCGCACCGCGGCGGAGAACGCCGACGAGGCGGCGCTGACCACCGACCTGAATTTTCTGTTGCGCCTGTGGCGGGCGATCAGCGAGCAGGCACGCAGCGCGCCGCCGGGCACGCTGGTCCACGGCGACCTGCCGCTGTCCATGCGGATCCTGCGCGACCTGCTGGGCACCGACGTGGAACGCGTGCGCATCGACAACGCCGCCGAATACCGCCGCGTGCAGCAGTTCGCCCAGGTGTTCGTCCCGCAGGCGGCGTCCAAGATCACGCTGTACGAGGGGGCCGCGCCGATCTTCGATCTCTACGGCGTGGAGGATGACATCCACCGTGCCCTGCAGCGCAAGGTGGAGCTGAAGTCCGGCGGCAGCCTGGTGATCGACCAGACCGAGGCGATGACCACCATCGACGTCAATACCGGCGCCTACATCGGTCACCGCAATCTGGAAGAGACCGTCCTCAAGACCAATCTCGAGGCAGCGCAGGCCATTGCACGCCAGCTGCGGCTGCGCAACCTGGGCGGCATCATCCTGCTGGATTTCATCGACATGAAATCCGAGGATCACCGCGCCCAGGTGATGCGCCAGCTGGAGAAGGCGCTGGCCTCCGATCACGCCCGTACCCAGGTCTATCCGTTCTCGCCGCTGGGGCTGGTGGAGATGACGCGCAAACGCACGCGCGAATCGCTGGGCCACATCCTCTGCGAGCCCTGCCCGGTGTGCGAGGGACGCGGCACGCTCAAGACCGTGGAGACGGTGTGCCACGAGATTGCGCGAGAAGTGCAGCGTGCCGCGCGCCAGTTCGAGGCCAAGGGCTTCCTGGTGCTGGCGGCCGGTCCGGTGATCCAGCGCCTGCTGGACGATCAGGCCCTGGGCCTTGCCGATCTGGAGGCCCAGCTCAACCGGCCCATCCGCCTGCAGGCCGAGGCCAGCTATCCGCAGGAAAGCTTCGACGTCGTGCCACTGTGAGTGGGCCGACTGTGATACAGCAGGCAGAGCCCGCTGGCAGGATGTGGTCAAGCTGACCACAATGCCGCTTCCCATGAGCCCACTCCCCACCGTGTACCGACTGCGCCATCATCTGCCATGGACCGGGTAAATCGCCGCTGGTGGACCCTGACGCTGCCGGCGCTCGCGCTGCTGGTGGTGCTGGGTGCGGTCGCCAGCGGGGCCTTCCAGCTCGCCATCCTCATGCTGCCCAGCTATCGAGACGATGTGGCGGCCTGGGTCAGCGAGTCAGCGGGGCGCCCGGTGCAGCTGGGCGGCATCCACCTGGGCTGGAGCGGCATCTTCCCGCGCCTGGAGCTCACCGACATGAGCCTGTTCACGCGCGACGGCAGCGCAGAGATCGTCAGCGTGCAGCGGCTCAGCCTCGGCTTTTCCCTCACCCGCCTGCTGGCCGGCAACACCCTGCCCAGCCAGGTGGATCTGACCGGGATGGACCTGGCGATCGAGACCGGCGCCGACGGCAGCCTGCGCCTCAGCGGCCTGGAGAGCCCCGGGCCCGGCACCGCGGCGCACAACTGGCTGGCGGAATTTGCCCGCTTCCGCCGGGTGCGCCTGTACGACTGCGCGCTGCAGGTGCAGCACCCCCGGCTGGGCGCAGAGCCCCAGCGCTTTCTGCTGCGGGAGGCGCTGCTGGCGCGCAGCACGCTGGGTGGCTTTGAGGCCCAGGCCCGGCTGCAGTTGCCGCCGGCGCTGGGCCAGGAGCTGCGCCTCGACGCCCGCGTGCGCGGGGAGCTCACCGAGCCCGGCGCCTGGCAGGGGCGCTATACGGTCCAGGCCAGCGCCCTGCAGCCCCAGGCCTGGCTGGCGCCGTGGCTGGCGGCAGATGCCCGGATCGAGGCGCAGGATCTGGGCTTCACCCTCAGCGGCACGCTGATCGACGGCCGTCCCGATGCCGCACGGTTCGTGGCCAGAGCCGGGGCCCTGCTGGCGCAGCGCGGCACGCGAACCTGGCAGGCCCGCAGCAGCGAGATCCAGCTGCAGCTCACCGCGCTCGAGGCCCAGGGCTGGCGCGTGGCACTCACCCGTTTCGTCACCGGCGATGAACCGCAGGCGCGCGCCGCCCTGCTGCACGTGCGGCCGGGCCGCAGTGGCCGTGAATGGGCACTGGACGCCGAGGAACTGCGGCTGGACACGCTGGCCCCCTGGGCCAGCCTGCTGGCCGACGTGGACCCACGCATCGCACGGCTGCGCGGCGCGCTGCGCGATGTGGTGCTGCGCTGGCGCCAGCACGCCGAGCTGCCGGATTTCAGTTTCCGCGCCCAGCTCGCCAACCTCAGTGGAATGGCCGAGGACGACACGCCCGGATTTTCCGGGCTGGGTGGTGAGCTGGCCACGACCGCGCAGGCCGGGCGCCTGACCCTGGACGGCGAGCGTCTGGCGCTGACCCTGCCGGGTACGCTGGCCTCGGCGGTGCCCTTCGAACAGTTCCGCGGCGAGCTGCAGTGGCTGCGCCGTGATACGGGCTGGCAGCTGCGTCTGCCGGATTTCGGCTGGCAGCTGCTCGGCAGCCAGGGCCAGGGCCAGCTGCTGCTCAGCTGGCCGCAGGACGGCGAACCCCCGCACCTGGAACTGGACGCCCGTTTCAGCGCCCGCGACGTGACCCGTCTCAAGCCCTTCATCCCCCTGCGCTGGGGCGCGCCGCTGCGTGCCTGGCTGCAGCGCGCCATCGAGCAGGGTGAGGTCACCCGTGGCGAGCTGCGCATCCACGGGCCGCTCGCCGATTTTCCCTACCACCAGCGCCAGACCGGGGAATGGAAACTCGATCTCGACGCCAGCGGCCTGCAGCTCGCCTACGCCCCCGACTGGCCGGCGGTGACGGGTCTGGACGCGCAGCTGCAGTTCCGCGGCAATGGGCTGGGTATCGAGTCGCGCCAGGCCACGGTGCTGGGCGCCCGGGCGGAGAGCGTCAGCGCCCGGATCGAGGATTTCCGTGCCGGGCAGCTCGACGTCCAGGCACGTGTCACGGGCCAGACCGAGGCGTTCTACGAGATCCTGCGCCAGTCGCCGCTGCGCGAGCCGCTGTCCGGGCTGCTCACGCAGACGCGCACCAGCGGGCCGGCCAGCGTCAACCTGCGTCTGGCGGTGCCGCTCAAGCGCACGCGCGAAACCCGCGTCAACGGCCAGGTCACGCTCGACAACGTGGAGCTGGCCGTGCAGGGACTGAGCGAGCCGGTACAGAAACTCAGAGGCCAGATCGAATTCGACAACCGCAGTCTGCGGGCCCAGGAATTGCGTGCGCGCCTGATGGGCGCCGAGGTCACGGCGCGCATCCTCCCCCGCGAGGGCGCCAGCGGCCTGCTGCAGGCGGACTTCACCCCCAACCTGCAGGCGCCGGGCGTCGCCGCGCTGATCCCCGGCTGGCTGCGTCCGCGGCTCAGCGGCAGCAGCCGCTGGCGCGCCGAACTGGCACTCGGCACGGCCGAGCCCCTGCAGCTGAGCACCAGCCTGGAGGGCACCGCGCTGGATCTGCCGGCGCCGCTGGGCAAGCCGGCCGAGCTGGCGGCCCCGCTCACGCTGCGCCTGGGCGCCGCCAGCCGCGGGCCGCGGCGCCTGCAGCTCGATTACCACCAGCGCCTGGGCGCCGACGCGGTACTGGTGCGCCGTGACGAGCAATGGAGCCTGCGCGCCCTGGAACTGCAGCTGGGCGGCCCGGCGGCGCGCGCCGGGAACACGCCGGGCATTTTCATCGGCGGGCAGACCGAAATCCTCGATCTGCTCGCCTGGCGCACCGTCCTCGGCGGACTCGACGCCGGCGGCCTGCCGCTGCGCGGCGTGGCGCTGGGCGCCGAGCGCGTGGTGGTCGGCCGCCAGCGCATCCATCAGGTCACCGCGCGCTGGACGCCCACGCCCAGCGGCTGGACGCTGAACCTCGACGGGGCCGGGGCCAACGGCCAGATCGTGCGCGACCGCGCAGCCGACAGCCTGCGCGCCCGGCTTGCCTATCTGACGCTGGACCCGATCCCGGTCACGCAGAGCGCCCATGACGTGGCGGATACCCCGCGCACCGTGCTCGATCCGCTGCAGTACCCGCAGATGGATCTGCAAACCGAACGCCTGCGGCTGGGCGATGCCGAGATCGGCGCCGTGAGCCTGCTCACCCGGCGCGTCCCCGGCGGCCAGCAGCTGGAGCGCCTGGAGGCGCGTGACGGCGTCATGCAGCTCTCCGCCAGCGGCGAGTGGCTGCGCGGGGAGGGCGGCTCGCAGGCCCGGCTCGACTTCGAGCTGCGCAGTCCCGAGATCGCCAGCCTGCTCGTTGCCTTTGGCTTTGCACCCAGCCTGGAGGCCCGCGACACCCAGTTTGCCGGCGAGCTGACCTGGCCCCTGTCGGACACCGGCGTGGCCTGGCAGCAGGCCGCCGGCGATATCCGCCTGAAGCTGCAGAACGGCACCCTCAGGACCGTGGAGCCCGGCGCCGGGCGCGTGCTCGGCCTGGTGAATTTTTACGCCCTGCCGCGCCGCCTGATCCTGGATTTCCGCGACGTGGTGAGCAAGGGGCTGGGCTTTGACCAGATCGAGGGCCGCTTCAGGCTCGGCAACGGCGTGGCCAGCACCGACAATCTCAGCATCCGCGGGCCCTCGCTGCGCATGGAGGTCTCCGGCGACATCGGCCTGGCCGCGCGCGATTACAATCAGACCGTGCGCGTCTATCCCGACATGTCCAGTGGCGTGACGCTCGGCGCCGCCCTGCTCGGCGGGCCGGCGGTGGGCGCGCTGGTGCTGCTGGCCCAGGAACTGCTCCAGAAGCCGCTCGATCAGGTCACCCAGTTCGGCTACCGCGTGACCGGCAGCTGGGACAATCCGCAGATCAGCAAACTCGAACCCGCCAACGGAAAAGACGGATGAGACTCGCCGCGCTGCAACTCAATACCGGCGATGACGTGGCCGCCAACCTGCGCACCGCCTCGGCGCTGCTGACCCAGGCCAGCGCGGAGGGTGCGCGGCTGGCGGCGCTGCCGGAAAATTTTGCCTTCATGGGCGCGCGCGAGACCGACAAGCTGCAGTACGCCGAGACCCCCGGCCAGGGGCCGCTGCAGGACTGGCTGCGCGACAGCGCGGCACGCTTCAACCTCTACCTGCTGGGCGGCACCCTGCCGCTGGCCGCCAGCACCGGCCCCGACGGCCGCACGCGCAAGGTCTACGCCGCCAGCCTGCTGGCCTCGCCGGCCGGCGAGATCGTGGCGCGCTACGACAAGATTCATCTGTTCGACGTCAGTGTGGGCGCCGAGCACTACGGCGAGTCGCGCAGCATCCAGGCCGGCGAGCCCTGCCCGGTGGTGGCCGACGTGGACGGCGTGCGTGTCGGGCTGTCGGTGTGCTACGACCTGCGCTTTCCCGAGCTGTACCGTGCCATGGCGGCCGCCGGCGCGCAGATCCTGTGCGTTCCCTCGGCGTTCACCCAGCGCACCGGCAGCAAGCACTGGGACCTGCTCACCCGTGCCCGCGCGGTGGAGAACCTCTGCACCGTGCTCGCGCCCAACCAGTGCGGCAGCCACCCCGGCGGCCGCGCCACCTTCGGCTACAGCCGCATCGTGGACGACTGGGGCGATATCGCCGACCAGTGCGAGGACGTGCCGGGCCTGGCCATGGCCGATTTCGACGCGCGCCGCCAGGCCACGCTGCGCGATACCTTTCCCTGTCTCCACCACCGGCGCCTGCTATGAGCGATGCCCTCCGCCTGGCCCGCCAGACCTTTCTCGATGCCAGCGGCCTGGATCTGCCCCAGCTGGGGAGGGTGCTCGAGGCCCTGATGAAGCCGGGCGTGGATGCGGCCGATCTGTACTTCCAGCACAGCCTGTCGCGCAGCTGGTCGCTGGAGGATGGCCTGATCAAGTCCGGCCATCACAGCGTGGAGCGCGGCGTGGGCGTGCGCGCGGTGGCGGGCGACAAGCAGGGGCTGGCCTATTCCGACGAACTGGCGCTGGCGCCCCTGCTGGCCGCGGCGCAGGCCGCCGGTGCCATCGCCCGCGGCGGGCAGACGCGTGCGGTGCAGGCGCCGGGCACTGCGGCGACGGCGCCGGTGGCGCTGTATCCGCCACTGGACCCGCTGCAGGGCGTGGACGCCGACATCCAGCTCTCCCTGCTGCGGCGCGCCGACGCGGCGGCGCGCGCCGCCGACCCGCGCGTGATCCAGGTCATGGCCTCGCTGTCGGTGCAGCACGAGGTGGTGATGCTGCTCGACGCCGCCGGCCGACTCGCTGCCGACGTGCGGCCACTGGTACGCATGGACGTGAGCGTCATCGTGGAACAGCAGGGACGGCGCGAACAGGCGCACGTGGGCGGTGGCGGGCGCGATGCGCTGCTGCACTGCTTCGGTGATGACTTTCCCGAGCGCACCGCGCGTGAGGCGGTACGCCAGGCCCTGGTGGCGCTCGACGCGGTGGCCGCGCCCGCCGGGCGCATGAGCGTGGTGCTGGGGCCCGGCTGGCCGGGCATCCTGCTGCACGAGGCCGTCGGCCACGGTCTGGAAGGGGACTTCAACCGCAAGGGCACCTCGGCCTTTTCCGGGCGCATCGGCCAGCAGGTGGCGGCGCCGCACTGCACGGTGGTGGACGACGGCAGTCTGCCGCACCGCCGCGGTTCGCTGACGGTGGACGACGAGGGCACGCCCGGCCAGTGCACCACCCTGATCGAGAACGGCGTGCTGCGCGGCTACATGCAGGACACCCTCAACGCGCGCCTGATGAAAATGGCGCCCACCGGCAACGGCCGGCGGGAGTCCTACGCGGCGCTGCCGATGCCGCGCATGACCAACACCTACATGCGCGCCGGCCCGCATGACCCGGAAGAGATCGTCCGCAGCGTGCAGCGCGGCCTCTACGCGGTGAACTTCGGCGGCGGTCAGGTGGACATCACCTCCGGCAACTTCGTGTTCTCCGCGAGCGAGGCCTATCTGATCGAGAACGGCCGCATCACCCGGCCGGTGAAGGGTGCCACCCTGGTCGGCAACGGCCCGGAGACGCTCACCCGCATCACCCACGTCGGCCACGACCTGGCGCTGGACGGCGGCGTCGGCATCTGCGGCAAGGACGGCCAGAGCGTGCCGGTGGGCGTCGGCCAGCCCACGCTGCGGGTGGATGGCCTGACCGTGGGCGGCACGGCCTGAGGGCCGCCCGCCCGCCCCGCCACCTCTACGGCGCGCTGATGCGCGCGCGGAAGCGCAGGTAGTCGGCAGCCGCCGGCACCGCGGCCTCGATCATCGGCAGATGGCCGATGCCGGGCATGACGATCAGCTGCGACTGCGGCATCAGCGCCTGCAGGATCGGGCCGGCGGAGACGTCGAGCACGCGGTCCTGGTCGCCCCAGACGATGAGGGTGGGAATCTGCAGGCCCTGCACGCGCGGTTCGAGATAGAACGGATCCTCGCCCAGGCTGCGGAAGATGCGCGCGTAATGCTCGTGGCGGCTGGCGGCTTTTTCGGCCATCACTTTGCGGACCACGCCGGGGATGAACGGCGGCTGGGCAAACACCACGTCGAGCACGCGCTGGTATTCCTCTGGCGTGCGGGCCACCAGCTCGATCTCGCCGGTATCCACGTACTTCTGCCGCACCTCGCTGAGCTTGGCGGTGGCGCTGCCGGCGGGTGCCAGCAGCCACAGGCTCTGGGTGCGCTCGGGGTAGAGCACGCCGTGGGCGGCCACGATCCAGCCGCCCATGCTGCTGCCGCCCAGATGCGCACGCGGCAGTTCCAGTGCGGTGAGGATCTGCGCCAGGCGCTCGGCCT
Organism: Gammaproteobacteria bacterium; assembly: GCA_046565985.1. Taxonomy (GTDB): domain Bacteria; phylum Pseudomonadota; class Gammaproteobacteria; order Nevskiales; family Nevskiaceae; genus Polycyclovorans. Next base: position 9,361 of record JBKHXN010000053.1, read on the forward strand.
GGCTCTGGATGTCGTAGGACACGTCCGCCGGCGCGCTGCTCTCGCCGAAGCCGGGCAGGTCGATGGCGATCACGCGGTAATGGGTGGTCAGCGCCTTGGCGACGCGGATGAAATTGTCCTTGTTGGCGCCGAATCCGTGCACCAGCACCAGCGGCTCGCCGCTGCCGCCTTCCAGGTAGGCGATCTCAAAGCCGGGAATCTGCGTCCGCCCGGGGCTGAGCTGGGCTCCGGCGCGTTCCAGGGCGATCAGGCGTGCGGCGGTCTGCTCGGGGTAGAACTGCGCGGCGGCGAAGAACAGGCCCACCAGCAGCGGCAGGGCGATCACCAGCGCGATCAGGAATTTTTTCATGTCAGGGGTCCTCAGGTTTCCTGGAAGGTTTCCAGCGATTCTGCATCGGCGATCCAGCTTTCTTCCAGCTGTGCCAGTTCGGTCTGCAGCGCGTCGCGCTGCCCGGTGAGCGGCGCCAGCTCGGTACGCCGCGCGGGTTCGTACAGCGCCGGGTCGGCCAGCTGGGCCTCCAGCGTGCCCAGCGTGCTGCGCAGTTTGTCCATGCGCGCCTCGGTCTTGCGCAGGCGCTCGCGCAGCGGGCGCAGTCCGCCGCTGGGTGGCGCCGGACGGGGCCGGCTGGCGGGTGCGCTGCTGTTGCGGGTGGTCAGCCAGCGCGCGTAGTCGTCCAGATCACCGTCGAAAGCCTCGACACGCCCCTGGTCCACCCGCCAGAGTTCGTCGCAGGTGCTGGCGACCAGGCTGCGGTCGTGCGAGATCAGCACCACCGCGCCCTTGAACCCCTGCAGCGCATCGGCCAGCGCCTGGCGCATGTCCAGATCGAGGTGGTTGGTGGGCTCGTCCAGGAGCAGCAGGCTTGGCGTCTGCCAGACCACCAGGGCGAGCGCGAGCCGTGCCTTCTCGCCGCCGGAAAACGGGCCGACCGCCTCGAACACGCGATCGCCGTGAAACTGGAAGCCGCCGAGGAAATTCCGCAGGGATTGTTCGGTGGCCTGCGGCGACAGCCGTTGCAGGTGCAACAGCGGGCTGGCGGCGAGGTCGAGCTGATCCACCTGGTGCTGGGCAAAGTAGCCCACCCGCAGCCGCGGGTCGCGGATCACCTGACCGGCGAGCGGCGGCAGCTGCCCGGCCAGGGTCTGGATCAGGGTGGACTTGCCCGCGCCGTTGGGGCCGAGCAGGCCGATGCGATCGCCCGGTTCCAGGCTCATGCGCAGCTTGTGCAGGATCGGCTGCTGGCCGTAGCCGGCCGCCACATCGTCCAGGCGGATCAGCGGGGAGGCCATGGCCCCGGCCTCGGCAAAGCGGAAGCTGAAGGCGGATTCCGCCAGGACCGGCGCGGCCACCTGCAGCCGCTCCAGCTGCTTGATGCGGCTCTGTGCCTGGCGCGCCTTGGTGGCCTGGGCCTTGAAGCGGTCGATATAGGCCTGCAGGTGAGCGGCGTAGCGCAGCTGCTTGTCGCGGTTGGCGGTCTGCAGGGCCAGCCGTTCGGCTCGGGTGCGCTCGAACTGGCTGTAGCCGCCGGTGTAGAGCGTGGCGCCCTGCTGTTCAACGTGCAGGGTGTGCGTGGTGACGGCGTCGAGGAACTCGCGGTCGTGCGAGATCAGCAGCAGCATGCCGGGATAGCGGGCCAGATAGTCCTGCAGCCACAGCACCGCGTCCAGGTCCAGATGGTTGGTCGGCTCGTCGAGCAGCAGCAGGTCGGAGCGCTGCATCAGCGCGCGCGCCAGATTCAGGCGCATGCGCCAGCCGCCGGAGAAATCTGCGACCGCGCGTTCCTGTGCCTGCGGATCAAAGCCCAGACCGCGCAGCAATTGTGCGGCGCGCGCACGGGCGGCGTAGCCGCCGATGGCGGCCAGGCGCTCGTGCAGGGCGCCGATGCGTTCGGCGTCGTGCGCGTCCTCGGCGATGCGCAGCTGCGCTTCGAGCGCGCGCAGCTCCACGTCGCCGTCGAGCGCGAAGTCCAGCGCGGAGTCGGGCAGGGCGGGTGTTTCCTGGGCCACACGGGCGATCTGGATGCCGCGCTGGATCTGCAGCTCGCCGCCGTCGGGCGTCAGCTCGCCCAGGATCAGCCGCAGCAGGCTGCTCTTGCCGGTACCGTTGCGCCCGGTGATGCCCACCCGCCAGCCGGCGTGCAGACTGAGCGTGAGATCCTCGATGAGGCTGCGGGCGCCGTAGGCCAGGCGGACCTGGGTGAACTGGATCATGCCGTGTGGCGCATCAGGCTTTCCTGCGTGGTGCTGGCGACCAGCTGGCCATGACGGTCGTAGATCAGCCCGCGCGAGAAGCCGCGCGCGGCCTGCGCGCTCGGCGCATCCATGTGATAGAGCAGCCAGTCGTCCACCCGCAGCTCGCGGTGGAACCACAGCGCGTGGTCGATGCTCGCCACCACCATGTCGGAGGAGAACCAGCTCCGGCCGTGCGGCAGCAGGGCGGTGGAGAGCAGGTTGAAGTCGCTGGCATAGGCGAGGATGCAGCGGTGCAGCATCGGATCATCCGGCAGCCGTCCGGCGGCGCGGAACCAGATGGACTGGCCCGGCGCCCGCACATCCGGCTGCAGCGGGTTCCAGGGGTCCACCGGCCGGAACTCGATGGCCAGCTCGCGCAGCAGCGCGTCGCGCAGCCGTACCGGCAGGCCCGGCTGGGCCGCGATCCATTGCTGGCGCAGGGCCATCATGTCCGGCAGCGCCTCCGGGCCCGGCACCTGCGGCATGGGGAACTGGTGTTCCAGCCCCTGCTCGGCTTTCTGGAACGAGGCCATCATCGACAGGATCGGCTGTCCGCCCTGGATCGCCTGCACGCGCCGGGTGGTGAAGCTGTTGCCGTCACGCACGCGGTCCACGTCGTAGACGATCGGCTGGGCCATGTCGCCCGGACGCAGGAAATACGCGTGCAGCGAGTGCGGGTGCACATCGGTGACGGTGCGCGCCGCCGCCACCAGCGCCTGCCCGATGACCTGGCCGCCGAACACGCTCTTGCCGCCCAGGTCGCGCGACTGGCCGCGGAACAGGTTTGCTTCAAGGATCTCGAGGTCGAGCAGATCCACCAGGTCTTGCAGTACGCGGTTCATCGGGATGCTGTGTGAGGGAAGCCGTGCGCCCGGCAAGCCAGGAAGGGCCGGCATTATCGGCGCAAGCGCTGGCCAGGCCAAGCCCGGCCCGCTGCCGCCTCAGCGCAGGCGGGCGATGGCCTGCGCGTAAGCTTCGGGAGTGAAGCTGGGCAGGGAACAGCGGCCAGCCGCGCAGACGTAGGCGGCCGGGCGTGCCAGCCGGGGGTACTCGATATCGGCATGGGGCAGAGGCCCTTCCGCACGATCCCACCATTCCACCCGCTTGTAGCTGCCGGGGGCACGCAGCGCCACCGCGTGGAGTGCGGCCGCCTGCGCGTCATGGCGCGGCCCGACGATGGTGAAATGCGCCGGATCGCTGGCCAGCTCGGCGTCCGCGAGCAGGATCCCCGGCTCGGTGTAGGCATCGCGGACCAGCGCCGGCTGGACCAGAAAGCGCAGGGCGTGCAGCGCCAGTTCACGGTCGGCTGCGCGCCCGCCGTAATGCGCCAGCAGATTGAGAAGACGGGCGGCGTAGATGTTCTCCTCCACCACCGGCAGCGGTTGCAGCGGGCCGATCGCACCGGTGGCGGTGAGCAGGCCGGCGTCGGCCGCACGGAAATGCCGGGCAAGCGCATCGGCGCTGGCCTGCGCCTGCGCCAGCCAGTGACGCTCGGCCGTCACACGGTAAAGCTGGAGAAAGGCCCGGGCCGCATGCAGGGTGTCGCCGAGATAGCGGCCCTCGCGGTCCCGTTCGCCATGACGGTAGCGACCGTCGGGCAGGCGGCGTTGGCTGATCAGCCACTGCGCGGCCTGGCGCGCCGCCGTCAGGGCCTGCTCGTCACCACTGACTTCGTAGAGGGTGGCCAGGGCTTCGGCGGCCAGGCCGCTGGCATCGGCGTAGAGCGCCGGGTCCACACGCGGCATACCGCGCCGGCGTCGCTTTGCGTCATCGAGCGCAAAATAATCATCCGCCTTGCTGCCGCGTACCAGGTCGGCGTCCTGGCTGGGATGAAAGGCGCCGTTGGGTGCCTGCAGGAAATCCAGCATGTAGTCGCGGATGCGCTGTGCAACATTCAGATCGGCTGCGCGTCCCAACTGCGCGTGGGCGCGCGCATAGATCCGCAGATAGCCGGCCTGGGTGCGCATGAGTTTTTCGTAATGCGGGCGGTTCCAGTCGGACCCGGTGGAATACTGGTACACGCCGCCCCAGACCGGGTCGAGCAGACGCTGCGCAGCGTCCAGCGTCCGCACGGCGATCGCTGGCTCATGCAGCAGCGCGTACTCCACGGTGTCGCGGTCGAGAAATTTCTGTGGCGTGCGCAGGCCCGCACGCCTGGGGTCATCGGTGGCGCGGAATTTCTCTTCCAGCAGCGCGCGTTCGGCCGCGCTCAGAGCTTGGGCCTGGGTCTGTTGCGCGCCACCCCGGAGCGCGCCTGCGGCTTCGGGGGTGGGATCGGCCTCGATCGCAGCGAGCAGGTCGAGGAAAGCCTGCGGTGCCAGATAGCCGGCCCGTTTCACCAGCTCGGTGCCGTCGGGAGCAAAGAAGATCAGCGCCGGCCAGCCGTAATCACGGTAGCGGTTGGCCAGCAGCGGATTGGCGTCGTGGTCCACGCGGGTGGCGATCCAGCGCCGTCCCAACGCCGTGGCCACTTCCGGGTTGGCAAGGGTTTCGCGCTGCATCACATGGCACCAGTGGCACCACACCGCTTCCAGATACAGGAAGACAAAGCGCTGACGGCTGCTGGCCTGCTCAAACAGATCGGCACTGAGCGGGCGCCAGTCCACCTGCTGTGCCCCGGCGTGTGGCGCCAGGCATAGCAGCAGAACCATCAGTGGGGTGCGCAGCCTCATGAACGCAGTTACGCGCTGGCTGCGGTCGCGGATTCAGAGCCGACCGCGCAGGCTGTCCTGGGTCTGGTCGCTGAGCACCTTGCCGCCGCGCAGCTGCCGCGTGCGCCAGCCCACGCGCAGACCCACGTCTGGGCGGGTATCAGAGCTGAGCGTGAGCTCCAGCTGGTCGCCGCTTTCCAGCACGCAGGGCTTGAGCAGTGGCAGGTAGATCTGCTCCCAGTGCGTGGGCGGCGCATCGGGGGCGGTGGAGAGGAGGATGCCGGGCACCAGCTCGGCCTCCCACCACAGGGCCAGACCGTGGATCGTCGCCTCCAGCCTGTCCCAGGTGCAGGTATGGCTGCGGCGGCTGGGCGGGCCGGCGGCAAGGTCCAGGTCGTCCCAGCACTGTGCCGCGCCGCCCAGGTCCTGGCGCTGCACGGCCTTCACGTACAGATTGTTCAGGCTCACGGTGCGGGCGGCACTGAAGTCCAGGCCAAAGCCGACCCCGGGCCAGATGTCCAGCTCCTGTTGCAGCCGCGGCGCGCTCACCGGCGCCACAAACTGGCGCAGACGGCCCGGGATCAGCACGCCGCCGGGCTTGAGGTAGCGGCGCGCGTCCACCAGAGTTTCCAGCAGGCCTTCCTCCAGGGCGTAGTTGCCCAGTGTCTCCGACACCACCACATCTACCTGCGGCGGCTTGCGTAGCTCGGCCGAATGTCCGTGGATGAAGCTCAGCCCGTCGATGCGGTTGGCGCGCGCCAGCTGCTCGGCCAGTTCCAAGGCCTCCGAGTATTCCACCAGCGTGCAGTGCCGTGCCCCAAGCTGGCGGGCCAGAAACGACAGGAAACCGGTACCGGCGCCCAGATCCGCCACAGTGGTCACGCCCGGGCGGATCACCGCCTTGAGGGCCGCATGAAACGCCTGGTTGCGGACCGTATCGCCCAGGAGTTTGCGGTGCAGTTCGATCTCGCTCATGCGCTTATTGTGGTGTATCCGCGACAATAGCGGGATGCACGGATTGCCCGCCCTGCCGGTTCTCGACGCCCTGCCGGCGCTCAGGCGGGCGCTGTCCGGTGCCGGTGCGGCGGTCCTGTCCGCGCCGCCGGGCTCGGGCAAGACCACGCTGGTGCCACTGCTGCTGCGGGACGAGGACTGGCTGGCGGGGCAGCGCATCCTGCTGCTCACGCCGCGCCGGGTGGCGGCGCGTGCCGCTGCCGCGCGCATGGCGAGCCTGCTGGGCGAACGGGTGGGCGAGACGGTGGGTTACCAGATCCGCTTCGAGCGCCGCATTGGCCCTGCTACCCGCATCGAGGTCATTACCGAGGGCCTGCTCGCACGGCGCCTGCAGCAGGATCCGGAGCTGCCCGGCGTGGGGCTGGTGATCTTCGACGAATTCCACGAGCGCAGTCTCGACGCCGATCTCGGGCTGGCCCTGACGCTGGACGCGCGCGCGCAGTTGCGGCCCGGCCTGCGGGTGCTGGTGATGTCGGCCACGCTCGACAGCGCGCGGGTCGCGGCCCTGCTGGGCGACGCGCCGGTGGTGGAAAGCGGCGGACGCCTCTACGAGGTGGAGCTGCGCTATTGCCCGCCGCGGCCGCAGACCCCGCCCGAGGACGCACTGGCCGAGGTCATTCACCGCGCGCTGGCGGAGACCGCCGGCGACATCCTGGCGTTTCTTCCCGGCGGTCGCGAGATCCGCGCCGTCCAGGCGCGTCTGGAGAGTCGGCTGGGCACGCAGGCCCGGGTCCATCCGCTGTACGGCGAGCTCAGCTCCCAGCTCCAGGACGCCGCGCTGGCCCCGGCTCGCGACGGCCTGCGCAAGATCATCCTCGCCACCAACATCGCCCAGACCAGCCTCACCGTGGAGGGCGTGACCACCGTGGTGGACAGCGGCCTGGTGCGCGTGGCGCGCTTCGATCTGGGCAGCGGCGCCAATGTGCTGCGCACCGAGCGGGTCTCGCGCGCCAGCGCCGACCAGCGTGCCGGACGCGCCGGACGGCTCGGACCCGGGGTCTGCTATCGCCTGTGGAGTCGCGAGCAGCACGGCCTGCTGCCCGCGCACGATACCCCCGAGATCCTCGCCGCCGACCTGTCCCGCCTGGCCCTGGAGCTGGTGCAGTGGGGCGTGGATGATCCGCGCAGGCTGGCGCTGCTGGACCCGCCGCCGGAAGTGGCCTGGCGCTACGCCACCGGGCTGCTCCGCGAGCTGGGCGCGCTGGACGGGCAGGGCCGCATCAGCGCGCATGGGCGCCAGATGGCGGCGCTGCCGGCCACGCCGCGCCGCGCCCACATGCTGCTGTGCGCCCACGAGCGCGGGCTCGGCACGCTGGCCGCCTGGGTGGCGGCGGTGCTCGAGGAACGCGAGCCCGCCAGCCTCGATCTGGAACAGACCGTTGCCCGCTATCTGGAACAGCGCGCCGAGCCGGGCGCCCAGCGGCGCGTGCGCGAGGCGGCGCGGCAGATGGCCCGGTTGCTCGGCGCTCCGGATACGCCGCCGTCCGCGCCCGAGCGCGACGTGGCCCGGCTGGTGTCCTGGGCCTACCCGGAGCGCCTGGCGCGACGGCGCGAGGGGATGCCGGGCCTGTTCCTCTGCGCCGACGGCGGCGAAGCCCGCGTCCCCGAGCGCGAGCCGCTGGCGCTGGCGGAGTGGATCGCCATTGCCCACTGGGACCCGGGCCCGCCGCGCCGGGTACGTGCTGCCGCGGCCTATGACGAAGCCGACCTGCTGACGGATCACGCGCCGCGCGTCGAAGCGCGTGAACTGATCGCCTGGGACTCCCGTCAGCAGGCGGTGACCGCCGAGCAGCAGCGTTGCCTGGGGGCGCTGGTGATCGAGCGTCGCACGCTGCGCGGAGCGGACGAGCCGGTGGCGTTCGCCCTGCTGCAGGGCATCCGCGAGATGGGTCTGGACTGCCTGCCGTGGACCCCGGCCGCGCGCGAATGGCAGGCGCGGGTCCTGAGCCTGCGCGCCTGGCGGCCGGACGAAGACTGGCCCGAGGTGGACGACGCGCAGCTGCTCGCGCGTCTGGAGCAATGGCTGCTGCCGGCCCTGGACGGCCTGAGCCGCCGCGAGCATTTGGCACGGCTGGACCTGGCCGGCCTGCTGCACGCGCAGCTCGACCCCGCCCGCCAGCGCGCCCTGCAGCGTCTGGCGCCCACCCATCTCAGCGTGCCCACCGGCTCGCAGATCCGCCTGGAGTACCGCCCGCCCGGGCCGCCGGTGCTCGCGGTGAAGCTGCAGGAACTGTTCGGCTGCGCCGCTACGCCCACCGTCAACGACGGCCGCACGCCGGTACTCCTGCACCTGCTCTCCCCCGCGCAGCGCCCGGTGGCCGTGACGCAGGACCTGGCCGGATTCTGGGCGCGCGGCTACGCCGAGGTGCGCAAGGACCTGCGCGGCCGCTACCCCCGCCACCCCTGGCCGGACGATCCGCTGGCAGCACCGCCAACGCGTCGCGCCAAGCCGCGCGGCACCTGAACCATGCGCGGTGCCGTCAATTCCTGTTGACGTGCCGCCCGCGCGCGAAGACAATACGCGGCTCCTTTTGGCCCCTTGGGGCTTGGGGTTGTTGGAGGGATACTCAAGCGGCCAACGAGGGCAGACTGTAAATCTGCTGGCTTACGCCTACGTAGGTTCGAATCCTACTCCCTCCACCAGTTGCTTCATGGAGTGGCCGGCAGGGCGGGAGTAGTTCAATGGTAGAACTTCAGCCTTCCAAGCTGATAGCGCGGGTTCGATTCCCGTCTCCCGCTCCAGTGTCGCGATGTGGCAGTACCGAAACGCCCAAATAGCTCAGTCGGTAGAGCACACCCTTGGTAAGGGTGAGGTCGCTGGTTCGATTCCAGTTTTGGGCACCAGTTTTGAGGCAAGCGGTGCCGGTGGGCTGGAATCGAACCAGCGACCGTCAAGACAGTGACGCGCCAGCGTTTGCGAGCCGAAGGCGAGCCAACGCTGGTTCGATTCCAGTTTTGGGCACCAGTTTTGAAGCAGGCGGGTTCCGGGTGCGGGCAGGCTTGGCGCCCTGACAAGAACAATGTGGATGCAATCTGGCTGGCATGGATGGTTTCCCGCCTCGCGGGAGGACGATCAAGCCGATTTCTGACTTGAAACGATTGACCGGAGAGAGCGATGGCTAAGGAAAAGTTTGAGCGCGTCAAGCCGCACGTAAACGTGGGGACGATTGGGCACGTGGACCATGGCAAGACCACGACCACGGCGGCGCTGACCAAGATTTCGTCTGACAAATTTGGC
>JBKHXN010000054.1:0-19474 GCA_046565985.1 Gammaproteobacteria bacterium
TTCCCGGCATGGACGCCCTGCTGTGCGCGCTGGAATCGGCGGGACGGCCCTGGGGCGTGGTGACCAACAAGCCTTCCTGGCTCACGCGTCCGCTGATGGCGGCGCTGGAACTCGACACCCGTGCCGCGGTATGTGTCAGCGCCGACGAGGTGGCCGCGGCCAAGCCCGCACCCGATGCCCTGCTGCGCGCCTGCGAGCTGCTGCGACAGGCGCCGCGCGATTGCCAGTACGTGGGCGATGACCTGCGTGACATCCAGGCCGGACGCGCCGCCGGCCTGTACACGGTGGCGGCTGGCTGGGGCTATATTGGAACCGGCGGTCCGCCCGAAACCTGGCAGGCCGACCATATCGCCTGGCGCGTGGCAGACCTGCATACCCATCTGCAGCAAGGGATCACGGAACGATGAACAACAACTCCCAGCTCAAGACCCTGGAACTCACCTCCAAAGTACTGCGCGGGCGTGCCAACCGCTACGCCTGGATCGGTCTGCTGATCGCCGTGCTGGCGATCGTCGCCGCCACCCTGCTGACCTGCCTCTACGAATCGGGCCGGGTGGATTTCAATACCGTGATCGCCGCACACCAGAATAATCCCGGACTCTGGCTGCTGGACGCGATGCCGCTGCTGTTCGTGCTCTGGGGCCAGTACATCGGCGTGATGATGTCCTACCAGGCCGGCGCCATGGTGATGGACGAGACCCGCGAGCTGCGCGAGAAGACCACGCTGCTCGAATACCGGCTGGGGCAGAGCACCGTTCCGGGCCTGACCACCGGCCTGCCCAACCGGCACGCCTTCATCAGCCTGGTGAACCGCGCGCTGCGCGCACAGCAGAACCCCCAGGACCAGATCGCCATCCTGATCCTCGACACGGACCAGCACCCGGAACTGGAGCAGAACCCTGACCCCGAGCTCGCCCGCAACTTCCTGCGGCAGCTGCTGGCACGCCTGCAGAACGTGCTGCGCGAAGGAGACATCCTGGCCCACTTCGGCCACGACGACTTCGCCATCCTGCGCCCGCAGATGGCCGACGAGCGCGAGGCCCGCCAGCTGGCCAGCCGCATCCAGCTGGCACTGGATACCCCTTTCCTGCTCAACAGCGAGCATCTGAGCATCCGCGCTTCGGTCGGCATCAGTCTGGCGCCGATGCACGGGGACGACCCGGACCTGCTGATCCGCCGCGCCGAAACCGCCAAATTCGCCGCCGCCGCCGAGCGGCGCGACGCGATGGTCTACGCCCCCAGCCTGGAGAACGCCCGCACCGAACAGCCGCGGCTGATCGCCGAGCTCTACGCCACACTCAATGAAAGCGGGCTGATGGAGGAATACATCCTGCAGCAGCCGCTGCGCAGCGAGCTGGCCCCGCGCGTGCGGCTGGCGCCCTACTGGCCGCACCCGCGACGCGGGCAGCTGGACGAGGCGGCGTTCCTCAACCTGCCGGGTCGTGGCAGCCTGCTGCATCTACTCTGTGCCTGGATCCTGCGCGAGGCACTGGGGCGCGCGGCGATGATGCCGCGCCATCAGCAGGGCCCGCTGGAGCTGGTGCTGCGCCTGCCGGATGCGGCGGTGATCCATCTATCCATCGCCGAAACCGTGACGCGCATGCTCGCGGCGCACGACTTCGCGCCGCAGCGGCTGACGCTGGAAGTCACCGAATCGGCGCTCGCGGGCTGCGGACGCGAGGCCGTCAAGCGGCTCCACGCCCTGCGCGAACGCGGGGTGGGCATCTGCCTGATCAGCCAGGGCCTGCTCGGCCAGTCGGCTGCCGCGCCGCTGGCCTTCCCGCTCAGCGAATCGCGCCTGCCGGCGGCGCTGCTGCAGCAGGCCGAATCCGATCCCCGTGCCCTGACCGTGCTCCGCCACAGCCTGCAACTGCTGGGCGAGCTGGGGCAGAAAATCACCCTCAGCGGCGCCGACAGCCCCGCACTGGCGGCGCTGGCCCGGCAGCAGCCGGTGCACTACGTGGAAGGTGAAGGCATCCACGAGCGCATGCGGCCCGACGCGCTGGTGCGCTGGATCAGCGCACCCGCGCAGCGCTGATCCAGGTGAATTGAGGACCAGGGCCGGTTATCCTGCGCGGCCCCTTGCCCCGCGCGACCATGAATCCAGACCTGCCTGCCCTGCCTCCCGCCTTTGCGCCGGACTATCTGCGCGAGCGCGTGATCCTCATCACCGGGGCGGGCGACGGCCTGGGCAAGGCCGCCGCACTGGCCGCCGCGCGTCACGGCGCCAGCGTCATCCTGCTGGGCCGCACGGTGCGCAAGCTGGAGGCGGTGTATGACCAGATCGAAGCCGCCGGCGGACCCACGCCCGCGATCTACCCACTGAATCTCGCCGGGGCGAGCTGGGGTGATTACGGCGAACTGGCGGCCACCCTGGACCGCGAGTTCGGCCGTCTCGACGGGCTGGTGCACTGCGCCGCGCACTTCAAGACCTTCACCCGGCTCGAGGACCTGGCCCCGCGCGAATGGCTGGAGACCCTGCAGGTCAACCTGACCGCGGCGTTCAGCCTCACGCAGCAGCTCCTGCCGCTGTTGCGCGCGGGCGACGAGGCCTCGGTGGTGTTCATCAGCGACGCCGCGGGACGCACGCCCAAGGCCTTCCACGGCGCCTACGGCGTGAGCAAGGCAGCACTGGAATCCCTGGCACGGACCTGGGCCCTGGAACTGGGGCCGGGCCAGCCGCGCCTGAATACCTACTACCCCGGCCCGCTGCGCACCGGCCTGCGGCTGAAGGGTTATCCGGGCGAGACGCTGGAACAGGTGCCGCCACCCGAAAGCGCGGTGCCGCGCCTGCTGTGGCTGCTGGGGCCCGAGAGCCGCACGCTCAGCGGCTGCGCGGTTTAGACGGGCGCCGCGGTGCCCTGGCCGACGGGGCGCCGGTGCCCGCTGGCTTGCGGGCCTTGCCGCCCCGGTCCTCATGCTGGCCAGCCGCGCGCTTGCGCGTGTTCTTGTCCGGGCGGGCGGCACGGACGCCGCCGGTACGCGGGGCGCGCCGTGTCGGCACGGCGCGGTCATCGGCCAGGGCCTCGGATACGCGCCCGCGCTGGCGTGTGGATCTGGTCGCCACCGGCATCAGCGCCTCCAGCTGCACCGCGGCGAGCAGGGCCTTGAGCTCGGCGGGCGTCGCTTCGCGGTAACTGCCGGTCTTGATGCCGCGGCCCAATTCGATCGGCCCATAGGCGACCCGGATCAGGCGGCTCACCTGAAGATTTTGCGACTCGAACAGGCGGCGCACCTCGCGGTGCCGGCCTTCGCTGATGCGAACCTGCCACCACTGGTTGGCGCCACTGCCGTCCTCGTTCTCGCCGCGCGCAATGGCGTCGAACTTGGCCAGGCCGTCGTCCAGACGCACCCCGTTGAGCAGCGCCAGACGCGCCGTCTCGTCGAGGGTGCCGAGCACGCGCACGGCGTATTCACGCGGAACCTCGAAGCTCGGGTGCATCAGCCGCCGCGCCAGTTCACCGGAATTGGTCAGCAGCAGCAGCCCGGAGGTATTGAGATCCAGCCGTCCCACGGCGATCCAGCGGCCGTTCTCCAACGCCGGCAGCTTGCGGAAGATGGTGCGCCGGCCTTCGGGATCGTCGCGGGTCACCACCTCCCCCACGCGCTTGCGGTAGAGCAGCACCCGCACCGCGTCCGGCTTGCGGCTGAGTGCGATGCGGCGGCCGTCCACGCGGACGTGGTCCTCGGCCCCGACGCGCTGCCCCGGTTCGGCCGGCCGGCCGTTGACCGTGATGCGGCCTTCGGCGATCCACTCCTCGATGGCCCGGCGCGAGGCCACCCCGGCGCTGGCCAGCAGCTTCTGGATGCGCTCGCTCAATGCACGGTCGCCTCGGGCCGGGGCGGCGCATCCTCGGCCGGCGGTTCCATTGCGGCAGCCGGCTGGCCCAGGCGCTCCAGCGCCGCTTCGAGCTGCGCCGGGTCCTTGACCTCGGGCAGGCTGGGCAGATCGTCCAGCGAGCGCAGGTTGAGATCGTCGAGCAGCTGCTGGGTGGTGCCGAATAGCGCGGGGCGGCCCGGCACTTCCTTGACGCCCACCTCACGGATCCAGCCGCGCTCCAGCAGCGTGCGGATGATGTTGGGCGAGAGCGTCACGCCGCGGATGTCCTCCACCTCGCCGCGCGTCACCGGCTGCTGGTAGCAGATGATGGCCAGAGTCTCGAGCAGCGCACGGGACAGCCTGGGCGGCTTTTCCTGCCAGAGCCGCGCCACCCAGCCCGCGTACTCGCGGCGCACCTGGATGCGGAAGCCGCTGGCCACTTCCTGCAGCTCCGCGGCACGGCCCTGCAGGCTGTCGGCCAGCAGTTCCAGCGCGGCACGCAGTTCCTTCCTGCCGATCTCCTGCTCGGCTGCGAGCAGGCGCTGCAGCTGATCCAGCGACAGCGGCTGTTCGGAGGCCAGCAGCAGGGCTTCGAGGATGCGCGGCAGCTCCGGGTTGGGCGCCGGGGGTTGATCCGCGGCGAGGGACTCGGGAATTTCTTCAGTCACCGTCGTTCTCCTGTGCGGCGCGCGGCTGGGCGGCGCCGATGGTGATGGCAGCAAAGGGGTCGTCCTGGACCAGTTCCACCATTGAGGCCTTGACCAGTTCCAGCAGCGCGAGGAAGCAGACCACCACACCGATGCGGCCTTCCTCCGGGTCCAGCAGCTCGGCAAAGCCGACCGGCCCGCCGCGCACCAGGGCGAGGATCCGCGACATGCGCTCGCGTACCGACAGCGGCTCGCGCGAGATGGCGTGGTGGGTGAACAGGTCGGCGCGCTGCAGCACGTCCTGGAAAGCCAGCAGCAGCTCGCGCAGTTCCGGCATCGGCGGGCGGGCATCCTGCGGGATCACTTCCGGCCGTGCCTGGGCGATGAACAGGTCCCGTCCCACGCGGGGCAGGCTTTCGATGGTCTCGCCGGCGCTCTTGTAGCGCTCGTATTCCTGCAGGCGACGCACCAGCTCCATGCGCGGATCGCCTTCGTCCTGGGCCTCGTCGGGCGGCGGGCGCGGCAGCAGGATGCGGGACTTGATCTCGGCAAGCAGCGCGGCCATCACCAGATACTCGGCCGCCAGTTCCAGCTTGAGCCCGTGCATGAGCTCGATGTACTGCACGTACTGCTGGGTAATCTTGAGCACCGGGATATCGAGGATGTCGAGATTCTGCCGGCGGATCAGGTACAGCAGCAGGTCCAGGGGCCCCTCGAAGGCGTCGAGGAAAACCTGCAGCGCGTCCGGGGGGATGTACAGGTCCTCTGGCAGCTTGTCCATCGGCAGGCCGTTGACCCGCACCGCGCGGGCGGCGGGCGCGGCATCGGCCGGCGCAACGGGAGTCTCTGCGGGCAGCTCGGTCTGGTTCATGGCGCGATGAACCCGAGCGCTTCGTGCACGCGTTCCAGCGTCTGGTCGGCGCGCGCGTTGGCGGCCTGGGCGCCCGCGCGCAGGACGCGACGCAGGCCCTCGGTATCCTCCCGCACCTCGCGGTAGCGGGCCTGCACCGGCTCCAGGCAGGCGATCACCGCATCGGCCACCGCCTGCTTGAACTTGCCGTAACCCTGGCCGTTGTAGCGCTCGGCTATGGCGTCGAGCGGCTCGCCACTGCAGGCACAGAGGATGGACATGAGATTGGCGATGCCGGGCTTCTGCGCCGGGTCGAAGCGCACCTCGTTGCCCAGGTCGGTCACCGCGCGCTTGAGCTTGCGGGCGATGATATCGGGCGGGTCGAGCAGGTACAGCGCGTTGGTTTCCGCGTCGTCGGACTTGCTCATCTTGGCGGTCGGATCCTGCAGGCCCATGATGCGCGCGCCCACCGGCGGGATCATCGGCTCCGGCACGGTGAACACCGGCCCGTGGAGATTGTTGAAGCGCTGGGCAATGTCGCGCGTCAGCTCCAGGTGCTGTTTCTGGTCGTCGCCCACCGGCACGGCCTGCGCCTGGTAGAGCAGGATATCGGCGGCCATCAGCACCGGGTAGTCGAACAGGCCGGCGTTGATGTTGTCCACGTGCTTGGCGGACTTGTCCTTGAACTGCGTCATGCGGTTCAGCTCGCCCATCTGCGTATAGCAGTTGAGCACCCAGGACAGGCGCGCGTGCGCCGGTACATGGCTCTGTACGAACAGCACGTTGCGCGCCGGGTCCAGCCCGCAGGCGATGTACAGGGCGAGAAATTCATAGCAGCGCTCGCGCAGCTGCGCCGGGTCCTGGCGTACGGTGATGGCGTGCAGGTCCACCAGCATGTAGTAGCACTGGTACTGCTCGTGCAGGCGCACCCAGTTCTTGAGCGCGCCCAGATAGTTGCCCAGGGTCAGGCGGCCGGAGGGCTGGATGCCGGAGAGAACGGTCGGTAAGGGTTTCACGAAAATCCGGGGATGGACTACTGGAGGCCCAGCAGGGTGTAGAGGAAGGATTGGCTCAGGCTCAGCGGCCAGAACAGCAGCTTGCCCAGCACGCCGGTCGCGAGCAGCACCACGAGAATCACCAGGCCGTAAGGTTCGAGCTGGTCCATGCGCCGCGCCGCGGCCTCCGGGAGCAGGCCGTTGAGCACGCGCCCGCCGTCCAGCGGCGGCAGCGGCAGCAGGTTGAGCACCATCAGGATCAGGTTGATCAGCACCCCCGCCAGCGCCATGTAGCGCAGGCCCAGCCACAGGCCGTCCTGCGCGCCGCTGGCGATGGAGAGCTTGAGCAGCAGCCCCCAGCCGATGGCCATCAGCAGGTTGGCCAGCGGGCCGGCGGCGGCGACGATCGCCATGTCACGGCGGGGATGGTGGAGGTTCTGCATCACCACCGGCACCGGCTTGGCCCAGCCGAACAGAAAGCCGCCCAGCGCCAGCAGCACACCCGGGACCAGCACCGTGCCCACCGGGTCCACGTGGCGCAGGGGGTTGAGACTCAGCCGGCCCAGCCGCGCCGCCGTGGAATCGCCCAGCGCCCGCGCCACCCAGCCGTGCGCCACCTCGTGCAGGGTGATGGCCAGCAGCACCGGCAACGCCCAGACGGCGATTTTCTGGACCAGGGAGAGATCGGGGAACATCCGGCGATTATAGGTCAGAAGCCCGGGCGGCTCCCGGCTGCGGGCCGGGCCGTGCGGCCTTCAGGCCGGGTCTTCGGCGGGCGGCGGCGCCCGATAATCGCGCGGGGCGACGCCCGTCCAGCGGCGGAAGGCACGGCTGAAACTGCTGCTGTCGGCAAAGCCGAGCAGATAGGCCGCCTCGCTCACCGAACAGTCCGGGCGGCTGAGGTGGCTCAGGGCCAGCTCACGCCGCGTCTGGTTGAGCAGCGCCTTGTAGCTCGTGCCCTGCGCCGCCAGCCGGCGCTGCAGACTGCGCACGCTCAGGTGCAGGGCCTGGGCGATCCGCTCCTCGCCCGGCTCGCCCAGGGGCAGCAGTTCCACCAGGGCCTTGCGCACCCGTGACACCGTATTGTCACCCTCCAGACGCGCGAGATGGCGCAGGATCACCTCGTCCTGGTGCAGTTGCAGCTCGGGGTTGGCGGTTTCCAGCCGGCGCTCCAGGTCGGCGCGGGCGAAGGCCAGCAGATTGCGCGGCGCGGCAAACCGCAGCGGCGCGCGGAACAGGCGCTCGAAGGGAGCCAGGGCCCGCGGCGGCGGACGCTGGAGTTCGACCCGCAGCGGCGCAAACTGGCGGCCGGCCAGCGCCCGGGCGCCGCGGACGAAGTTGGCGGCAAAGGCATCCAGGGCCTCCGCCGCCGGTGCGGGTGCGCCCGGGCGCGGGTCCATGTACAGCCGGTACTCGTCGCCGGCGTCCTCGAAGACCAGCTGCGCGGCGTCGGTGACGATCCGGAAATACCGCGCGCAGCGCTCGAACACTTCCCGCAGGCTGGCGCTGGCCATCAGCGAATAGCCCAGTGCGTGGAAGTGCGTGAAGTGGGCATGGCGTGCCACGGACAGCCCGAAGGCCTCATCGCCGGTCGCCGTCACCGCCAGGCGCCACAGCGCGGTGGTGCGATCCAGCGGATAGCGGGCGTTGGGATCCTCCAGGGCGGCCGGATCCAGCCCGGCGGCGAGGAACAGCGCCTGGCTGTCGCAGCCGGCCTGGTCCAGCGCCTTGCGGATGGCGCGGGCCCAGCTGGTGAGGGAGGTGGCGGTATCGGTTTTGGCGCTATTGGTCATGGATTGGCGCGTCGGGGCAGATACCTGGCGCCCGCGGTCAGGCGGCGGCGCCCGGTTTTCGTCAGCATGCGGATCCCCTTTCCATCCGCACAGCATAAGACATGAGCACAACCACCAGCCTGCCTCTCGAAGACGCCGAGAAGACCGCCCGCATCAAGCAGGTGGTGACCGCCGCCGGCCAGAGCCTGCGTGAACGGCATCCCTGGCTGCAGCATCAGGATGCCATCGGCGCTGCGATCATGGCCTTTGCCCTGGGGGGCATGGGCCTCAGCGGCCTGCTCTACGTGCAGGGCGCGATCCCCTGGTGGGTCTGTGTACCGGTGACTGCGATGTTCGCCTCGCTGATCCACGAGCTGGAACACGACCTGATCCACTGGATGTATTTCCGCAAGAACAAGCTCGCGCATCATCTGATGATGGCGCTGTGCTGGCTCAGCCGGCCCGGCACCATCAATCCCTGGATCCGCCGCAAGCTGCACTTCCAGCACCACAAGCATTCCGGCACCGAGAAGGACCTGGAAGAGCGCGGCATCACCAACGGCCAGCCCTACAGCTTCAAGCGCCTGCTGATGATGAGCGACTGGCTGCTGGCCCTGTGGCTGCGCGTACCGCATCTGCCCACCCGCAAGCGCAAGCTGCTGCTGGCCTTCGTGGCTCCCATCGGCTATTTCCCGATGGGCTGGATCCACCTGGGTATCTGGTACTGCTTCCTGGGCTTCCACCTCGGCAACGGCGGGGCGGCGCTGCTGGGCACCGACATTGCCTGGAGTGCCGACACGCTGGCGGCCATGCCCTGGATCGACCTCGCCACCGTGGTCTGGGTGGCCCCCAACCAGCTGCGCATGTTCTGCCTGCACTTTGTCAGCTCGTCCATGCACTACTACGGCGACGTGGAAGACGAGAACGTCATGCAACAGACCCAGGTGCTCAACCCCAAGTGGATGATCCCCTTCCAGCTGTTCTGCTTCAATTTTGGCGCCACGCATGCGATCCATCACTTCGTGGTCAAGGAGCCTTTCTACATCCGCCAGTGGACGGCGCCGCAGGCCCACGCGGTGATGCGCGAGATGGGCGTGCGCTTCAACGATACGCAGACCTTCCGCCGCGCCAACCGCTACCGGCTGCACGGCGAGCGCGCCTAGGCTAGGGGTAGGCGCCCTTGCCCTGGCGCAGCAGCTGGGGCGGGTCTTCGGTGAGGTCGAGTACGGTGGTGGGCTCGAGCCCACAGTTGCCACCGTCGAGCACCATGTCCACCTCGCGCAGCAGCCGCTCGCGGTATTCGGCGGGCTCGCTCACCGGCCCCTGTGTTTCTGCAAATTGCAGAGTGCAGGAAATCAGCGGCTCGCCCAGCACCCCGAGCAGGCTCTGCGCGATGAGATGATCCGGCACGCGGATGCCGATGGTCTTGCGCTTCTCGTGCGCCACCCGCCTGGGCAGCTCCTTGGTGGCATTGAGCACGAAGGTGTACGGCCCCGGCGTCAGGCGCTTGAGCAGGCGGAACTGCGGGTTGTCCACCCGCGCATAGGTGGCGATCTCGGAGAGATCACGGCACACCAGCGTGAACTGGTGATGCCGGTCAAAGCCGCGGATGCGCCGCAGGCGCTCGGCGGCCTCGCGGTCGCCCAGATGGCAGCCCAGGGCATAGCAGGAATCGGTTGGATAGACGATCACCGCCCCCGCGCGCAGCCGTGCCGCCACCTGGTCGAGCTGGCGGCGGTGCGGATTGACGGGGTGAATCTCCAACCAGTCGGCAGGCATCCGCCATTGTAGGCGCCGGGCTTACAATACCGCCATGAAAATCCTGCTCGACCTCGGCCCGGCCCTGCTGTTCTTCGGCGTTTACCTGTACTCCGACATCTACATTGCCACCGCCGCGCTGATCGGCGCGCTGCTGGCCGTGGTGCTCGCCTACCGGCTGTGGAAGGGCGAATGGCACAAGGCCCACGCGGTGGCCGCGATGGTGGCGGCGGTGCTCGGCGGCCTGACCCTGTATATCCGCGATCCGGCCTTCATCCAGTACAAGCCCACCGCGGTGTACGGCGTGTTCGCGCTGGCCCTGCTGCTGAGCCACGTGATCGGCGACCGCGTGCTGCTGGCGCGGCTGCCGCAGAAAACCGTCCAGCTGCCGGATACGGTCTGGCGCAGGCTCAATCTGGCCTGGGCACTGTTCTTCATCTTCTGCGCCGGGCTCAACGTCTGGGTGGCGGCCCGCTTCGACGAGGCCACCTGGGTACAGGTCAAGACCTTCGGCTTCAGCGCGCTGATGTTCCTGTTCCTGCTCGCCCACCTGCCGTTCCTGTCACGCTACCTGCCGGACGAGGCACGCTGATGCTGTACCTGATCCTCGGCCACGACGGGTCCGACGCCCTGCCCCGGCGCGCCGCCACGCGTCCGGCGCACCTGGACTACGTGCGGGCCCTGCAGGAACAGGGGCGCCTGATCATTGCCGGGCCGCGGCCGCGGCTGGAGACTTCGCAGCCCGGCGAGGCCGGCTTTCATGGCAGCCTGATCATCGCCGAGTTCGACAGCCTCGACGCCGCGCGCGCCTGGGCCAGCAACGACCCCTACGCCCGCGCCGGCGTGTTCGAGCGCGTGGACGTGCAGCCCTTCGTGCGGGTGCTGCCGGCATGAGCGGTGCAGAACGCCTGCGGCGCATCGAGTCCGTCCTGCGGGCCGCCTTCCCGGATGCGCAGATCGAGCTGCGCGACGACAGCCATCTGCACGCCGGTCATGCCGGCGCGGCCAGCGGGCGCGGACATTTTCACGTGTACATCCGCAGCGCCGCCTTTGCCGGGCTGGGCCTGCTCGCGCGTCATCGGGCGGTGTACGCCGCGCTGGGCGCACTCATGGAGCAGGACATCCACGCCCTGGGCATCACGGCACAGGCGCCGGACGAGGCGCCGCGCTGAGCCAGCGCCGCAGGCGCCAGACCAGGCGCAGGCTCTCCAGCAGCAACCAGGCCAGAGCCAGGGCCGCCAGGTGCAGGGCATAGTCGGCCAGCAGGCGGACCAGCAGGGCCGGCAGGGTCCCCTTGTAGAGGGTCTTGATCAGCCCCAGCAGCGGATGGGGCTGCAGCAGGGCGCGGCTGTGGCGCGCGACATACTCCAGCCCGGCGCGGCCCTTGCGGGCGCCGCGCAGCAACAGGTCTTCTGCGCCCTTGCCGCCCTGCTTGAGCAGGCTCAGCGCCGGCTTGCCGCCGGCCCAGAGGGCGTAGGCGCCACGCGGACGCTCGGCGAAGCGCACCGCCAGCTTGAGATCGGCCACCTCGTCGGCCTGCCTGAGCAGCGCCAGCGCCACCGGTGGCGAATGGCGCCGACTCAGGCGCGTGGTGGCGTCCAGTGCCTCGGACAGCGGGGCCACCGACCGCTGGCGCAGCGCACGCCCGGCGAGTTCGCTGAGCTGGCGGGCCAGGCGCTGGCTGAGCGCGCCCGTGCGGCGGGAGAACTTCATCACCACCGCGCCCAGGTCGAGGCTGGGGCTCAGTGTCAGCACCAGGCCCGCGGCCGACAGCGCGATGAGGATCTCGTCGGTCTCCTCGCCACGCGCGGCGCGGCTGCCCTGGATGACCAGATCGCGCACGTCGCCAAACACGAAGAGGTCGGCCAGCACCGCGCCGCCGAGCGCCTCGGCGCTGTCCCCGCGGCCGGTCAGCGCGCCCTCGCCAAAATCCAGCACACGGCGGCGCAGGTCCTCGCGCTCGGCGCTGATCCGCGCCTCCAGGGCGTGGCGCCCGGGCGTATCGGGGGCGTCTTCAAGGAGCATCAGGGCCTCGCCGTAACGCCGTTCGGCGCGCAGCGATTCGGCCTCGGCCAGCAGGTCGGCGTCGGGCAGCAGCGCGAAAGCGTGCTGGATGCGGGCGGCCGGAACCTGCGCCCAGCACAGCAGGCACAGCAGCGCGGCGATGCACACCCGCAGGGCGGAACTGAAAACCGGCAGCAGCAGGCGCGCACGGAGCATGCGCTATTGTGCGGCAAGCGCCGGGTCAGGTCTGCAACAGCGCCTGCAGGGCCTTCCAGTCAATGACGGCGACACCCAGCTTCTGCGCCTTGGCGAGCTTGGAGCCCGCCGCCTCGCCGGCCAGCAGATAGTCGGTCTTGGATGAGACCGTGCCCGTCACCCGTCCGCCGTGACGCTCGATCAGGGCACTGGCCTCATCCCGGCTGACCGGCAGGGTGCCGGTGATGACGAAGCTGCGCCCCAGCAGCGGACCGTCGGCGGGCACGGCCTCGGCCGCCGGCCAGTGCAGGCCGGCCGCGCGCAGGTCGGCGAGCAGCGCCTGGTGATGCGGGTCGGCAAACCAGCGCACCAGGCTGCGCGCCACTTCGATGCCCACATCCGCCACCGCCCGCAGGCGCGGGGCGCGTTCACGGTCCTTGAGGCCTTCGGCGTCGAGGCTGGCGGCGTCGTCCGCGCAGGCCTGCATCAGCGCTTCCAGGCTGCGGAAATGCGCGGCCAGCGCCTCGGCCGTGGTCTCGCCCACGTCGCGGATGCCGAGTGCATAGATGAAGCGCGCCAGGGTGGTCGCCTTGGCCCGTTCCGCGGCGGCCAGCACGTTGCGCGCCGATTTCTCGCCCATGCGCTCGAGCTGGGAGAGGGTTGCGAGGTCCAGGCGAAACAGGTCGGCCGGACCGCTGACCTGGCCGCTGTCGATCAGCTGCGCCAGCAGTTTTTCACCCAGACCCTCGATATCCAGTGCACGGCGGGAGACAAAGTGCAGCAGGCCGGCGTGCAGCTGGGCACGACAACTCAGGCCGCCGCTGCAACGGGCGACCGCCTCGCCGGCCTCGCGCCGCACCGGCGAGCCGCACACCGGGCAATACCCGGGCAGCTGTATTTCACGCGCCTGCGCGGGGCGTGCCGCCAGCACCACGGCCTTGACCTCGGGGATCACGTCACCGGCACGGCGCACGATCACGGTATCGCCGATGCGCACGTCCTTGCGGGTGATCTCGTCGAGATTGTGGAGGGTGGCATTGGCGACCATCGCCCCGCCGACGAAGACCGGCTGCAGCCTGGCCACCGGCGTCACCGCACCGGTACGGCCGATCTGGAATTCCACGTCGAGCAGGACGGTCTGCGCCTCCTCGGCCGGGAACTTGTGCGCCACCGCCCAGCGCGGCGCGCGGGCCACGCTGCCCAGTTCTTCCCGGGCGGCGAGATCGTCGAGCTTGTAGACCACACCGTCGATGTCGAACGGCAGCTGCGCGCGCGCCGCGAGCAGGCGCTGGTAGTAGGCCTCGCAGCCGACCACCCCGCAGACCCGCTCTGCCAGGGCCGAGACCGGGAAGCCCCAGGCGCGCAGCTGTGCCAGCAGGTCCAGATGGGTGGCGGGCAGACCGGCGCCCTCGATACCGCCGATGGCGTAGGCGCAGAAGTGCAGCGGCCGCTGTGCGGTGATGCGTGAATCGAGTTGCCGCAGACTGCCGGCCGCCGCATTGCGGGGATTGACGTAGGGCTTCTCGCCACGCGCGGCGGCCTGTTCATTGAGCCGGCGGAACCCGGCGTGCGGCAGATAGACCTCGCCGCGCACCTCCAGCCAGGCCGGCGGCGACTCGGCCTGCAGGCGCAGCGGAATGCTCCCCAGCGTACGCAGATTGGCGGTGACATCCTCGCCGGTACTGCCGTCGCCGCGAGTCGCGCCCTGGATGAAGACGCCCTGCTCGTAGACCAGGCTCACGGCCAGACCGTCGAGCTTGGGCTCGGCGGCATAGATCACCTGCTCCCGCCCCAGGGCCTCGCGCACGCGGCGGTCAAAATCGGCCAGCTCGGCGGCGGAAAAACAGTTCTGGAGCGATTGCATGGGCACCCGGTGGCGCACCGGGGCAAAGCCCGCCAGCGGCGGCGCCCCGATACGCTGCGTGGGCGAATCCGCCACGCGCAGCTCCGGGTGCGCGGCTTCCAGCGCCTGCAGCTCGCGCAGCAGGGCGTCGTACTCGGCGTCGGAAATCTGCGGGTCGTCGAGGACGTAGTACTGGTAATTGTGCCGATGCAGGGCGGCGCGCAGTTCGGCAGCCCTTTGCCCGGGTTTCACGCTCAGGCGAGTCCCTGGGCCTGGGCCCAGCGCTCCACTTCCGCGCGCAGTTGGGCGGCGGCGGCATCGTCCAGCGGCTGGCGGCGGGTGTTGAAGACCTCGGCGTTGAGCCGCGTGGCCAGCCTGCGGGCGGTGGCCAGCATGTCGTCGAATACCGCGAGCGGCTGTTTCGGGCCGGGCAGCATCATGAAAATGGTCAGCCCCGGGGACGAGAACTGCCCGGCGTCCTCGGGCTTGAGCTCACCGGGCTTGATGATGCCGGCCACGCTGTACTGGCTGCTGCCCTGCGCCATGCGGTGATAGATGTGCCGCGCGCCATAGACCAGCCCCGCCTCGGCCAGCGCCTCGTGGATGCGCGGCCCCAGTATGGCGGCGCCTTCGCGCTCGGCGATCAGCAGGGCGAAGACGCGCTCCTCCACCGGCAGGCGAGACTGGGCAGGCGGCACGGGCGGGGCCGCGGCGGTGGGCTTGGCGGCCGGTGCGGGCCGGCGCGCAGCGGGCGTGGGCGGCGTGGCCGCCGGGGCGGTGGCGGCCGGCGGCGCCGAGGGATTGAGGCTGGGCGGCGTGCGCTTGCGGGGCTTGCCGACGCCGAATTCGTCGAACTGCCCGCTGCCGCCGAAGATGTCCATCTGGTTGCCGGCGGCCGGCGGCGGCGGGCGGGCGGGTGGCGGAGCGGGCGGCGCGGCGCGGTCTTTCTCGCGCCGGCTGATGACATAGATGGCGATGACGGCCACCATGCCCAGTATCAGCAAGGCCCACTGCAGTACGCTCATTCGCTCGTCTCGGTCTGACCGGTGAGGGCCACGGCCTGCTCGACGTCCACGCTCACGAGCCGGGAGACGCCCGGCTCCTGCATGGTCACGCCGTGCAGTTGCGCGGCCAGTTCCATGGTGATCTTGTTGTGGGTAATGATAATGAATTGCACGTTGTCCGACATTTCCCGCACGACTTCGCAGAAACGGCCGACATTGGCATCGTCCAGCGGCGCGTCCACCTCGTCCATGAGACAGAACGGCGCGGGGTTGAGCTGGAACAGCGCCAGCAGCAGTGCCACGGCGGTCATCGCCTTCTCGCCGCCGGACAGCATCTGGATGGAGGAATTCCGCTTGCCGGGGGGGCGCGCCATGACACGCACGCCGGTTTCCAGCAGGTCATCCCCGGTCAGTTCCAGATAGGCCTCGCCGCCGCCGAACAGCTTGGGGAAACGCTCGATGAAAACGGTGTTGACCCGGTCGAAGGTGGTCCTGAACAGCTCCTTGGTCTCGGTGTCGATCTTGCGGATCGCGGCTTCCAGGGTTTCCAGCGCCTCGTGCAGATCGGTGTGCTGGGCGGTGAGGTAGCGGTCGCGCTCGCTGGCTTCCTCCAGCTCCTGGATCGCCGCCAGATTGATCGGCCCGAGCCGCTCGATGCGGCGCAGTACGCCGGCCAGACGCTCTTCCCAGACCTCGGCCGTGGCCTCGGCCGGCAGCGCGGCGACCAGCGCATCGCGGTCCAGCCCGGTTTCGCGGATCTGCGCATCCAGCGCCTCGCCCCGGGCGCGCAGGTTCTCGAACTCCAGCCGCGTCTGCTGCAGCTGTTCCAGACGGCTGTCGCGGGTCTGCTCGGCGGTGCGCAGGGCTTCGATCGCCGCCACCAGTCCCTGCTCCACCGCCTCCACCTGCTGACGGGTCTGGCGCAGGGCCTCGCGCGCCGCATCGGCCGCCTGACGGGCCGCCTCCACTGCGTCGGCGAGCGCCTGCAGCGGGACATCCTGGGCCGCCGCCTGCTGTTCAAACTCGCCGCGCTGCGCCAGCAGGGCCTCGCGGCTGGCCAGCACCTCGGCGTGAGTCTGCTCGAGCGCGCTCAGCGCCGAGCGCCGGCCGGCGAGCTGGATCTGCAGTTCATTGCGGGCCGTCTGCGCCTGCCCAAGCTGGCTGCGCGCGTGCTGCACGCGGTCGCGCGCCCGGGCCAGGGACTGCTGCAGCTGGGTGCGCTGCTGGCGCAGCTGTTCGGCCACGTCTTCGAGCGACACCAGCCGCGTGCGCGCGGCCTCGAGTTCCTGCTCCTGCTGGGCGCGGGCGGCGCGCAGGGTATCGAGCTCGCTGCCCAGCGCCTGCTGGCGCGACTGCATCTGCTCCAGACGCACGGCCTGGGCCTGGCGAAAGGCCAGCCGCTGGCCGTGCCGGCTGCGCAGCTGATCGACCTGGGCCGCCAGTTCACTGCGCTCGGCCTCCAGGCCCTGCACACGCTCGCGGGACTGCTGGGCGGCCTGCTCGCGCTCGCTGACTTCGCGGGTCTGTGCGTCCACCTGAAGCTTGAGCTGCTTGAGCAGCTGGGCGCGCGCGATGACACCGCTCTGCTGGTCTCCGGTACGCGGATGGCGGACCCAGTGACGCCCGCGCCAGGTGCCCTGCGCGGTGATGACCGATTGTTCCGGTGACAATTGCGCGGCAAGTGCAAGCGCTTCGGCTTCGCTGTCCACGGGACGGATCAGGGATAGCCAATCCAGTACCGCCTGGGGGCCGGTGACCTTGGCCGCCAGCCCGCCACGCGGCTGGCCGCTCTGTGCATCCAGCAGCACAGCACCGGTTTTGGGACCCTGGGGTTGGCGCTGTGACTGGGCAATGAAATCGGGCAGCAGCGGCGCCTGCAGCAGGCCTTCCAGGACATGCTCCACGGCCGCTTCCCAGCCTGGCTCCACCTGCAGCTGCGAGGCCAGGCGCGGATGCTGGTGCCAGCCCTGCTGCTGCAGCCAATGGCTCAGCTCTGCATCGTCCTCGCGCAGGGCTGCCTGCTGGAGGGTTTCCAGCGAGGCCATGCGCCCGCGCGCGGACTGCAGCTGTTGGCGGGACTCGTGCAGGGCGGCGTCCTGGCCGGCGCGCTGCTCGCGCATGGCCTGCAGTTCCTGGTCCAGGTTCTGCAGGCGCGCCTGTCCATCGCCGAGCTGCTGGGCGAGCTGCGCCAGATCACGGTCCACCTCGACCAGGCTGTCCTGGATCGGCTGCGGGTTGAGGGCGGCGTACTCGGATTCCAGCCGCTTGCAGCGCTCGTCGGTCTGGAAGCGGGCACGGTCGAGCTGCTGCACGCGCACGCGCTCGGCCTCGGTCTGGGTGAGCGGCGCCTCGGCGTCGTGGACGAAGCGGTCCCAGTGGCGCTGCTCCTGCTGCAGCGTGTCCTCGGCCTCGATCAGCGCCGACTGGGCCTGGGCTTCGCGGCTGGCCGCGTCGGTGGCCTGCGCGTCCAGCGCCTGCAGCTGGCGGGCCGCCTCGGCCATGCGCTGTTCCTCACGCTGGCCGCGGGCCTCCAGATCAGCGATGTTGCGCAACAGGGTCTCCAGCTCGCGGGCCTTGAGCTGCTTGAGTTCCAGCGCGTGCTGGCGGTTCTGCTCGGCGCGGGCCTGGGCACCTTCCGCCTCATAGACCTTGCTCTGTTCCTGCGCGATCAGCTGCTGCGCCTGGCGTTGGGCCGCTTCGGCGCGGGCGCGCTCCGCAGCAGTCTGGTTCAGCGCTTCGCGGGCCTGGGCCAGGGCCTGTTCGGCCGCCTCGATCTGCTGCTGGTGGCTCACCGACTGCTCGGCGATCCCGCGGGCGCGCAGCGCGAGAATCTGCGCGCGCAGCTCGCGTTCCTGGTTCTTCAGTTCACGGTATTTCTCGGCATTGGCGGCCTGCTTGCCCAGGACTTCCAGACGCGCGGTGAGTTCGGCGCGCAGGTCGTTCAGACGCGCCAGGTTCTCCCGCGTGCCGCGGATGCGCGATTCGGTTTCCTTGCGCCGGTCCTTGTACTTGGAGATGCCGGCGGCTTCCTCCAGCCACTGACGCAGTTCTTCCGGCTTGGCCTCGATCATGCGCGAGACCATGCCCTGCTCGATGATCGCGTACTGGTTCTTGCCGCCCAGGCCGGTGCCGAGGAACAGGTCGGTCACGTCGCGCTTGAGGCACTTGCGGCCATTGAGGAAGTACTGGGAATTGCCGTCGCGGGTCAGCTCGCGCCGCACGGAGATCTCCGCATAGGCGGCGAACGGCCCGGCGATCTGGCCGTCGCTGTTGTCGAACAGCAGTTCCACCGCCGCACGGCCGACCGGCTTGCGCGTCTTGGAGCCGTTGAAGATCACGTCTTCGGAATCCGCGCCGCGCAGGTTCTTCATGCTGGCCTCGCCCAGCACCCAGCGCACCGCGTCGATGATGTTGGACTTGCCGCAGCCGTTGGGCCCGACCACGCTGGTCAGGTTGGAGGGCAGCGGCAGCTGCGTGGGATCCACAAAGGACTTGAAGCCGGCGAGTTTGATGCCAGACAGGCGCATGTATCGTTCTGGTTATGGGACGGCGGCGCCGTCGAGACTGATCCGGCTAGTGTAAATTACGGGCGCCTCGTGCGACCACCCGCGGACCCGATTGATGACCACCCAGCCCAGCAAGACGCTCGAAACCTTCCCCAATCCCGCGCCGGGGCGGGATTTCACCATCCGCATGCGGATTCCGGAGTTCACCTGCCTGTGCCCCAAGACCGGGCAGCCGGACTTCGGGACCCTGTACCTGGAATACGTGGCGGACCGCAAATGCGTGGAGCTCAAGTCCCTGAAGCTCTATGTCTGGAGCTTCCGTGACGAGGGCTGCTTCCATGAGGCGGTCACCAACCGCATCCTCGACGATCTGGTCAAGGCCACCCGGCCGCGCTACATGCGGCTGACGGCGGTCTTCAACGTGCGTGGCGGGATCTACACCCACGTCAGCGCCGAACACCGCAAGGCGGGTTGGAAAGGCAGCCTGCCGCCCAGCGCCTGGCACCTGGACCCGACCGGCGCCGGCCAGACCCCCTGAGCCCCGCTCCGCGGCAGGGCGTCGCGCTGGGTCTGCGGCGGCGCGGCGGTCTCAGGGCGGGTAGCCGGTGATCGCGCGGATCCGTTCGTACAGGGGCTTGAGGCGCGGGTAGAGGCCTCGGTACACCTCGCGGTAGAGGGCGTCGTAGACGCGGCTCGCAGCCGGATCGGGCGCGAAGATCCGGCCGCTGCGCGTCATCGCCTGGACCGCGCTGGTGTAGTCCGGATACAGGTGCAGGCCCACCGCCAGGTTGATCGCCGCCCCCAGCGCCGAGGTGTCGTGCAGCGCGGGCCGCTCCACCGGCAGGCCCATGATGTCGGCGGTGATCTGCATCGCCGCCTCGCTCTGGGCGCCGCCACCGGCCACCACGATGCGGCGGATCGGATGGCGCAGCCGCTGCTCGATCTGCTCGCGTCCGGCGCGCAGCCCATAGACCAGGCCCTCCAGAATGGCGCGGTAGAGATGCGCACGGGTGTGCACGTCGCCAAAGCCGATGATCGCGCCCTTGGCCTCCGGGCCGGGTTCGCGCACGCCGGGTGTCC
>JBKHXN010000055.1:0-8956 GCA_046565985.1 Gammaproteobacteria bacterium
CGCCGGCGCGTGCTCGACATGCGGGTGGCCGAGACCGGGCTCTCGGTGCTCTACGTCAACTGCGTGGGCGGCCAGGACGAGGTGGTGTTCGACGGGGATTCGCTCGCGGTACGCGCCGACGGCTCGCTGGCCTTCGCCGCGCCGCTGTTCGAGGAGGGGATCTACCCGGTGCAGCTGGACGCCCACGGTCGCCTGGGCGGCGCGCTCGCGCCGCAACCCGAAGCGGACGCCGCCGTTTATCGGGGGCTGGTGCAGGCGACGCGCGATTACGTGAACCGCAACGGCTTTCCCGGCGCGCTGCTGGGCCTGTCCGGCGGTGTGGATTCGGCGCTGGTCGCCGCCATCGCCGCCGACGCACTCGGCCCCGAGCGGGTCTGGGCGGTTTCCATGCCCTCGCGCTACACGCTGGCCATGTCCAACGACGACGCCCGCCTGCAGGCCGAGGCCCTGGGGATCCGCTACAGCCTGCTGCCCATCGAGGCGCCGTTTGCGGCTTACACCCAGACCCTGGCGCCGCTGTTTGCCGGACGCGCCCCGGACCTGACCGAGGAGAATCTGCAGTCGCGCAGCCGCGGCGCCCTGCTCATGGCGCTGTCCAACAAGTTTGGCCACGTGGTGCTCGCCACCGGCAACAAGTCCGAGATGGCGGTGGGCTATGCCACCCTCTACGGCGACATGTGCGGCGGCTTTGCGCCGATCAAGGACTGCTACAAGACCCTGGTGTACCGGCTGGCCGCCTGGCGCAACCGCCAGGGGGCGGTGATTCCGGAACGGGTGCTGACCCGCGCGCCGAGCGCGGAACTGCGCCCCGACCAGAAGGACTCCGATTCGCTGCCGCCCTACGAGGTGCTCGACCCGCTGCTCCAGCACTATGTGGAGGAGCAGCGCTCCATTCCGGAGATCGTCGCGCTGGGGTTTGACGCGGCCACCGTGCAGCGGGTGGCGGCGCTGGTGCGGCGTTCGGAGTACAAGCGCCGGCAGGCGCCGCCGGGGCCCAAGGTGACGCGCTGCGCGTTTGGCCGCGAGCGGCGCTACCCGATCACCGCGGTGTACGGGGATATCTGAGGCGCTACTCGGCCTCGCGTGGCGGGAACATGAGTTCCAGCGTCAGCTCGCCCAGGCGCTGCAGCGGCGGGTCGGGCAGCACGTTGTCGCGCACCGGGTCCACGCCGTTGGCGGCCATCAGGCGCTGCGCGTCGTCGGCCTGCTGGGTCAGGCCCAGGCGGCGGTAGCTCTGCTCCATGAGGATCAGCCCCTGGCGTGCGGCGGGGGTGCCGGGGTAACGCGCCACGACCTGCTCGGCGCGCCGGGCGGCGGCCAGATCGGCGCCGCGTTTCTGGTAGTAGCGCACCACGTGCAGCTCGTTGGCGGCAATGCGGTTGCGCAGATACACCATGCGCTGGCGGGCATCGGCGGCGTAGCGGCTGTCCGGATACTTCTGCACCAGCAGGGAGAAATCATCGAAGGCGCGCCGGGCGTAACTCACGTCTTCCTTGGTGCTGTCAAAGCCCAGCGAGGCGGCAAAGCTGTCCTCGCGGCTCTGGTTCACCACGCCCTTGAGATAGTGCACGTAGTCGGCAAAGGGGTGGCGCGGATGGTCGCGCAGGAAGCGGTCGGCGGCGTCAACGGCCAGATCGTTCTCGAAGTTGCGGTGATAGGCGTACAGGCGCTCCAGCTCGGCCTGGATGGCGTAGGCGCTGAACGGGTAGCGCGCCACCACCTGGTTGTAGCGCTCGATGGCCAGGACGAAGTCCGAGGATTCCAGCGACTGCCGGGCGGCTTTGTACAATCCCTCGGCTTCCAGGCGCAGTTCACGCTGGGTCACACGGCCACGGTCGAAGGGGTTGGTGGGGGGCAGCACGCCCGGGTCACTGGCACAGGCCGCCACCGTGCAGATCAGCACGGCCACCGCCGTGTGAGGAATGATTTTTTTCATGAACAGCCAGATATTCAGTAAAGACTGCGAGTATAGCGGATGAACACAGCACTCCCTGCCGACGAAGAAGACCTCCAGTTCAGCGCCGAGGTTCCGGAAACCCTGGCCGGCAGCCGGCTGGACGTGGCCTGCGCCAAGCTGTTCGACGCCTACTCGCGCTCCCGCCTGCAGCAGTGGATCGCGGGCGGGCGCCTGCAGGTGGACGGGCAGACGGTCACCGCGGTCCGCACGCCGGTCACCGCCGGCAGCCTGCTGCTGCTCGACGCCGAGCCGGAGCCCGATACCGAGGTCAAGCCCCAGGACCTGCCGCTGGAGATCGTGCACCAGGACGCCGCGCTGGCCATCATCCACAAGCCCGCCGGGCTGACCGTGCATCCGGGCGCCGGCCAGCGCGCCAGCACCCTGCAGAATGCGCTGCTCTACCACCTGCCGCAGACCGCCGCGGTGCCGCGCGCCGGCATCATCCACCGGCTCGACAAGGACACCTCCGGCCTGCTGGTGGTGGCGCTCACGCTCAGCGCGCACGCGCGGCTGGTGGCGCAGCTGGCCGCGCGCGAGATCCGCCGGGAATACGACGCGGTGGTACAGGGCAGCCTGGTGGCGGGCGGTACGGTGGAGGCCCCCATCGGCCGTCACCCGCGTGACCGGCTGAAGATGGCGGTGCTGGACCGCGGCGGGCGCGAGGCCACCACCCACTACCGCGTCCACGCCCACTTCGGGCATCACACCCATCTGCGGGTGCGGCTGGAAACCGGACGCACGCACCAGATCCGTGTCCACATGGCGCACCTGCGCCACAGCATCGTCGGCGACAGCGTCTACGGCGGCGAGGCGGTGCGCGGCCAGGGCCTGCCCGACAGCCTGCGCGCCGCGCTCAAGGCCTTCCCGCGGCAGGCGCTGCACGCCCGCGAGCTGGCGCTGGCCCACCCTCTGAGCGGCAAGCCCTTGGAGATCACCCGCGAGCCGCCGGCCGACATGCAGGCCCTGCTGGCGCTGCTGCGCGAACAGGACCCGCGCCGGTGAGCGAGGCGCCCGTGCCGGAGCTGATCGTCCCGGACTGGCCGGCGCCCGGCTGTGTGCGGGCGGTGGCCACCACCCGCGGCGGCGGCTACAGCCAGGGCCCTTACGCCGGGCTCAATCTCGCCACCCACGTCGGCGACGATCCGGCGGCGGTGCAGGCCAACCGCCAGCTGCTCTGCCGCCATCTGGGACTGGACGCCGAGCCGGTCTGGCTGGAGCAGGTCCACGGCCGGCGGGTGCTGCAACTGCCGCCGGAGCCGCTCCGGCCCGCCGATGCCAGTGTCTGCCGCCAGCCGGGCCTGGCCTGCGTGGTGATGAGCGCGGACTGCCTGCCGGTGCTGTTCTGCGACCGGGCAGGGACCGTGGTCGCGGCGGCACACGCCGGCTGGCGGGGTCTGGCCGCGGGGGTACTGGAGGCCACCGTCCAGGCCATGGCCGTGCCGCCTGCGCAGCTGATGGCCTGGCTGGGGCCCGCCATCGGCCCGCAGGCCTTCGAGGTGGGCGAGCCGGTGCGCACGGCCTTTCTGGCCGCGCAGTCCGCCGCTGCCGGGGCCTTCGTCCCGGCCGGCACGCCCGGCCAGTGGTACGCCGATCTCTACGCCCTGGCGCGGCTGCGCCTGCAGGGCGCCGGGCTCCGGCAGATCCATGGCGGCGGCTACTGCACGCTCGCCGATCCCACACGTTTTTACTCCTACCGCCGCGAGCCCCGCTGCGGGCGCATGGCGACACTGGTGTGGAGGGTCCAGGGCAGCGCGGATACCAAGTGCCGTCGCGCGATCGGGGCCGCGGATTGCCTTGCGCCGGTCAAGGCCGTCTGTTAAAACGTGTGACAGATTTCATGGTTACCGAAATAACCGGTGGCTGCGGTCCATGAAACAAATAAGTGACGCGGGCCAAGCGTCGTCAACGGCGAGGATGGAGAGAGACGGTGCAGTGCACTTTCATTCATTCCATAACGGCCGCGCATCCTGGGGATGTGCGTCGCCGGCTCGCGTGCGCGGTCGCATGAGCGTCATCCAACGGGTCTTAGCACGCTGTCCGTACCAGATTCATACAAACAGGGAAAAATGAGGATGCTCAACTCTCGCCTTCGCCGCTGCTTCCGTCCGCTGGGCCTTGCCAGCGCCGTTGCACTGTTCACCGCCACGCCGGCCAGTGCCTTCCAGTTCCAGATCGGGGATAACGTCTTCCGCATCGAGAACCTGTTTACCGTCGGTGCCATGCTGCGCATGCAGGATCGCGACATCAGCAACATCGGCAAGTCCAACCTTGATCCAGGCCTCTGCGTCGCGCGCGTCGGGGACGACGGGGTCAGCGGGCCGGACACGACCCGCGGCAACAACACATTCAGTGGCGACACCTGCACCACCAGCAACGGGGTGGGCGGCGATCCGGCCCTGAGTTCGGCGTCCAATATCGCCTTCGTCAACGCGCCGGGCTCGTTCACGCCCAACGCCGACAACGGCAACCTCAACTTCGACAAGGGCGACGTGGTGCACGCCGCGGCCAAGATCACCACCGACTTCAACACCGAGCTGTACGGCTTCAACATCTTTGCCCGCTCGCTGCTGCTGTTCGACAGCAACTACGACGATCTGCTGGAAACCCACCCGGATACCACCCTGCAGGCTCGCCGCACGGAATTCCCCGAGGCCGGCAAGGACGTCATCAGCGTGCGTACCGAGTTTCTCGACTACAACATCAGCCGCAGCTTCGACGTGTTCGACCGCTTCGTCAGCGTCAAGGTCGGCAATCAGGTACTGAACTGGGGTGAATCCAGCTTCCTGCTCGCCAACTCGCTCAACTCCATCAACCCGGCCGACCAGGCGCTGCTGCGCATCCCCGGCTTTGACTTGAAGGAACTCCAGCAGCCGCAGGGCATGGTGGTGATCAACGCCGAGCTGCTGCGCAGCGTGAACCTGGAGATGTTCTACCAGTACGAGTGGAAGCCGGTGATCGTGGACCCGGTGGGCAGCTTCTTCTCGCAGTCCGATACCCTCGGCGAAGGTGGCCAGTACGCCATGCTGTCCTTCTCCAAGGCGCCGGAAGATCCGGGCATCCCCACCAATGATCCGCGCTACCCGGCCGGCTTCATCGGCCTGTACGTGCCTTCGGACAACCCCAACGACCCCATCGGCTCGCTTGGTTCCAACGCCAGCCGCACCATCTACCGTGACCTGGCCGAGGAGCGCCGGCGCGAGCCGGAAGACGGCGGCCAGTACGGCGCGGCGCTGAAGTTCTTCCTCGAGAATTTCAATGGCGGCACGGAAGTGGGCCTGTACTTTGCCAACTACCATGCTCGCGTGCCGTCCATCAGCGGCTTCTCGGCGCTGGAGACCTGTATCCCCGCCGATACCGGTGCCGCTGCCACCAACCTCGCTGCCTTCGGCGCGGCCTGTACCTCGGCCGGCAGAGAGCCCATCCCGGTGGATACCGCGCGCCTGATCGTGGAATACCCGGAAGACATCCGCATGTACGGCATGTCCTTCAACACCACCCTGGGCGGTTAC
The DNA here is from genome assembly GCA_046565985.1 of Gammaproteobacteria bacterium. Lineage (GTDB taxonomy): Bacteria > Pseudomonadota > Gammaproteobacteria > Nevskiales > Nevskiaceae > Polycyclovorans. Next base: position 5,467 of record JBKHXN010000055.1, read on the forward strand.
GCCATCTCCGGTGAATATGCCTGGCGCGAGAACCTGCCCATCCAGGCGCAGTCCACCGATCTGGTGTTTGCCCTGCTGCAGCCGGCCTTCCCGACCGACAACTTCGACGTGGGCGCCGCCGTCATCCCCGGCCGCCGCGCCGCGGTGCCGGACTTCCTGGAGACCAACTACCGCAACAATCCCTTCGTGCCTGGATCTGGCGGTAATGAATACATCCGCGGCTGGGAGCCGATGAAGATCGGCCAGGCCAACCTGACCTTCCTGCGCCTGCTGGGTGGTGGTGACAATCCCTTCGGCGCCTCGCAGATGACCATCCTGTTCGAGATGGGCTACACCCATCTGCCGGACTACCCGGACCTGTCGGAGTTCCAGTCCAACGGCGCGGGCACCGACACCCACATCTCCGTGGGCGCGGACGGCACCACCGGCATCAACCCGCGGGACATCCGCTTGGATCCCAACGATCCCAATAGCTTCGACCCCGCCAAGACCCTGCCGGGCCTGCGCCAGAACCCGACCTCGCAGCTGGGCCTGGACGTGAAGGGCTTTGGCACCAAGGAGTCCTACGGCTACCGCCTGCTGACGCTGACGCGCTTCGACAACTCGCTGTTCGGCGCCAACATCGAACTGCTCAACGCCTTCTTCCATGACATCGAGGGCGTGGGCCCCGGTCTGGGCCAGAACTTCGTGGAAGGCCGCAAGCAGATTCTTTCGGGCATCCGCTTCGATTACCTGTCGCGCTATGTCGGCGAGCTGCGCTACACCTGGTTCACCGGTGGCCAGAATCGCGATGCCCTGCGCGACCGCGACAACGTCTTCCTGCAGCTGGGCTACCAGTTCTGAGCCTGCCGCGTCTCACACATCTTCAGAGGTGATTGAATGAAATACCTGTACTGCATTCCGGCGGCCCTCGTGGCCGCCGTGGTGTCTGTGGGGGCCGTGGCCAAGGTCGGCCCGGCGGGGCTGGCCAAGCTGGGCAAGGAACTCACCCCCATCGGCGCCGAGAAGGCAGGCAATGCGGACGGCAGCATCCCCGCCTGGAACGGGGGGCTGACCCAGCCTCCCGCCGGCTACAAGGGTACCGGGACGCGCTACATCAATCCCTTCCCTGAGGACAAGCCGGCCTTCACCATCACCAAGGCCAATCTCGCGCAGTACCAGTCGCGGCTCTCGGCCGGCCAGCTGGCACTGTTCGAGAAGTTTCCCGACTCCTACAAGATGCCGGTCTACAACACCCGGCGCACCTTCGCCAATCCGCAGTTCATCTACGACGCCACCCTGAAGAACGCCGCCAACGCCACGCTGGAAGGCAATGGCGAGGCGCTGGCCGGGGCCTCGGTGGGCATCCCGTTCCCGATCCCGAAGAACGGCCACGAGGTGATCTGGAACCACAAGGTGCGCTTCCGTGATGTCTCCCTGGTGCGCTGGAACAACCAGTTTGCGGTGACCACCGGCGGTGATTTCAATGGCGTGAAGATCCGCGAGGACGTGAAATTCACCTACAGCGAGCCGGGCGCCACGCCGGAATCGCTCAACAACGTGCTGTTCTACTTCTTGCAGGTGACCACCGCGCCGCCGCGTCTGGCCGGGACCATCCTGCTGGTCCACGAGACCATGGACCAGGTCAAGGAGGCGCGCCGCGCCTGGCAGTACAACCCCGGCCAGAAGCGCCTGCGCCGTGCGCCCAACGTGGGCTACGACAACCCGGGCACCGCCTCGGACGGCCTGCGCACCAACGACCAGACCGATACCTACAACGGCGCCATGGACCGTTACGACTGGAAGCTGCTGGGCAAGCAGGAGATGTACGTACCGGCCAACTCCTACGTGCTGCACTCGGACCAGTACAAGTACAAGGACATCGTCAAGAAGAGCCACATCAACCAGGACCTGACGCGCTACGAGCTGCGCCGCCTGTGGGTGGTGGAGGCCAGCCTGCGCAGCGGCACCAGCCACATCTACAAGAAGCGCCGTTTCTACGTGGACGAGGACGGCTGGCAGATCCGCCTGGTGGACATCTACGACGCCCGCGACCAGTTGTGGCGCTTCCAGGAAACCCACACCGTGATGGCCTACGACAAGCTCTACGAGAGCCCGATCTGCGAGACCGTGTACGACCTGCAGAACAACCGCTATCTGGTGCAGGCCCTGAACAACGAAGACCCGGAGAACGCGGCGCAGGATTTCGACGTGCGCTACTTTGATCCGTCCAACGTCTCCAAGCTGTCCACCAAGTAAATACCGGCGGGGCGGCGCGAACGGCAACGCGCACGCCCCGCACGGCGGTACCCAAGATCATCTGTTCCACCACCACCATCACTACAACAGCAGTGTGCCGCTGTGCATGCTGTCATTCCGGGAGTGCGTGACATGAGGCGATACCCGAAAGGCGTTCCAACCCTGCTCTGCGTGCTGACGCTGCTGTCAGCCGGCAGTGTGTTTGCACAGGACGAGGAGGCCGCCGCGCCGGTCAAGCCGCGCCCGGCGGAGATGATGCCGCTGGCGTCCAAGTCCCTGCTGCTGGACGTGACCAATACCGGCGAACGCCTGGTCGCCGTGGGCGACCGCGGGCATATCCTGCTTTCGGCCAACGGCAACGACTGGGCGCAGGCCCCGGTGCCGGTGCGCGCGCCGCTCACCGCCGTGCAGTTCGTGGATGCCCAGAACGGCTGGGTGGTGGGGCATGATGCCACCATCCTGCGTACGCAGGACGGCGGCCAGACCTGGGTCCTGCAGAACTTCGAGCCGGAGCTGGAATACCCCTTCCTCGACGTGCTGTTCCTCGACACCGAGCGCGGCTTTGCCGTGGGCGCCTACGGCCTGATGTACCAGACCTTCGACGGCGGAGACTCCTGGAGCGAGGTGGACGCTCCTGCGATCCGGGACGAGGAGGTGCACTTCAATTCGATCACCCGCCTGGCCGACGGCCAGCTGTTCATCGCCGGCGAGATGGGTATGCTCGGCGTCTCTGCCGACCAGGGCCAGACCTGGGAACGCCTGGAGTCCCCCTACGAGAGCTCCTTCTTCGGAGCGCTGCCGATGGGCAACTCCGGGGCCCTCATCTACGGCCTGCGCGGTACGGTCTATACCGCAACCGATGTGCGCGGAGAGTGGACCGAATTGCAGACCGGCACCGTGGCCACCATGTTCGGCGGTACCACACTGCCCGACGGGCGCATGGCGCTGGTCGGCCTCAACGGCACCGTGATCCTCACCGATGGCATCCGTCCGCCGCAGGTGGTCAAGACGCCTACCGGCACGCCGCTGTCGGCGGTGATCAGCTTTGGCGACGCGATGCTGGCCGTGGGTGAATCCGGCGTGCAGCGCGCTGCCTTCCAGTAAGACCTTTCTTGCACCAGACCTAACAAGAGATCAAGGGGAGATTCATGGCAGCTCCATCCAGCGCACCCGCCGGCGGCATGCAGGAAAAAATTCTCGCAGTCGTCGAGCCCATCATCTACGGCAAGCGCAAGCTGATGCTCATCATCCT
>JBKHXN010000056.1:0-6080 GCA_046565985.1 Gammaproteobacteria bacterium
CTGCGTGCTGCTGGGGCTGCTCATCCAGACCCTGGTCTGGCTGCCGCTGCTGCTCAGGCTGATGGGCCTGTCGCCGCTGGCGCATTTCCGCGCCACTTCGCCGGTGCTGCTCACGGCGTTCTCCACCAGTTCTTCGGCCGCGACGCTGCCGGTGACCTTCGACCGCGTGCAGAATCACGCCGGGGTATCGCCGCAGGTGGCGGGTTTTGTGCTGCCGCTGGGCGCCACGGTGAACATGAACGGCACCGCGCTCTACGAGTGTGCCGCGGCGCTGTTCATTGCCCAGGCCTACGGTCTGGAGTTGAGCCTGTTCACCCAGTTCGTGGTGGTGACGCTGGCGCTGATCACCTCCATCGGCGTGGCGGGCATTCCCTCGGCCAGCCTGGTGGCGATCGCGGTCATCCTCAGCGCCATCGGCCTGCCCCTGGAAGGCGTCGGGCTGATCCTGGCGGTGGACCGCATCCTCGACATGTGCCGCACTGCGGTCAATGTGTTCGGCGACACGGTCGGCGCGGTGATCATCGCCAGGTCGCGCGGCGAGGACGTGCTGCGCCCGGTGTGAGCCTCAGCCCTCGGCCGGGAAGCTCATGCCCATGATGTGGTAGCCGGCGTCCACGTAGAGGATCTCGCCGGTGATGCCGGAGGCGAGATCGGAACTCAGGAAGGCCGCGGCGTTGCCGACCTCCTCGATGCTCACGTTGCGCTTCAGCGGGCTGGCCTGCGCGGCGTGCGCGAGCATGCCGCGAAAGCCGGTGATGCCGGCCGCGGCCAGGGTCTTGATCGGCCCGGCCGAGATGCCGTTGACGCGGATGCCCTGTTCGCCCAGCTCTGCCGCCATGAAGCGCACGTTGGCTTCCAGGCTGGCCTTGGCCGGGCCCATGACGTTGTACATGGGCACCGCGCGCACCGCGCCGAGGTAGGTCAGCGTCAGCAGTGAGGCGGCACGGCCCTGCATCAGCGGGCGCGCCGCCTTGCCCAGCGCGGCGAAGGAGTACGCCGAAATATCGTGCGCGATGCGGAAGCCCTCGCGCGTGACCGCGTCCAGGTACTTGCCGGCGAGCTGCTCGCGCGGAGCAAAACCGATGGAGTGGATCAGCACGTCGAGACCGCCCCACTGGCGCCCCAGTTCCTGCATGACCTCGTCGATCTGCGCGTCCTCACTGACATCCAGCGGCAGCACGATGCGGCTGCCGCAGCTCGCGGCAAATTCCTCGACACGGCCCCTGAGGCGCTCGCCCTGGTAGGTGAAGGCCAGCTCCGCGCCCTCGCGATGAAAGGCCTCGGCGATGCCGGTGGCGATGGAGCGGTCGCTGGCAACGCCGGTGATCAATGCTTTCTTGCCGCTGAGAAAACCCATGGTCAGGCACTCACAGAAGGGTGATGGGATAGTTCCGTACAGGATACGGCGGGACGGCCTTGGCACCAAAGTTGATCAGCGCAATGCGGGCGAGCAGGCGCTTCTCCAGCGCCGGGTCGCCCAGCTCGCTGCGCACCAGTTCGAGGTCGGTGATGCTGCCGTCGGGCTGCACGGTGAAGTTGATCAGGATGCGGCCGCGCAGGTTGGGGTTGTCGCGCTGGGCGCGGTTGAAGATGGCGATGATCGCGGCCTGGTTGCGGTTGAAGACCAGCTGGATCTCCTGGATCTCGCGCCCGGCGATACGTTTGTCACCACCCTGGCCCGACTGATTGGCCGTGGGCGCGGTACTCAGGGGCGCGTCCACCCGCGTCTGCTGGCGCTCGCTGAGCCGGGTGGAGGTTTCGGCGCTGCGCTGGGCCACGCTGATGCCGCCGGAGCGGCCCTGGGCCGATTCGGCGATGGCCGATCCGGCGACCTCGCCGGAGGTGGACAGGCCCTCCGTGGAACGCAGGTTCTGGGGCTGATCCAGGCCGGTCAGGGTGCTGTCCCGCAGGCTGGCCAGCTGGTTGGCAAAGGCCATCACGCCGGTGCGCGCCGCGGTCTGACGGGCCTGATCCAGACGCTGCTGCTCGGAGACCGGCGGCGTGGCGGCTTCCGGCTGGGGCGTCTCGGGGGTTTCCTCGGGGGCCGGTTCCACGGCGCTGGGCAGCAGGTCCACGTAGCGGCGCTGGCTCTCCACGCTGCCGCCCCGGGTCAGTCCGATCAGGTCCAGGAACGGGATGGCGATGGCCAGCAGCAGCAGGGGCAGTGCGGTGAACAGCACGATGCGCCGGAAGCGCTGGTCGGCGTCCTCGGCCAGCTCCCAGGTCTGCCAGTGGATGGGCCTGGCGTTCATCCGCCGGTGCCCGCCGGTTTGCTCACCACCGCGAGCGAGATGCGCGCAAAGCGCGCCTCGGTACAGGTCGCCATCAGTTTCTTGATGAGCTGATACGGGATCTCGCGGTCGGCCATGATGTTGATCTCGCCGCGGTTGAGCGCGCTGCTGCCGTCGGCGCCCGGCGCCAGCGGCAGGAGCAGCAGCTGCGCGCGCAGCCGGTCCAGCACCGGCGCGGTGCTCGCCGCGGCCTCGGCGAGGGCCATCACCGGCTGGCCGTTGAGCAGGATCGTGTCCCGCGTCACCATCAGCAGGGTCTGCTCGGCGGGTTTTTCGGTGGTCACCGAGTCGGGCAGCACCAGGTCGCGCGGACTGGGCAGCACCTCCACCTGCGAGGAATTCACCAGCAGGAAGAACACCAGGATGGTGAAGATGTCCATCAGCGACACCAGGTTCAGCCCGCCACCGGCACGGCTGCGGGCCAGCCGGCGCGTCAGGCGCTGGGTGCGCAGGGAGACGCTGCGGATCATGGCGCGCCCGCCGCCGGTGCGTCACCGACGGAGATCTTGGGAAACAGCTCGTCGCGGATCAGGCTGCGGGCATCCTGGGGCGGCTGGTAGTGCACGGCGTCCATGGCGCGGATCAGGATGTCGTAGGGGATGTCCGGCTCCAGCAGCAGGGTGATGCGCTCTTCCTGCGGCTGGCTGGCCTTGAGCGCGACCAGCGCCTCGGTCACGGCGTCGAAGGCGTAGTCGGTCTGGCGCGGCCATTCGCCGATCGCGGCGCTGCCGTTGAGCAGGCGCAATCCGCTGGCGCGGATCACCAGTGCCAGCCCCGGGCTGGGCGGCTCGGCCGGCGGCGGCTGGCTGGGATCGGGCAGGTCCAGGTTCTTGACCGCGAGCTGGGTGAAGACCGCGGTGATGAGCAGGAACGGCACCAGCGCGACCATGAGGTTCATGAACGCGGTGATATTCAGCTCGGCCACGTCGGCGCGCCGGCTGCGGCGCAATCGGGCGATCATGCGCAGCTCAGTGCTTGAAGCCGAAACTGTTGAGGAACTTGATCGCGGCCATTTCCACGCTGTCGATCAGCTCATTGGCGGTGGATTGCAGCCAGGCATGCAGCAGCAGCAGCGGGATGGCGACGATCAGGCCGAAGGCCGTGGTGTTCATGGCCACCGAGATCGAGGCCGAGAGCAGGTCGGCCTTTTCCGCCGGATTGACGTTGGCCACCGCGGTGAAGCCCTTGATCAGGCCGATGATGGTGCCCAGCAGGCCGAGCAGCGTGGCGATGTTGGCGAAGGTGGCCAGATAATGGGTACGCCGCTCCAGCAGCGGAGTGACTTCCATCAGCGATTCTTCCATGGCCATCTCCACCTCGGCGCGGCCGCTGGCGGTCTTGGCGCGTGACAGGCCGTAGCCGAGCACGCGGCCGATGGCGGTCTCCGAACGGCTGGCCAGTTCCTCGGCGCTGTCGTGCTCGCCGCGGTTGAGCAGTGGCAGCAGCTGCCCCCACAGCTGGCGGTTCTCGTCCCGGGCGCGCTTGAGGTACAGCGCGCGCTCCAGGGCGATCGCCAGGCCCAGGATCATCACGCCCAGCAGCGGGTACATGAAGGCACCGCCTTCCTGGAAGAAACGCAATACGGTGATCAGCATGTCCATGGATCTCATTCCTCAGAAAAATCTCAGAAAGATTGAAGGGGCGGCAGGGCCGCTCAGGGTTCGGGGGTGACCTGCTGCCGCTCGGCCAGTGCGCGGCTCAGCGACTGTTGATAGGCCACGCGACGGACGAAGACGTCCTCGTCCACCGGCAGCAGCAGCTCGCGCAGCAGGCGCGCCGGCCGGTCGGCATCCTGGTCGGCGGCGGCGTTGCGCCAGAGCATGATGTAGAGCCCGATGGGGGATTCTTCCTGCGCGTCCACCGCCGCGCCGGGAGCGGCCGCAGGCGCGGGCAACAGGGTGTCCGTGCCGGTGTCGATGCCGGGCTGTTCGTCCTGGGCCCGGGCAGTGAAGATCAGGCTCAGACACAGGGCAAGGAGAATGGGGCGGTTCATGGTGCAGGTGGCTCCGATTTTAGTGCCGATTCGATGTCGGCGATCCACACGGCCACGCGCAGGTCATTGCCGCCGCCGAGCCGCTGGTAGGCCCGGTAGTGGGGCAGGGCCTGGGCCGGCTGCTGCAGATAGGCGTCGTAGAGGATGCCGAGGTTCAGATGCGCCAGCGGGTCCTCCGGGTTCAGACGCAGCGCCGTCTCGTAGGCGGCGCGGGCCCGGGCGTACTGCTTGCGGTCGCGGTACAGCACGCCGAGCTGGACATGGGCCACGGCATTGGCAGGGTTGAGGCTGACGGCGCGCTGCAGGGCCTTGAGCGCCTCGTCCGCGCGGTTGCCGCGCGCGTAGAGCAGCCCGAGGTTGGTCCAGGGGCCGGAATGGCCTGGATGGTCGCGCGTCAGCGCCAGCAACGCTTCCTCGGCTTCAAAGATCTGGTTGCCGCGCAGCAGCGCCAGGGCCTCGCCGTGGCGGCGCTCGGCGTCGGCGGCCGGGATCGGCGCCGGGGCGGTCCGCGGCGCCGGCGTACTGGACACCGCCGGCTTGCCCGCGGGGCCGCCGGAGGGGGCCGCGCAGGCGCCCAGGCCCAGCGCGAGCCACAGCCACAGCCCGTGTCGTTCAGTGCAGCGCATCGTAGGGTTCCGGTGTCTTTTCACGTTTGCCGTAGAGGCCGGGCGCGAGGGTGCTCAGCGCCTGGTAGCTCTGCCGCACGGCGGCGTCGAGGAGGCCCTGCTCGACCCGCCGCAGATTGACGAGATGGGTCTGGATGGCTTTTTCCTCGAAGGGAAAGGCCTGTTCCTCCAGCAGCAGGTCGTACTGTTCCAGTTCCAGTCCCCGCAGATTGCGCGGCCGCTCGGACTCCATCAGGGCGCGGCCAAAATCCTGGTACAGCGCCCCCAGCTCGAAGGTAGCGGCGGTGGTGATCTCGGCAAAGCCGTAGGCCACGGCCTGGTTCAGGGCCTGGATGGCGGCTTCCATCGCGCGCTGCTTGGCGGGCAGGGAGCGTTCGATGGGCAGCCGCAGGCGCAGTTCGCGGGCCTCCATCGCGGCCATCTGGCCGAGCTGCAGGGCGGCGCGTGCGGCCGTTACCCGCTGGGCGGCATCACGGCTGCCCGCGGCCTCGCGGTCGGCGTTGACGATGGCCTGCAGCCATTCGCGCTGCTCGCCGCGCCGGCCCTGGTCGCGCGCCAGTTCCATCAGGCGCAGGCGCGCACGCTGGGCCGCCTCCAGCGGCTGCGGGTGGGCGCGCAGATAGCTGGCGTACGCCGCCGCGACCGCCGCGCCGGCTCCGCCGGCGGCATCCAGCAGGCTGGCGGCCAGCCAGGCCGCCTCGCGGCGCACCGCCACCGGCTCGTCTGCCCGCTCCGCGATGCGCGCGTACACACGGGCTGCCGGCTGCGCCTGATTGGCCTGCTGGTAGGCGATGGCGAGTTTCTTGTCGGCGTCGGCCAACAGCGGGTGTGCGGGGTAACGGCTACGGAAGCTCTCCAGCGCCGCCGCCGCCGCGACCCAGTTCTTCTGATCGTAGAGGCTGGCGGCACCGTCGTAGTCGGCGGTGGCGGCAATGGGCGAATCGGGCACCTGTCGCGCAACCCGCAGAAAATGGAATGCGGCCTGGGTGAGGTCGTCGGCAGCGCGCGCGGTTTCACCCTGGCGGTAGATGCTGGCGGCGAGCAGTTCGGAGAGTTCCGCCCGTTCCGGCGCGTTCTTCGCGAGCAGGGCCAGCTCTTCGCCATAGGCGGTCTCCGCCTGGGCGTAGGCCGCGAGGGCAAAGTGCGCGTCGGCGCTGACGCGCCAGGCGG